>NZ_JBBNMZ010000009.1:0-115522 GCF_040098165.1 Collinsella sp. CLA-JM-H32
CCATTGTGGCTCTTGACAGCGGATTGGGTCATATGAGCGAAAGCCCGCCAGAGCGAGCAAGGTGCCTTAAAACGAGGCGGCATTGACCTTCTGGTCATGCCGCCGAAGTTGAAAGGCAGATTGCCGCCCTTGCGGGTTTGCAGCGTCGAGCCGTTACGGCGTTTGGTAAAACGCCGTAACCTACACCCGTTCCGCGATCTCGTGGATGAGGTAGTCGGTCTTTTCCCAGCCCAGGCACGGGTCGGTGATCGACTTGCCAAAGACGCCGCCGTCGACCGGCTGGTTGCCGTCCTCCAGGTAGGACTCGATCATAAAGCCCTTGACCAGCTTAGAGATGGACTCGTTACGGCGGCAGCTGTCGAGCACCTCCTTGCAAATGCGGTACTGCTCCAGCGGGCGCTTGCCCGAGTTGTCGTGGTTGCAGTCGATGACCGCCGCCGGGTTGGCGTAGCCGGCGTGCTCGGTATAGCGCTCGGCCAGGCGCTCCAGGTGCTCGTAGTGGTAGTTGGGGTAGGTGCGCCCATCGAGACCGATGTAGCCACGCATAACGGCGTGTGCGAGCGGGTTGCCGTCGCACTCGACCTCCCAGTTGCGGAAGATGAAGCTCTGGTGCGCCTGGGCGGCGTAAATTGAGTTGAGCATAACGGTGGTAGAGCCGGCAGTGGGATTCTTCATGCCGACGGGTACCGAAATGCCGCTCGACACCAGACGGTGCTCCTGGTTCTCTACCGAGCGTGCGCCCACGGCGACATAGCTCAGCAGGTCAACGAGGTATTGGTAGTTGGACGGATAGAGCATCTCGTCGGCGGTGAAGAAACCCGTTTCCTCAATAACGCGCAGGTGCATATGGCGGATGGCCTTGACGCCCTCGAGCAGGTCGTCGGGAGCCTCGGGGTTGGGGTTGTGCAGCAGGCCCTTGTAGCCGGTGCCCTTGGTGCGCGGCTTGTTGGTGTAGACGCGCGGAATGATGATGAGCTTGTCCTTGACCTCTTCGGCGGTCTTGGCCAGTCGGTTCATATACTCGAGCACCGAATCCTCGCGGTCGGCAGAGCACGGGCCGATGATGAGCACCTTACGTGCGTCCTCGCCGGTAAAGACTTTGGCGACCTCGGCGTCAAATGCCTGCTTTTTGGCGGTAAGCTCGGCAGAAAGTGGCATTTCCTCGCGGATCTCCATGGGGATCGGCAGCCTGCGTTTGAATTCCATGGCCATAGGGGCCTCCTCAATCTATAGAAAGAGCAATAAGCGTATTCTCGAATGCTCGGCATTATCCGCTGTCGCACGCTAAAGTGCAAGCCCTTGCCACCCCGAAACCTACCAAAAAGGGACAGGTTTATTTTGGCAGGTTTTATCTGGGCAAACGTTGACGGGCCCCAGAATGGAATGATGTCACGTGGCTTGGGAGAGGCCGTCGATCGAGTTCCAGGGGAGGCGGTTCGAGGCCGCAGAACAAAATACGGGGGCGCAGGTTGTCCTGCGCCCCCGTTCTCGGGCGTTATTCGTTCCCCGCGGCAGAATTTACGCCGCCTCGTCGAACTGCGAGTTGTACAGATCGGCGTAGAAGCCGCCCTGGGCGAGCAACTCGTCGTGCGTGCCCTTCTCGACGATATCGCCGTCGCGAATTACCAAGATCACGTCGGCGTTGCGGATCGTGGACAGGCGGTGCGCGATAACAAAGCTGGTACGGCCCTGCATCAGCGCATCCATGGCGCGCTGAATAAGCTCCTCGGTGCGGGTGTCCACGTTGGAAGTCGCCTCGTCCAAAATCAGCGCCGGACGGTCGGCCAAAATGGCGCGGGCGATGGTCACGAGCTGGCGCTGACCCTGCGAGAGGTTGGTACCCTCCTCGTTGATCATAAAGTCGTAGCCGCCGGCGAGCGTATGGATAAAGTGGTCGCAGCGCGCAGCACGAGCGGCGGCCTCGACCTCGGCATCGCTCGCATCGGGGCGTCCGTAGCGGATGTTCTCGCGGATGGTGCCGTTAAACAGCCAGGTATCCTGCAGCACCATGGCAAACTCGCCGCGCAGTGCCGCGCGATCCCAGTCGCGCACGTCGATGCCCTCGACGCGCAGCGAACCGCCGTCCACGTCGTAAAAGCGCTGCAGCAGCTTGACGAGCGTGGTCTTGCCGGCGCCGGTGGGGCCGACGATGGCGATGGTTTGGCCGGGCTGTGCCTCGCAGCTAAAGTCGTGGATGATGGTCTTGTCGGGCGTGTAGCCAAACTTGACATGGTCAAACTCCACGTGGCCGGGGCGCTTCTCGGGAATCTGCGCGTCGGCCTTCTGCTCTTCCTCGGGCGCGGCCAGGAACTCAAAGACGCGCTCGGTGGCGGCGGCCATCGACTGCATCGTGTTGCTTACGTTGCCCAGCTGCTGCACGGGTTGCGTAAAGTTGCGAACGTACTGGATAAAGCTCTGGATGTCGCCGGGCGTGGCATTGCCGGTCAGCGCGAGCTGCGCGCCCACCACGACGACGCCCACGTAGCCCATGTTGCCCACCAGGCTCATAAGCGGCATCATCAGGCCCGACAGGAACTGCGAGCGCCAGCCACTAATAAAGAGGCGGTCGTTTTGACGGTCGAACTCCTCGATCGAGGCCTCGGCGCGGTCGAACACCTGAATGACGTTCTGGCCGGCAAAGTCTTCCTCGATAATGCCGTTGACGGTGCCCAGGACCTGCTGCTGCTCGCGGAAGTACGGCTGCGAGAAGTGAATCATCACCATCAAGATAATCGCGGCGGCCGGCAGCGTGAGCACGGTGACGCCGGTGAGCGGCAGGCTGATCGACAGCATCATGACGAGCACGCCGATAATCTGCGTCACCGACGTGATAAGTTGCGTCACGCTCTGGTTGAGCGACTGGCCGAGCGTATCGACGTCGTTGGTGATGCGGCTGAGCACGTCGCCCTTGCTGTGGCCGTTGAAGTAGCTCATCGGCACGACGGCAATCTTGGCGGCGATCTCCTTGCGCATACGGTAACAAATCTTTTGCGTGACGCCGGTCATGAGCCAGCCTTGGATGAGGCTGCAGACAGAGCTTGCCAGATACAGGCAGAGCAAAAAGCCGAGCGTCTTGGCAATCCAGACAAAGTCAACGTCGCCGGTACCGTTTACCTTGGCAACCAGTCCCTCGAACAGCTTGGTCGTAACCTGGCCAAGTACTTTGGGCCCCACAATGTTAAAGATGACCGAGCACACGGCAAAGGCGACGGCGGCAAACACGGCAATCTTGTGCTGGCCGATATAGCCGAGCAGCTGCCTCATGGTGCCCTTAAAGTCCTTGGCCTTTTCGCCGCGACGCATGCCGCCCATGCGGCCCATGCGGCCCATGGGACCACGCTGGCGGGTGGGCTTGGGAATCTGAGTCTTGGTCTCGTCTGCCATTAGCGCTCGCCTCCTTCCGTGACGGCTGCAATTTCTTCTTGGGTAAGCCCCAGCTCTTCGGCGGAAAGCTGCGACTGTGCGATCTCCAGGTACGCCGGGCAGCTGTGCAGCAGCTCCTCGTGCGTCCCGGTGCCCACTACGTGGCCGTCGTCGAGCACGATGATCTGGTCGGCGTGCATGATGGTCGCGATGCGCTGGGCCACGACCACGAGTGCGGCGTCGGTAACGTTTTTGGCCAGCTCCTCGCGTAGGCGCGCGTCGGTCTTGTAGTCGAGGGCACTAAACGAGTCATCGAACACCACGACCTCGGGCTTTTTGGCCAACGCGCGGGCGATGGCCAGACGCTGGCGCTGACCACCCGAAACATTGGAGCCGCCCTGGCTGATGGGGGAGTCGTACCCGTCCTCGCGCTCGGCGATAAAGTCCTCCGCCTGGGCGACGCGTGCTGCCTGGCGCATATCCTCGTCACTCACCATGTCGCCGGCAAACTTGAGGTTGCTCTCGACGGTACCCGAGAACAGACGACCCTGCTGCGGAATATAACCGATGCGGCGGCGCAGCTCGGAAAGGGTCATGTCGCGCACGTCGATGCCGTCGAGCGAAATGCTGCCGCCCGTGACGTCGTACAGGCGCGGGATGAGCTGCACAAGCGTGGACTTGCCCGAGCCCGTGGAGCCAATGATGCCGAGCATCTGGCCGGCGTGCGTGGTGAAGTTTACACCGCTAATGACGTCGGCGCGGGCATCGGGATACTGGAAACTCACGTCACGGAAGGTGAGCTCGCCGCGCGGCGCGCTGGCAGCGGGCAGTTTGGGCGAGGTGGGGTCGTTGATGCTCGTGGGGCAGGTGATGACCTCTTCCACGCGCTCGGCTGCGACCTCGGCGCGGGGCAGGATGACCGAAACCATGGTGAGGATCATAAACGCCATGACGATTTGCATGGTGTAGGAGATGAACGCCATCATGTTGCCGACCTGCATTACGCCGTCGGACACGCCCTGCGCGCCAAACCAGACGATAAGCACGGTGATGCAATTCATGACCAGCATCATGAGCGGCATCATAAAGCTCATGGCTCGGTTGGTGTAGAGCTGCGTGGTCATCAGGTCGAGCGAAGCCTTGTCAAAACGTTCGAGCTCATGCTCCTCGCGGTTGAACGAGCGGATAGGCATAAGGCCGTCGAGCAGCTCGCGGGCGGTAAGGTTCACGCGGTCCACAAAGCTCTGCATCTTTTTGAATTTGGGCATGGTGAGGCCCATAAGCACGCCGACGACGGCCGATACCGCGATGATGGCCACGGCGATGGTCCACTCCAGGCCGGTGTGGTTGGCCAGGACGCGCATGACGGCGACGATGCCCATGACGGGGGCCATCAGGCACATGCGGATAAACAGGGTTGCGGCCATCTGAATCTGCTGAATGTCGTTGGTGCAGCGGGTGATGAGCGAGGCCTGGCTAAACTTGCCCACCTCGGCTGGCGAGAAGTGCATAACCTTGTTGAAGGTCTCGCGGCGCAGGTCGCGGGCGATGGAGCAGGCGGTGCGCGAAGCCACGGCGCCGGTCAGGATGGTGGCGACCAGCGACACCAGACACAGACCAAACATCGTGGTCGCCATGCGGCCCAGGTAGGCGTTCTGCACGTCGGCGGGGTCGATGCCTTGCGCCTTGTACTCGTCCTGTACATAGCTCACGGCGCGCTGAGTGACGATGGAGCCCGACATGGAGCCCATTTTGTCCGCCATATCGTTGGCGCCCTCGACGAGCTTGCTTTGGTCTACCAGACCGCCCTCGACACCCAGGCGCAGGCTCTTCATGGTGATCTTGCCGCCGTCGGCGTCGATCTGCTTTTGCATATTCTGCGCCGCTGCGGCCTTCTGCTGCATCTCGGCGAGCTGCTCGGGCGTCATCGCTGCCATTTGCTCGGGCGTGGGCATGGCCTGAGCGGCGTCGCTGTCTTTCTCGCTGGACGTGCCGGTCATGTCTCCCATGGAGTCGGCGTCGATGCCCTGGTTGAGCGAAAGGACGACGGTTTCGGGCAGGCTCATAATGTCGGTAATTTTGCCTCCATCGGCACGCTCTTCCTCGGTGCCCTTGTACGTTCGAATGCCGTTTTTGTCAGCCTTGCTAAACACGGCCTCCACAGCCTTGGCGTCCTTGGCGCTCATGAAGAGTTCGAGGTCGTCGAGCGATTCGGCGTGAATGGTGTCGGGCACGGGCGAGGCGATGCCGCCTTGCTGCACGCCCACGTCGACGATGTCGCTCATATAGGTAGGCAGCGCCAGATCGGCGTTGCAGCTGATTACGATAAGTACGATAGCTGTGAACAGTGCCAGGACGTGCTTTTTAAAGAGCTTGAGAATCCTCACTCGGCATCTCTCCTTTCTTGATTGCGGTCGATAATTTCGTTGGCACGTCTTAGAAGGCGCACCATCTCTTGGGTATCTGTTTCGCCGAGCTGCTCGAGGAAGGCCGCGGTGCGCTCCTCGAATTCCCGTCGTTTGATTTTGAGATCCTGGAATCCCTTGTCGGTCACCGTGACGTGTACGCGACGACGGTCGGTCTTTGAGTGCTCGCGCTCGACCCAGCCCTTGGCTTCGAGAGCGCGTAGGATATTGGCGATGCGGGCGCTCGAGACCCAGGCGCGATCGGCGAGTTCGCTCGGCGTGAGCGAACCGCCAGCGAGCATGAGGGCGCGCATGACGGCCATCTCGCCGCCGAGGGCTTTGTCCGCAAAGCGCGAAATGCGCTGATGCATGCTGCCGAACTCGGTAAGGAGCTGACGCCCAAGTTCACGGAAATCGGTATCTTCCACCGAAAACCCCTAACACTAGAAACTATTTTCGGTGAAAGATGATACCCGCGTATTCGGGTCTCATGCAGTGGGCAATATAAAGAGCGCATAAAGAGTAAAAAATTCAATCGCTGAAGCGTTTCAAAGAACTATTATGCCCGCGGTTAGGCGAGGGGTTGTCACCACCATGACGACTGGGACTCATTTATCGCCACGTGCGATGCTCCAACTTCCCGCAAGGAGACACCTGAATCAAGGGGGTTGGAGTCATGGCATTTGACTTCACGGGCAAAACCGCGATCGTTACCGGCGGCACTCAGGGCATTGGCCTCGAGATTGCCAAGGGCATCGTTGCGGGCGGCGGACACGTCGCGCTCATCGCAAGGAACGCTGCTAAGGGCGAGGCCGCGGTGGCCGAGCTTGGCGAGGGCAACAAGTTCTATCAGCTCGATGTCGCCGATGCACCCAAGGCGCGCGAGACCGTCGAGCAGATTTTTACGGACCTGCCGCAAACCAACATCCTGATCAACTGCGCTGGCGTCATCAGCACCAAGAAGTTCGACGAGATCGATGACACCGAGTGGCGTCGCACCATCGACATCAACCTCAACGGTACCTTCACTATGATGAACGCCGTGTACCCGCACTTTAAGGCGGCCCATGCCGGCACTATCGTCAACGTGAGCTCTGTCGCTGGCAAGATCGGTGGCGGCCTGCTCGGCACCGCGGCCTACGCGAGCTCTAAGGCCGGTGTCAACGGCCTGACCAAGGCAGTCGCCAAGGAAGGCGGCAAGTTTGGCGTCCGCTGTAACGCCGTGTGCCCGTCACTTACCCTTACCGATATGACTTCGATTCTCTCTGACGAGAACTCTCAGCGCATCATCAACGGTATCCCTCTGGGCCGCGCCGCCCAGGCCAGCGAGCCTGCGCAGATGGTGCTGTTCTTCGCTTCCGACCTCGCCAGCTTCGTGAACGGCGAGATCGGTGACTGCGACGGTGGCATCGTTCTGGACGGGTAATACTCCGCGACGATTATTCGGCGACGGCTCCTGCGACTCGGGACCGTCGCCTTCTTTCTGATATAGGCGCATGCGGCTACGATTCGCATGCATCCAAAGGAGATATATATGAGTGAATCGGCTGCGGTGGAGGCGCCGGCGGCAAAGGAGCCGTTCTTTAAGATGTCCTCCATCCCGGGCGCCAATATCTTGGTGCCGCTTCTGTTGGGCTGTCTGCTCAACACGCTATTCCCCGACCTGTTCAAAACGCTCGGCAGCTTTACGCTTGGCATGACCCAGCAGGGCGCTGGCCCGCTCGTGGGCGCTTTTTTGCTCATCGTCGGTACGACGATTTCGTTTAAGAGCGCTCCTGCCGCCGCTGCCCGCGGCGCCATCATCATCGCCGTCAAGCAGATCGTGGTCGTTGCCATGTCGCTGCTCATCCTTTATGTGTTCAACGACAACTTGTTTGGCATCTCTGCCATGGTGATGCTGGCGGCTTGCACCGGCGCCAACAACGCTATGTACGCTGGGCTGATGGGTACCATGGGCAACGAGGCTGAGCGTGGCGCTGTCGCCATCACCACGCTGGTTGTCGGCCCTCCGGTCACGATGATCGTGCTCGGCGTTGCCGGCCAGGCCCCGATCGGCTGGTCGCTCGTGGGTGCCATTCTGCCGATCGTCGTCGGCATTATTCTGGGTAACCTGTTCCCCAGCTTTAAGAAGATGATGGCACCGGCACTTTCCGCCATCATCGTGCTCGTCTTCTTTGCCATGGGCTCGACCATGACCTTTGGCCAGCTCATTAATGGCGGTCTCCCCGGTATTCTGCTCGGCGTGATCTGTTCGGTGGTCTTTGCAATTCCCGTTATCGCGGTCGATAAGCTCACGGGCGGTACGGGTGTCGCAGGTGCGGCCATTTCGAGCTGCGCCGGAGCCAATGTGGCCACGCCTGCTGCCATGGCAAGCGTCAACGGGGCCATGTACGGCGGTGCGGTGCTCGCGACGGCTACGGCACAGGTTGCTGCCTGCGCAATCGTTACGGCTATTTTGACCCCGCTGGTCACCAGCTGGTGCTACAAGCATTTTGAGGGCCAGGGCAACGGCAATAGCAAGGCAACGACCGACAAGGCCGCCGCAGCCGCCTAATGCCAAGCGGCAATCAAAGCTAAAAACTAGCTACGCCACAGGGCGGCCACGGGGGATCCCGTGGCCGCCCTGCAGTTTCTGTAGGGTCTCTGAGACACTTTACCCTGCTAAAGCTGGCATAACAGCTAGAGCGAACGTCGTACAAAGGCAAGGAAAAATAACATACAAATCGGTGAACGGTAGTTGTTTGCACTCGCATTTCCTGCGGGTTTGTAAAAAACGTCCTTATGATATAAAAAAAGAAACATATAACAGCCCAGATGGAGAGGGTCGCTATGTTATCCTTCTCAAACGGGTGAAATCTTGGGTTTTGGGTTGTAGTTCCAAGGTGGACAAACGTTTTCCCTGCACCAATGTGTGGTGAAGAACGGAAGAAGCCGGTAGTGCAAGCCGAACATTCAAGAATTCAATAAGCAGCGGTGTGAGAGAGCGCCGCATTACACGTAACTAGGAGCGTGGTTACACAATGCAGGAGGCATGGGAAGGCTTCAAGGAAGGCATTTGGACGGGAGAGGTTGACGTCCGAGACTTCATCCAGAAGAACTACACCCCCTACGAGGGCGACGAGTCGTTCCTCGCCGGCCCGACTGAGCGTACCAAGGAGCTGTGGGGCGAGGTTCTCGACCTGCTGCTTAAGGAGCGCGAGCAGGG
Organism: Collinsella sp. CLA-JM-H32; assembly: GCF_040098165.1. Classification (NCBI taxonomy): domain Bacteria; kingdom Bacillati; phylum Actinomycetota; class Coriobacteriia; order Coriobacteriales; family Coriobacteriaceae; genus Collinsella; species Collinsella sp. CLA-JM-H32. Next base: position 8,974 of record NZ_JBBNMZ010000009.1, read on the forward strand.
CGGTGTCCTCGATATGGACACCAAGACCGTCACGGGTATCGTGAGCCACCCCGCTGGCTACATCGATAACGCCCACCGCGAGAAGGAGACCATCGTCGGCCTCCAGACCGACAAGCCGCTCAAGCGCGCGCTGCACGTCAACGGCGGTATCCGCATCGCTTGCCAGGCTGCCAGCCAGCACGGCTATAAGGTCGATGAGAACGTTGTCGAGCGCTACACCTTCGAGCGCAAGACCCACAACGCTGGCGTCTTCGATGTCTACACCCCCGAGATGCGCGCTTGCCGCTCGGCTCACATCATCACCGGTCTGCCCGATGGCTATGGCCGCGGCCGCATCATCGGCGACTACCGTCGTGTTGCCCTGTACGGCGTCGACTACCTGATCAAGGACAAGGAGGCCCAGAAGGCTTCTACCCCGACGGTCATGACCGCCGACAACATCCGCGATCGCGAGGAGCTGCAGGAGCAGATCCGCGCCCTCGGCGAGCTCAAGATGATGGCCGAGACCTATGGTTTCGACATTTCTAACCCTGCTACCAACACGCAGGAGGCCATCCAGTGGATGTACTTCGCCTACCTCGCTGCCGTTAAGGAGCAGAACGGCGCCGCTATGTCCATCGGCCGTACCTCTACGTTCATCGACATCTACGCTGAGCGCGACCTTGCCAACGGTACCTTCACCGAGGAGCAGATCCAGGAGTTCGTGGATCACTTCATCATGAAGCTCCGCATGGTCAAGTTTGCCCGTACCCCCGAGTACCAGGCCCTGTTTACCGGCGACCCGCAGTGGGTCACCGAGTCCATCGGCGGCATGGGTGTCGACGGCCGTACGCTCGTTACCAAGATGAGCTATCGCTACCTGCACACGCTCGAGAACATGGGCACCAGCCCCGAGCCCAACATGACCGTTCTGTGGTCGACCCGTCTGCCCGAGAACTTCAAGAAGTTCTGCGCCAAGACTTCTGTCGCCAGCTCCTCGATCCAGTACGAGAACGACGACCTCATGCGCGTTTACCATGGCGACGACTACGGCATCGCCTGCTGCGTGTCCTCCATGCGCATCGGCAAAGAGATGCAGTTCTTCGGCGCCCGCGCCAACCTGGCCAAGTGCCTGCTGTACGCACTCAACGGCGGTGTTGACGAGGTCTCCAAGAAGCAGGTCGGCCCCAAGTATCGTGCCGTCGAGGGCGATACGCTCGATTACGACGACGTTGTGGCCAAGTACAACGACATGATGAAGTGGCTCGCTGGCGTGTACGTCAACTCGCTGAACATCATTCACTACATGCACGACAAGTACTGCTACGAGCGCATCCAGATGGCCCTGCACGACAAGCACGTGCACCGCTGGTTCGCTACGGGCATCGCTGGCCTTTCCGTCGTGGCTGACTCCCTGTCCGCCATCAAGTACGCCAAGGTCCACCCCGTCCGTGATGAGAACGGCATCATCGTCGACTTCGAGACCGAGGGCGAGTTCCCCAAGTACGGTAACGACGACGACCGCGTCGACCAGATCGCTCACGACGTTGTGCACCAGTTCATGGAGTACATCCGCATGAACGACACCTACCGCAACTCCGTGCCCACGACCTCGGTTCTGACCATTACCTCCAACGTCGTGTACGGTAAGAAGACCGGCTCCACGCCCGACGGCCGCAAGGCTGGCCAGCCGTTCGCCCCGGGTGCTAACCCCATGCACAAGCGCGATAGCCATGGCGCCATCGCTTCGCTGTCTTCGGTTTCCAAGCTCCCGTTCCGCGATGCTCAGGACGGCATCTCCAACACCTTCTCCATCATCCCGAGTGCGCTCGGCAAGGAGGACCAGGTGTTCTTTGGCGATATCGACCTTGATCAGCTGGGCGAGTAACTATTGTTAGTGCTATACTAACAATAACGATTACTGATAGCGCGCCGGTTTCGGCCGGCGCTTATTAATCGAAGGAGACACATTATGAAGGTTTCTGAAGTTTCCGAGACCCAGGCCGATAACCTGGTCCACATGCTCGACGCTTATGCCGAGAAGGGTGGCCACCACCTGAACATCAACGTCTTCAACCGTGAGACGCTGCTCGACGCTCAGGCTCACCCCGAGAAGTACCCGCAGCTGACCATCCGCGTTTCCGGCTATGCCGTGAACTTCCACACGCTCACCAAGGAGCAGCAGGACGAGGTCATTGCGCGTACCTTCCACGACAAGTTCTAAAGGGGTTTAACTCCTGCAGGATCGCCGGGCCGCTTTGGGTTACTTTCCAAAACGTCCTCGGACATGCAAAGAGGCTCCGCTGCGCGCGTTGCGCGGCGGAGCCTCTTTGCGTCCTGCGGGATGTTTTGGGAAATAACCCAAAACCGGCCATGTGGGGTCCTGTGTAGTCACCCGTTAGGCGGAACTCTCCTAATTATTTGGATGAGTCGTTTACTTACTTGTACTGTTACCGTCTTCCCGCTCTTGTTGGGGTATGCTTTGTTCGTATGTAAACGTATGACATGTTGATGGGGGAGGGTGCTATGGCTCGCGAGAGTGCTCGTTCTAAGGATACGGCTAAGCCTGGCATCAAGGAAGTTGCGGCGGTGGCGGGGGTTTCGCCTACTACGGTATCTCGTGTGCTTAATAATCGTGGCTATATTAGCCAAGAGACCCGCGATAAGGTCCATGCCGCGATGAAGCGCATCAACTATACGCCCAACGATATCGCCCGTGCCATGCTCAACGGTCGCCTGAATCTTATCGGTATGATCGTCCCCTATGTCAGCAGTCCGTTTCATGCCCAAGTGGTTCAAGTCATTGAGCATACCCTGGCCGAAAACGGTTTTAAGATGCTGCTGTGCAATAGCGCCAATCGACCCGAGCTTGAGCGCTCTTATATCGACATGCTTCGACGCAATATGGTTGATGGCGTCATCGTCAACTCGCTTAATATCGGTGCCGAGGCGTATGCCGAGATGGGCTTGAGTCTGGTTGGTATCGACTGCGACCTTGGCGAAGCCTCTGTTCAGATTGCGAGCGACAGCTATAGCATCGGCGAACTTGCCACGCGTCGCCTGATCGATGACGGATGTTCACGCATCCTGTGCCTGCGCAGCAATAGCCGCATGCGCATGCCTGCCAATAAGCGTACCGATGCCTACCTCGATGTTGTTGAGCAGGCCGGTTTGCCCGCGCTTGTCCGTGAGGTTGAGTTCGTTAAGCCCGACGACGAAAAGAGCGCGGTCGTTGCGAAGATCCTCGATGAGAACCCCGATATTGACGGCATCTTTGCGGGAGACGACACGATGGCGGCTATCTGTCTTAACGTGATGAAGCAGCGCGGCTTGAGCGCTCCGGGCGATATTAAGGTCGTGGGCGCGGATGGTGCCCGCCGCACTATGACGTTTATGCCTGACTTAACAACCGTACGCCAAGATATCGATCGCATCGGAGAGCTCGCGGCGCAATCCATCATTGCTCTTATTAACGGCGAAAAGCCCGAATCGAATATCAAGCTCCCCGTTGAACTCATTGAGGGTAAAACCGCGTAGTTCATCCCGTGCCAAAAGAATTCCTCAAACACCTCTGATGACCGTTCGCCGGCATATGTCAACCGTTTGCCGACGACTGGAACTGCGAAAAGACGTATTGGTGTGAAAACGTTTGACATATGAAAACGATTGACATATCTTGCAGTTGTACCGAGTTAGTATCTCGTGAGAAAGGAAGTCTCGGATGCACAAGGTGTATTACCAGCCTGAGGGAATTTGGGTAGGCGACATCATGCCGTACGGCGAGGACGGCACGTTCTATCTCTATCATCAGCGTGACACGCGAAACCCCGGACCTTTCGGAGAGCCGTTTGGCTGGGCACTCGCGACAACCAAGGACTTCGTCAATTACAAAGACTTTGGCGAGAGCCTTGAGCGTGGCGGCGACGAGGAAGTCGACCAGTATGTTTATGCCGGCACGGTGTTTAAGGTGGGCGACAAGTACCATGCGCTCTACACTGGTTGCAATCGCGATAAGGTCAAGGCACGCTTGATGAAGCAGGTTCTTCTTCACGCAACGAGTGACGACGCCGTCAAGTGGGAGAAGAACATCGCCGAGACGCTGCTTCCGCCCCAGGAGGGTTACGATGACCGCAACTGGCGCGATCCCTTTGTGCTTTGGGATGAGGAGAACGAAGAGTACATGCTCATCCTCGGCACGCGTGTGGGCGAGGACAAGCGTCTGATGACCGGTCGTCTGGTCAAGTTCACCTCCAAGGACCTGGATACCTGGGAGTTCCAGGGCGACTGGTGGAATCCGGGCCTGTACACCATGTTCGAGATGCCTGATCTCTTTAAGATGGGCGACTGGTGGTATCTGGTGTTCTCCGAGTACAGTGATGGCAACAAGACCCGTTACCGCATGTCTCGCTCTATCAACGGTCCTTGGATCACTCCTGCGGACGATTCCTTCGATGGCCGCGCGTACTATGCCGCACGTACCGCATTTGATGGCGAGCGCCGCGTTCTCTTTGGTTGGGTTCCTACGCGTGACGAGGGCGGTGACCCCAGCTCTTACCTGTGGGGTGGCACCTTTATGCCTCTCGAGATCGTTCAGCGTGCTGACGGAACGCTCGGCACCAAGCTCCCCGACAGCATGCTTGGCGCCTTTGGCGAGGCTAAGGCAGTCGAGGCCTTTGAGCTTTCCTGCGAGTCGGGCAAGGTCGAGCAGGTGCTCGCCGCGGATGCCGGTTCCACCTATATGCTCGATGCCGACATCGAGCTCGCCGGTGACGCTGCCGGCTTCTCGGTGAAGCTTGCCGAGGACGCCGAGTCCGGTCTTGCCTATGAGTTCCGCGCCAACCTGCGTGAGGGCAAGCTCGAGTTTACGGCGGCCCCCCAGTATCCGTGGTTCCAGGTCAACAACATGGGCCTCGAGCGTCCGTTGTTCTTTAAGGGCGAGGGCACTCATCATGTGCGCCTGGTCGTTGACGACGATATCGCGACCATCTTTGTCGATGATGTTGCGCTTAACGCGCGCTTCTGCAATAAGCAGGGCCAGGGTGTGGCACTGACGGTCACCGACGGTACGCTCAAGTGCGCAAATGCAACGATCGCGTCTCTGTAATGGCATCAAAACGTTTTATGATTTCGTAAGGGAATGGAGAGGAACATGGACTACAAAGTAGTGTCTCAGCAAGTCGTCGATAACGTCGGCGGTCTGGAGAACATCGAGGGCGCCACGCATTGCGTTACGCGTCTGCGTCTGGTGCTCAAGGATACGAGCAAGTACAACAAGGCCGAGCTCGAGAACATCGATGGCGTCAAGGGCGTGCTGTACAACAGCGGCCAGCTCATGATCATCTTCGGTACCGGTACCGTCAACAAGGTCTACGATGAGTTTATGGCTCTGACGGGCGTTAAGGAGATCAGCGCTTCCGAGGTCAAGGGCGCCGAGGCGGACAAGAAGGGCAAGTTCTTCTCGGTCCTCAAGGTATTCTCGGATATCTTTATCCCCATCATTCCCGCTTTCGTCGGCGCTGCTATCATCATCGGCCTTAAGTCGCTGATCGTTGCCAACGGCCTCTTTGGCATGGAGGGCAGCCTTGCCGACCACAGCGAGTTCCTCAAGAACCTCGCAAGCTTCTTTGCCATTATCGCCACCACGTTTGACTACCTGCCTGTCCTGGTTATGTACAGCGCGGTGAAGCGTTTTGGCGGTAACCCGATTCTGGGCATCCTCGTCGGTATCGTCATGGTTCACCCGAGCCTTATGAACCGAAACACGTTCGTTATGGATCCGACGGGTGCTGAGTACTGGAACTTTGGTCCGCTCTCCATCCCCATGGTTGCTTTCCAGGGCGGCGTGTTCCCTGCAATCCTGACTGCCTGGTTTATGGCCAAGGTCGAAAAGATTGCCCAGAAGTACATCCCCGAGGTCGTCTCGTTCGTCTTTGTCCCGACCGTTACCCTGATTCTTGCTAACGTCGCCCTGTTCACCGTGTTCGGCCCGCTCGGCAACCTGATCGGCGACGTCCTCGCCGGTGTAATCGATATCCTGTACAACAGGATGGGCGTCTTCGGTGCCTTTGTCTTTGCCGCATTCCTGCAGCCGCTCGTCGTTACCGGTACGCATCAGTTCATCCAGGGTATCGAGGCAAACCTCGTCGCCACGACTGGCTTCAACTACATCCAGGCCATCTGGTCGGTTTCCATCATCGCCCAGGGCGGCGGCGCCATCGGCATGTACCTCATTCACAAGAAGCATTCCAAAGAGCGCAACATCTGCATGTCGTCCTTTATCCCGACGCTGGTCGGTATCTCCGAGCCCGCAATCTTTGCTGCAAACATGCGCTACTCGATCATCCCGTTCATCTGCGCTTGCATCGGTGCAGGCTGCGGCGGTGCCTTCGTGAAGCTCTTTGAGGTGCGCGCCATCGGTCAGGGTCTGACCGGCGTGCTTGGCCTGCTCATCGTCACGCCCGAGACGCTCGTGTGGTATGTGGCTGGCAATCTCATCGCCTTTATCGTGCCGATCGTCTTGATCTTTGCCTACAACAAGGCAAAGGGCGTGCCGACCACTGATGAAGAGGGCGCTGGTGCTGGCTTTGATGTCAGCTTCTAGTTGAGCCGTTCAGCGTAATCTGAGGATAAGTCCATTTGGGGAAGGGCGTTCGACTCGTGTGAGTCGAGCGTCCTTCCCCATAGACGAGAAAGTCAACGGCGATGTTTAATCAAAAAAATAAGGTGACACGCGCGGACTATGAGCAGTGGCGTGCCGGACAGGATGAGACGGCGGGTCGCATCGCGTCCGACCCCGATAGGCTCCTGTTCCATGTGGAGCCTGAGCTTGGCTGGCTCAACGACCCCAACGGTTTGGTGCAGATTGGTGATACGTATCACATCTATCACCAATACGATCCATTCGATGCTGCGCATGGCGGTCCAGTGCTTTGGAATCATCTGACAACAAAGGATTTTGTGACGTACGAGAATTGCGGCCCTGTGCTGTTCCCCGATTCCGATTTGGATTCGAGCGGAGCGTATTCTGGTTCTGCCTTTGTACACGACGGCAAGATTCACTACTTCTATACCGGCAACGTCAAGCATTTTGACCGCGATGATTACGACTACGTGTTGACGGGCCGTGAGCAAAACCAAATTCATATGGTTGCCGAGAATCCCGACGAATTGGGCAAGAAGCGTGTGGCTGTTGGGCCGGTCGATTACCCCGACGATATCGGTACGCACGTACGCGACCCCAAGATCCTTGAACACGATGGTATCTACTACATGGTTCTGGGCGCTCGTACGAAAGACGACCGCGGCTGCGTGCTTGTCTATACCTCGAGCGATCTAGAGGACTGGAGCTATGCGACGCGCATTGAGTTGGGCGAGAAGTTTGGCTTTATGTGGGAGTGCCCCGATCTGTTTGAGCTCGATGGTGAGCTTATTCTCGTTTGCTGTCCGCAGGGTGTGTCCGCCGATGGTTGGCGTTACCGCAATCCGCACCAGTGCGTGTGGTTTCCCATCGAGGCCGATTGGGAGGCGCCGAGTTTTAAGATCACCGGGCAGGGCATGCCCCCGATGGTCGATGCCGGCTTTGATTTCTACGCACCGCAGTCCTTTGAGGATGCTGCGGGTCGGCGTTTGATGATCGGATGGTCGGGATGCCCCGATGCGACGGCAGAAAGCCCGACGGTGGCACGCGGGTGGCAGTGCGCGTTGACGGTGCCGAGAGAGCTGAACATGCGCGATGGTAAGCTCTGTCAGCAGCCGGCGCACGAGATTGAGGGGATGCGCGGCGACTGCGTTCGCGCGACAGGCGGTGAAACCGTTGAGGAGCCGGGCCGCCTGTTTGATCTTGTGGTTTCCTGTGAGGGCGCCCAGGTGATCGAGCTCGAAATCCGCAAGGGTGTCTTTGTGCGCTATGCAGACGGGATGCTTACCCTCGACATGGGTGACGAAGGCTATGGGCGCGACCGGAGGTCGATCGAGCTCAGCGAGCTTCGCGACCTGCGCGTGCTTTCGGACACTACGATGGTCGAGATTTTTGCAAATGGCGGCGAGGCAGCACTTACGAGCCGGACCTATTCGCCGGCGGTTCCGGCGATGGAGCTGCACGCCGAGGGTGCGGTATCGATGAATTTCTACCGCCTCGTGCATTAACCGTGCATGGAGTACGATTGGACTTGCTGGGCGGAATGTGTCGCAGTTACCGCGGCCAGCTACCGTTTATCGCGTATAGCGACCGTTTGCGGAATAAGTAACACTCCTTAATAAACCGTGTAGAATCTCAGGATGCACGGAGTTTTCCAGGGAGACGCTGTCCTTTGTTGTGTGCAAGGGGCGGCGTCTCTTTGGCGCTTGGACGCCGTTGTGCAACAGTGCGGCGGCGCGTGCCATGTATTGAAAAGCCAATGTTGAGATGGGTCGTGATAATAATGGGCAAGTACGTAATCGTGGTTGAGTCTGGGTCGGATGTGACGCCGGAGCTTTGCGAGCGCTACGGCATCGTGCGCGTGCCCATGCATGTCACGATTGGTGACGAGACCGTCGAGGACGGCTCCATCGATCCGCTTGAGATTTACTCGCGCTGCAACGAGTTTGGTGTGATGCCCAAGACCAGCGGCTGTGCGCCGGCAGATTTTGCGCACGTATATGACCGTATCCATGCCGAGCAGCCCGACGCGACTATTCTGCATCTCGCGTATTCCGAGGCAACGACCTGCTCCCATCAATCATCGAAGATCGCCGCCAAGGGTCGCGACTACGTCTACTCCATGGACACGCGTTTTGTCTCGGTGGGCCAGTCGCTCGTTGTCGTCGAGACTGCCAAATACATCGAGGCTCACCCCGATGCCACCGTCGACGAGATCTTTGCTTTTACGAATTCCGTCATGGACCGTGTGCTGCTGGGCTTTGTTCCTACCGACCTTGCCTTCCTTAAGGCAGGCGGTCGTTTGTCCAACGTCGCGTTCCTAGGCGCCCATCTGCTCAAGATTAAGCCCTGCATTGAGGTGACGGGCGGCAAGTTCGTGGCAACCAAGAAGTTCCGCGGCTCTATGCTCAAGTGCGCCCGCGCCTTTATTGACCACATGGTTGCGAAGGGCGAGATCGACTACTCACACATTGGCCTGGCGTATTCGGTAGGCCTTTCCCAGGAGCTGCGCGACGACATGGAAGTCTATGCGCACGATCTGGGCTTTAAGGACGTTACCTGGACTCAGGTCGGCGGCGTCATCTCGAGCCATTGCGGCCCGACCGCCTTCGGTGCGGTGCTCACGCTTAAGGCGTAAAGGCCGCAGGCGAGCGTTCTTCAGCCTGACATCTCGACGTAGCCCCCAGCCATGGTGATGGGGGATAGATTAAAACGTGCCGTTCTAGTCCGAGACGTTTAAACGCAAACGCATGGGCTAGAATGACTCTGGCATTTTAATTGGTTGCATCCAAGGAGAGGCAAGGTAGCGCGAATGGCAGAAATGACGCTTGAGGGTGTGGACGCTCGTCCCGAGGACTCTGCGTTTGCCCTTGGCCGCGTGCATTCGATCGAGACGATGGGAACGGTCGACGGACCCGGCATCCGCTTTGTGGTGTTTGTTCAGGGCTGTCCCATGCGCTGCGCGTATTGCCACAATCCCGATACCTGGTCGGTCAACGGCGGCACCATGGTGACCGTCGAACACCTGATGGATGAGTTCCAGAGTAACCACGAGTTCTATCGCAGCGGTGGCATTACGGTGTCCGGCGGCGAGCCGCTCCTGCAGCCCGAGTTTTTGGCCGATCTGTTTCGTGCTATGCATAACAACCCCGATGGCCGTGTACATACCTGCCTAGATAGCTGTGGCTATGCATTTGACCCCAACCACCCCGAGAAGTTCGATGCCGTGCTCAACGAGACCGACATGGTACTGCTCGATATTAAGCATGCCGACCCGGTCGAGCATAAAAAGCTGACCGGTTGCGATCCCGCACGCATCTTGGCGTTCGGCGATGAACTTGCACGTCGCAAGATCAAGGTCGTTATCCGCCACGTGGTGGTGCCGGGCATTACCGACACGGTGGAGGAGTGCGAGAAGCTCGGTCGCCTCATCGCTCCATGGCACAACGTGGTGGGCCTGGAAATGCTGCCGTATCACACGATGGGTGTCGTCAAGTACGAGCAACTGGGCATTCCCTATAAGCTTGAGGGCGTACCTCAGATGGATACCGCGCGCATGCCCGAGCTGCGCAATGCCGTTATGGCCGGTATGAAAAAGCGCCGTGCGGAGCTCAGGTCGGCCATCGGCTAACAAGCCATTTTTGCCCCTTTATGATACCCGAGCTGTACTGGCCTAACGGCTTGGTGCTGACACGGTTGAGCCAAAATGCTGGTACCATACCGTGGATAAGCAATTTGCACGGATTTGGGGGATGGCATGGCAACCATCGCGATCATAGGCGCACTCGAAAAAGAGGTTGCGCAGATTAAGGAAGAGCTGAGTGGCACGCATGAGTCGCAGGAGGCGGGCTTGACCGTTGTGAACGGTGGGCTTTCGGGTCTGACAGTAGTCGCCACGACGGCAGGCATGGGGACCGTGAACGCCGCTGCCGCAACGCAGCATCTCATCAGCAAATACGCCCCGCAGGCCGTTGTGTTTTCGGGCATTGCGGGCGGCCTAAACCCTAAACTCCATATTAACGACGTGGTTATAGGCAAGTGCCTGCGCTATCTGGATACCGATACGGCACTCATCGCCGAGTCCGCGCCGGGGCTCGAGGAGTTTGTCTCGACACCGGCGTTGGCTGATGTTGCCGCCGCCGTGCTTGCCGAGCATGGATTTGTGGATGCCTCGGCGGATGAGACTTCTGCGGAGAAGGACCCCAAGCAGTTCCTGTGTGGCACTATCGCCACGGGTGATCGCTTTGTTACGGGTGACGCCATGCGTAACGCTGCGATTGAGGCCACGCATGCCGATTGCGTCGAGATGGAGGGCGCGGCAATTGCGCACATCGCGGCCAAGAATGGTGTCGATTGCCTGGTACTGCGCGCTATCAGCGATAATTGTGACGAGGCATATGACGCGTTTTGCGAGCGCGAGTTCGATCTGGACGAGTACGCTCGCACCGCGAGCGGCATCACGCTTGACATCGTTCGTCGTATCGCCGCCGCGCAATAGCACGCCCGTTTTGTAAGAACCTACGACCAAGGAGTGTCCATGGCCGATTCAATTAACTACCAGCTTGCCAAGTTCGTCGCCAGCTACGGCAAGGTTTCGCAGATTCCCGAGTCAACCTGTCCCGAGGTGAGCTTCGTCGGCCGCTCGAACGTGGGCAAGTCCTCCATCATGAACAAACTCTTTGGCCGCAAGAACCTGGTCAAGGTTTCGAGCACGCCGGGCAAGACGAGCAACATCAACTTTTTTGAGGCCGATGACGTGCATTTCGTGGACCTGCCGGGTTACGGTTTCGCCCGTCGCTCCAAGGCCGAGCGCGACCGCTGGGCCGAGCTTATCGGCGACTTTTTCGACTCCGAGCGCAGCTTTAACTTGGTCGTCTCACTGGTGGACATTCGTCACGACCCCAGTAAACTCGACCATGACATGATCGACTACCTGCAGGGCAACGAGTTCAACTTTATCGTCTGCCTCACCAAGGCCGACAAACTCAGCCGCACCCAGCAGGCCCGCCAAGCAGCAGCCATCAAAAAGCAGCTCAACGTCCCGGCCGAAAACGTAATCATCACAAGCTCCCAAACCGGCACCGGCATCGACGAACTAAAAAAGCGCATCGCCGAGGCCTGCCTCTAGTCAGGGCTCCAGCCTAGCAAGAGCCCCTATCAATAAAAAACAAAACTATCAGCCCGGAGCCCCTTCAAAGCGTGGGTCCCTGTAGACATCCTCAGCAAGGTGGGCGCAGGGACGGTCGGGATGTTCCCTCAAAATCATTCCGCAGCGCGAAGGCCCCTTGTCCGTCGCTCCGCAGGAGCAGGACAAGGGGCCTTCATGCGCGAGGACGATTTTGAGGGAACATCCCGACCGTCCCGGACAGGTATATGAGGAGGATGTCTACAGGTACTCGATTTGAGCGCCTTCCGTGTCGCACGTCAGAATATGCGTATCACACTTAGGGAACTGCTCGCGCAGCTTGACCTGCAGGAACTTTGCCACGATGGTATCGTCGGTCACAGCCATAAGGGTCGAGCCCGAACCGCTGATCCAGATGGTCTTGGCACCGCCGTTAAGGCAGGTGTCGCGCACAGCGTTGTAGTCGGGAATCAGACGGCGACGATAGGGCTCCTGGATGCGGTCGTCGTTGGCGGCGGCAATCAGGTCAAGGTCGCCAGTCTCCAGGCCGCGCGTCATGCCGGCGATGCGGCCCATTTGCCATACGGCGGTGGAGAGTGGAATCTCCTGCGGCACAACCTTGCGCGCCTCGCTCGTATGCACCTCGTAGGGCGGAATCACGGTAATAAAACGCAAGCGATCGCTCACCTCGTAGCGCAGGCACTGGGGGAGCGAATCAGTCGGCGTAAAGGAGCAAACGGCACCGCCCAGGATAGCGGGGGCGACGTTATCGGGATGGCCCTCGACCTCGGTGGCGATGCGGACGAGCTCGGCGCGGTCGACGGTATGGCCCGTCAACGCGGCGGCAGCCATGATGCCGGCGACGACGCAGGTGGAGCTGGAACCCAGGCCGCGGGCGACGGGCACGTCGGTCTGAATGTCGATGGCAACGGGAAAAGCCGGCTCGCCCCAGGCGGCCAGAGCATCGACAAAGCTTACATAGACCAGGTTATTCTCGTTTTGGAACTCCTCGGGGCAGCCCGTGATGGTGAGCTTGTCGGCGCACTCAAAGGTAAAGTGCGAGTAGAGGCTGACGGCCATGCCGAGGGTATCGTATCCAATGCCCAAGTTGGCGCTTGTTGCTGGGACGGTGATTTTGATCATGTGGGTCCTCCTGGGCGGGTCTGGCCGTTTAGTTCGCTGCTCGGGCAGTCCTGGCTCGCTCGGAAAGCACATTAAGTGCTTTCCGGCTCGTGCGGAACTCGCGACGAACTAAACGGCCAGACCCGCATGTCAGCTCGTCATCATCCCGGTGGGTATCTGATAAAAGAAGGTGCGCCGGCTTGCGCCGGCGCTTAATAAGGGGTTTAGTCGGTAGCCATCTTTTTTGCTGCAGACTCGACGTAGCTTGCCATCTCATCGACGTCGCAGACGTCTTCGAAGCGGACGGGTTTGGACTCGAGTTCGGCGAGCTGTGCCGGGGCGACCGTGTTGGTTGCCTGCTCGAGCACGCGCATGGCCTCAAAGTCGTCTTCGGGAACGTTAAGCCCCAGGGCGTCGCAGCAGGCGCGCGGGAACTTGTAGGGGCTGGCGGTCGAAAGCAGCACGCGAGCCTTGGCGCCCTCGGCGGGAGCGACCTTTTCAAAGACGTGATAGCCGCAAGCGGTGTGCGGGTCGATCACGTAGCCGTTGGCGTCCCAGCAACTCTTGATGGCAGCGCGGACCTCGTCCTCGCTGGCCCAGCCGCAGCCAAAGACGCTCTGAATCTTGGCCAGCAGCTCGGCGGGTACCTCGTAGCGACCGGTCTGTGCCAACTGCTCCATAAGGCCGGCAACGAGTTCGCAGTCGCCATCGGACAGGAAGTACAGCATGCGCTCCAGGTTAGAGCTGATGAGGATGTCCATCGACGGCGAGATGGTCGTGAAGAACGGGCGGTTACGGTCGTAGACGCCGGTGGTCAGGAAGTCGGCAAGCACGTTGTTCTTGTCGCTCGCGACGATGAGCTTGGCGACGGGCAGGCCCATGCGCTTGGCGTAGTAGCCGGCCAAGATATCGCCAAAGTTGCCGGTGGGCACACAGAACTCTACGGCGTCGCCAGCCTCGATAGCGCCGGCGCGCAGCAGCTGCGCATAGGCGGCAAAGTAGTAGACGACCTGCGGTACCAGACGGCCGACATTGATAGAGTTGGCGCTCGAAAGCACCGTGCCGGCGGCTTCCAGGCGCTCGGCAAGCTCCTTATCGGCAAAGATGCGCTTGACGGCGCTCTGGGCGTCGTCAAAGTTGCCGCGGATGCCGCAGACGGCGACGTTGTCGCCCTCCTGCGTGGACATCTGCAGGTTCTGGACGCGGCTAACCTTGCCCTCGGGATAAAAGACGGTGATGCCCGTGCCCGGAGCGTCGGCAAAACCGGCGAGCGCAGCCTTGCCCGTGTCGCCCGACGTGGCGGTGACGATCATGATGCGCTCGGCGCCGCCGTCCTTGGCGGAAGTGCGGGCCATCAGACGGGGGAGCATCTGCAGGGCGACGTCCTTGAAGGCGCTCGTGGGGCCGCCAAAGAGCTCCATCACATAGGTCTGAGGGGCGTCAGCGCCCGGCGCAGCGTCGAGTTTGACGAGCGGCGTAACCTCTTCACTCGCGAACGTGCCGCGGTATGCCTCGTCGACACACGCCGAAATTTCTTCGGCCGTGTAATCATTCAGTAACATTCCCAACACATCTTGAGCGATTTCAAAGTACGATTTATCTGTAAGCGAGCTGATATCGACCTGCTGGGTGCCGAGCTCGTCCGAGACAAACAAACCCCCGTCGGGAGCGATGCCGGTACGGATTGCCACCTTACTTGAGCACGATAAAGTGCGTCCTCGTGTACTATGATAAGTTCCCATATAACACTGCTCCTCGGATGCCTTGGTCCCAATCGGTGAAACCATGGTATCAGAGCGCGCAAAATAGGTTCGCAGAGGCTTTTTAGAAAGGTAACCTCCAGCCCATGATTAAGATTGCCAAGTTTGGCGGCTCGTCGGTCGCCGACGCCGAACACTTCAAAAAGATCAAGGCCATCGTCGACGCCGACCCTGCCCGCCGTTTTGTGGTGGTTTCCGCCTGCGGCCGCCGCTTTAAGGGCGACACCAAGGTGACCGACCTGCTCTACCTGGTTAACGCGCACGTTAAGTATCACGTGTCGTGCGAGGAGCTACTCGAGGACATTGGCCAGCGCTATTTTGATATCGCTGACGAGCTGGAGCTCACCTATCCCATCCGCGAGGAGTTTGCGGCCTTTGCCGAGCGCGCCCGCTCAGGCGGCTACTCCACCGAGGAGCTTGTGAGCCGCGGCGAGTACTTTACCGCTCGCCTGATGGCCGAGTACCTGGGCCTGCCGTTCCTGGACGCCGCGACGGTCGTTGCGTTCCATCACGACGGTACGCTCAGCATGAATCGTACCTCCGAGCTGGTGCAGGAGTACGGTCAGCAGGGCGGCTTTGTTATGCCCGGTTTCTACGGCGCGACGCGTGAGGGCCAGATCAAGCTGCTCGACCGTGGCGGCGGCGATATTTCCGGCGCGATTCTGGCCAAGTGCCTGGGCGCCGATCTGTACGAGAACTGGACCGACGTCTCGGGCTTCTATTCTGCCGATCCGCGTATTGTTCCCGAGGCTCAGCCCATCGCCCGCGTTACCTACGAGGAGCTGCGCGAGCTTTCGTACATGGGCGCAAGCGTCCTGCACGAGGAGGCTGTGTTCCCCGTGCGCGAGGCGGGTATTCCGCTGGTCATCAAGAACACCAATGCGCCGCAGGACCCCGGCACCATCATTAGCGAGACGGCTGACGAGGGCGAGGCGGAGCCCATCATTACCGGCGTGACCGGCAAGCGCGGTTTTGTCGCCATCAACGTCGCCCGCGACCGCACCAAGCCCCGTGTCGGCTTTATGCGCCGTGCGCTTTCGGTCTTCGAGCGCTATGACGTTTCCGTTGAGCACATGCCCACCGGTGTCGACCGCTTTGGCGCCGTGGTGCAGGAGCAGGACGTTCACGATTCGCTGTACTCGCTTGTGAGCGACATTCAGCAGGAGGTCGAGCCGCTCGAGATCGAGGTTGTCGAGGGCTTGGCGCTCATCGCTACCGTCGGTCGTAACCTGCGCGGCCGCGCGGGTATCTCGGGCCACCTGTTTGGCATGCTTGGCCAGGCCGGCGTGAGCGTGCGCATGATTTCGCAGAGCTGCGACGAGATCAACATCATTATCGGTGTTGAGGAGAAAGACTTCGACCTGGCGATTCAGACCATTTACCGTGCCTTCTCCGACGAGAACGGCATTGTGAAGGTCTCCGACTTGGAGGCTCCCACGCCGGTCGATCCCACCCTGGCTGCGCTCAAAAAGTAGCGACTGCTCGGTAGATTTTTTGGGTCATGTCTCAAAAATCTACGGCGGGGCGTTTCGTTTCGGTTTCGTTTCGACGGGGCGGGTTTCGTGTCCGCCCCGTTCTTGTATACACTGGCAACAATAATCAGCCTGCTCGGCGTGCGGGCAAAAGCCAAAACCTTTAAAGGGGGAAGCATGAAACAGTATACGGTTGCTATTTTGGGCGCGACGGGAGCCGTGGGCACCCAGATGCTCGAGTGCCTCAACGAGCAGGAGTTCCCGGTCGGCAAGCTTAAGCTGCTGGCGAGCGCGCGTTCTGTGGGCAAGACCGTCGAGTTCCGCGGCGAGCAGATCGTGATCGAAGAGGCTTGTCCCGAGGCCTTTGAGGGCTGTGACATTGTGCTTGGAGCCGCCGGCGACGACATCGCGAAGGAGCTACTGCCCGAGGCCGTCAAGCGCGGCGCCGTCGTGGTCGACAACAGCCACGCCTTCCGCATGGATCCTGAGGTGCCGCTGGTCGTGCCCGAGATCAATGCCGAC
Source organism: Collinsella sp. CLA-JM-H32 (assembly GCF_040098165.1). Lineage (NCBI taxonomy): Bacteria > Bacillati > Actinomycetota > Coriobacteriia > Coriobacteriales > Coriobacteriaceae > Collinsella > Collinsella sp. CLA-JM-H32. The sequence continues at coordinate 25,591 of NZ_JBBNMZ010000009.1, forward strand.
GACATCAAGTGGCATCACGGCCTTATCGCCAATCCCAACTGCGCGACCATCATCGGCCTGGTTCCCACGTGGCCGCTGCATCAGCTCGCCGGCGTGAAGCGCATGATTGTCTCGACGTATCAGGCGGCTTCGGGTGCTGGCGCTCCCGGTATGGCCGAGCTCGAGGCTCAACTGGCCGCCCTAGGCCGTGGAGAGGAGATTCCCGAGCCGCGTGCATTTGCCGCCCAGCTCGCGAGCAACCTGATTCCGCAGATTGGCGGCGTCAAGGAAGAGGGCTTTACCTCCGAGGAGATGAAGCTGCAAAACGAGGGCCGCAAGATCATGCACCTGCCCGAGCTGCGCGTGAACTGCACCTGCGTGCGCGTGCCCGTGCTGCGCTCGCACTCCGAGAGCATTACGCTTGAGTTTGAGCGCGACATTACGGTTGACGAGGCCCGTGCTGCGCTGGCTGCCGCTCCCGGCGTCAAGCTGGTTGACGATATGGCTGCCGAGGATGCACACGACCGCTTCCCCATGCCGATGGACACCTCCGATCAGGATCTGATTTGGGTCGGTCGCGTGCGCCGCGACATCTCGAACCCCGAGGCTGCGCGCGGCATCACTTTCTGGTGCTGCGGCGACCAAATCCGTAAGGGCGCGGCAACCAACGCCGTCCAGATCGCTAAGCTGCTCTGCGAGTAAGTTGACCTGTCCGGCGGGGGCCGGGCTTAGTTTTCAGAACGTCCTCGACCATGTGTGGCGCCTTGTCCTGCTCCTTCGGAGCCGCGGACAAGGTGCCACACTGGTCTGCGGAGTGTTCTGAAAGCTAAGCCCGGCCCCCGCCTGCGGTGACTCGGCTGCGAGCAGTCTGCGATGGGACCGTTGTTGGTTGGGGCCGCTGGGCTGATGGGAGCACGTGGCTGTTGTGGGCCCTGGTCCCGGCGGCGGCCTCGGCGCTTCGCGCCTGCCGCCTTTGGGGACTTTGGGGTCGTGCGGCAGCTGCGGCGCTGCACGCCTGCTGCTTTGGGTGACTTTGGGGTCGATTGGGGTTGTCTGCACAGTTCGCGGTATTATGTTTGCGGAGTTTTGAAAGGAGCCGCTGGTGGTCACGACGACGTTTGCTTCGCCTTTGGGCGAAATCCTGCTTGCCGCTGATGGCCGCGGTTTGACGGGGCTTTGGTTTGAGGGGCAGGAGCACTTTGGCTCCACGCTTCTCAAAGAAGATCCCGAACATGTTGAAGGCGCCGATGCGGTTTCTGGTGCTGGCGGCATGTCTTCGGTGAATCCGACAAACGGTGCTGCCTCGTCGGTACTTGAGCGTTCTTGGGCTTGGCTGAATGCTTATTTTGCGGGGCAGGAGCCTCGGTTTACGCCGCCGTTGCATATGATTGGTACGGCGTTTCAGCGCGAGGTTTGGTTTGAGCTGCTTTCTATCCCGCGTGGCGAGGTCGCTACGTATGGTGAGATCGCCCAGCGTGTTGCGGCTCGACATCGTGTACCGGGAAACGAAGCACCCGTTGCGTCTCCCCGTGCTGTGGGGGCCGCGGTCGCGCGTAATCCCATTTCGATTATTGTGCCGTGCCATCGCGTGGTTGCCGCCGACGGTTCGCTCAACGGATATGCCGGCGGCCTCGACCGCAAGGAGTGGCTGCTGCGGCTTGAGGGCGCGTACGAAGAGTAACGCTCGAGTACTTTGCCTGTAGTAGCCGACTTCGACCAAAGCTCGCTCGAGTTCGCTTTGATCAGAGCACTTAAGACCCTTGTTTTCTGTCAATAGTGCTATCTGTTCGTTGATGGATATCCACGACTTCTGGTATTTCATTTAAGCCTCTTGATATAAAAAGAGCTGGAGTTGCGCATCGTTGAGAGGCTTTCCAGCTTTAGAGACATAAAATTATAAGATACGATGACCTGCGTCAAGGAAGCCGCCAGATGACCTTGGAGCGGCTGGTTGGCTGGCTTAAAACCTAGCGCGTGAAATGACGCTCCACGCTATTCAGCGCGCTTGATAGGATGACGAACCACGGTCTTTAGTTTCTCCGGCGCACACTTGCGTGGATCGGAGAGATAGATTTCGTGATGTAAACGGGTATCTGAGAAGTCGGGGACATAGCCCTGCTCGGTCGTGTATTCATGCATAGCGTTTACGGTCGCCGGTTCGTTGTCGTAGGGCCCGGTGTGCATGCATTGAACGCAGAGGCCCTCGTCAACTTTAAGCAGCTCGACGGCAGAAAAGTCAAGTTTCTTTTTGGTCGTGGCTTCCGCGACTGCCCAGTCAAAGTCATCTCGGGTGACGAAATCGGGCAGGCGAATGCACGAGATAAAGTTGAAATCGTCCTTGCGTACATAATCGATGTCGCCGCTCGGGGAGTCTTGCCACCAGAAACCCTCGAGCGGCGGTACCACAAAGTCGAAATAGCCCTTGATACTCCTTGAGCCTTTCTTCGACATCTTGACGGTATAGGCGATGCCGTAAAGCAGCGGCAGGGCGTTTTGATACTCGCCACCTTCGGTATTTGGGTCGCCCTTTCCGCGAACGGCAACGTAGCTCATAGGCGGGACAGTTACGATGCTCGGCCTGCTTGCAGGTTTGTAGAGCTCCTTGCATTCCTTCTTAAAGTCGAACGCCATGTTGGCCGCCTTTCTGCGTATTGGCCTGCTTAGATAACGGAATCATATCATAGAAACGAACAGCTGTTCGAATGATTTTGCTGACAGATAGAGATGCGTGCGTTGTGTTTGGCGGTCGGCCTGACCCCGTCGATGATTTCTCTGCCTTCCCGGCGCTTGCCTGCGCTCCCCGTTTCCCCATATAAAACCTGCCAAAATGAACCTGTCCCTTTTTTGTCGGCGTGTAATGGGTAATACTAAAGAGTTATCCGACCAGATGGGAATTAATCGATGGCTTATATCGAATTCAAAGACGTCATCAAGGCGTACGGAGAGGGCGATGCCCGCATTCACGCGCTCGACGGCGCGAGCTTTACCGTTGAGCGCGGTGAGCTCGCCATTATCCTGGGCGCCTCGGGTGCCGGCAAGACCACGGCGCTCAACATCCTGGGCGGCATGGACACGGTAACCTCCGGCACCGTAACGGTGGACGGGCGCGACGTGAGTGCTGCCAACGAGGCGCAGCTTGTGGAATACCGCCGCGCCGACGTGGGCTTTGTCTTCCAGTTCTACAATCTGGTTCCCAACCTGACGGCCCTCGAAAACGTTGAGCTCGCAGCTCAGATCTGCCCCGATTCGCTCGATGCCGAACAGACGCTTCGCCAGGTTGGCCTGGGCGAGCGCCTCGCCAACTTCCCCGCGCAGCTTTCGGGCGGCGAGCAGCAACGCGTGTCCATTGCCCGCGCACTGGCCAAGAACCCCAAGCTACTTTTGTGCGACGAGCCCACGGGTGCCCTCGACTACAAAACTGGCAAGCAAATCTTACAGTTGTTGCAGGACACCTGTCGCAAGCAGGGCATTACGGTCATTATCATCACCCACAATTCTGCACTGGCGCCCATGGCCGACCGCCTGATCCGCTTTAAGAGCGGCCGCGTGGAGAGCGAGACGGTCCAGCAAAATCCCGTGCCTATCGAGACGATCGAGTGGTAGCGCCCATGGATCAGGACCGCCAAAACAGCCAAAGCCGCGACGCGCAGAACACGGAGCGCGAGCAGGATTTTACGACCTACCGCGCCGCTCAAAGCTCAAACGATATGGTGCCGACGGTATTTCGCCGTGGCATCTACCGCACGATTCGTGGCAGTCTTAAGCGCTTCCTATCTATCGTGGTCATCACCGCGCTTGGCGTGAGCGTGATGTGCGGCCTTAAGGCAGGCTGCGAGGATTTGTGCGATTCGGTCGACGCCTATTTTGACCAGCAGAATGTCTATGACATTAACGTGCAGTCGACCTATGGCCTTACGCGCGACGATCTTGCGGCTATCCAAGAGGTCGACGGCGTCGAGACGGCCGAGGGCATTTACACCGAGACCGCCTACACCGCCGTGGGCACAACGCGCGAGCGCGTGGTTGTGCAAAGTCTTTCCAAGGAGAACATCGATCAGCCAGTGCTCGTGAACGGCGATTTGCCCGAGAGCGCCGATGAGGTCGCGGTAACTTCGAAGTTCTTGAAGGCTTCGGGCAAAAAGCTCGGCGATACCGTGAGTTTTGCCGCCAATGACGCAAGCTCGTCGAACCAAAGTGCCAAGGATCAGTTTGCCGCGGGCGATTACACCATTACGGCCGAGGTCCTCGACCCCACCGACGTGAGCTCCGACTCGACCGTCAACGCCTTTCGCGCTGCTTCGGCGGCGGACTATAAGTTCTATGTGAGCGAGGACGCCGCGACATCTTCTTCCTACTCTGCGGTCCACGTGATCGTCGAGGGAGCCAAGAGTCTTAACTCCTATTCAGATGCCTACACGACAAAGATCAACGAGGTTAAAGGCAATATCGAGAAGATCCGCGAGGAGCGTGAGAAGGCGCGCGCTCAGGAGCTGACGGTCGACACGCCGGCGAGCCTTGACGCGGCCGAGCGCCAGGCGGAGATGCTCTTTGGGGTTGAGCAGAGAAACATCGATCGCATGGCCGAAGGCAGCGAAGAGCGCGCCCAGGCGCAGGCCGATTTGGACCAGCGTCGCGCCGCTGCCGACCAGCAGTTCGCCGATGCCCGCGCCGAGCTCTCTGACTTGGGCGAATGCACCTGGTACATCCAGGATCGCGGCAACATCGCAAGCTACTCGAGCGTGGAAAGCGATAGCTCGTCAATTGAGGCCATCGCCACGGTGTTCCCGTTTATCTTCTTTATCGTCGCCGTGCTCATCAGCCTTACCACCGCTACGCGCATGGTCGAGGAGGAGCGCACGCTTATTGGCCTGTACAAGGCGCTCGGCTATTCACGTGGGCGTATTCTGTCCAAATACGTGGACTACTCGCTGTGGGCGTGTCTGATCGGCGGCGTGCTCGGCAACATCATCGGATTTGTGGGCCTGCCGCTGTTCCTGTTTACGGTGTTCGACGACATGTACTCGCTGCCCCAGATGCTGCTTTCGTACGACATCGTGTCGTCGCTCGTGTCGGTGGCGCTGTTTGCCGTGGGCGTGGTGGGCGCTACGATTATCGCCTGCCGCCACGAGATGTCCGAGACCCCAGCCTCGCTTATGCGTCCCAAGGCCCCGCGTGCCGGCTCGCGCATCTTGCTTGAGCGCATCGGCTTTATCTGGCGTCGCATGGGCTTTTTGAACAAGGTGGCGGCGCGTAACCTGTTCCGCTACAAAAAGCGCGCCTTTATGACCATCTTTGGCATCGCGGGCTGCACAGCGCTTGTAATTTGCGGCATGGGCATTCGTGATACGTCGGTCGCGCTGTCGCCCAAGCAGTACGGCCACGTCACGCGCTACGATCTGCTGGCGGTCGCCAATCCCGACGATTTTTCGCAGACGTGCGCGGCATTGGATGGGCGCAGCGCGGCCAATGATTCCAACGTGACCGTGACTTCGACGCTGCCGATTATGACCGACAACGTCACCTTTACATTCGGCGGAAAGAGCGAGACCGTGCAGCTCATCGTGATTCCCGACGACCGCACGGGTGACTTGGGCGATTACGTGCGCCTGGAGGATGAGTCCAAAGAACCGCTGTCTTTGCGTGACGGAGACGTGTATCTGAGTAAGAGTTCACAGCTGGTGCTGGGGATTCAGCCGGGCGATACGGCTCACGTCCAGGATTCGTCGCTCAATGTTGCCAAGGTCAAAGTCAGCGACATTTCGCTTAACTATCTGGGCAACACGCTTTACATGACGCAGGGCACCTATGAGCGTACGTTCGGTCGAAGCGCACGCCTTAACGGCGTCTTTGTGCTGCTTAAGGGTTCGTCGGTCGACCAGATTGCATTTAGCAAGAATCTTAAGAGTGACGGTTGGCTCACGATTTCGAGTACGGCCGAGCATTGGGAGAACTATGAAGCGAACTTTACAATTATCAATTCCGTCGTGGTGCTCGTGACCTTTATGGCGGCGTGCCTGTCGTTTGTGGTGGTGTTTACGCTGTCCAACACCAACATTTCGGAGCGCAAGCGCGAACTGGCAACCATCAAGGTGCTGGGCTTCCGCCGCGGCGAGGTGCACCACTACGTCAACAAGGAGACGTTGATCCTCACGGCGATCGGCGCTGCGCTGGGCGTGCCGCTGGGCGGCTTGCTGGCCGAGAGTTTTACGTACATTTTGCAGATGCCGTCGCTGTACTTTGACGTCGAAGTCGAGCCGCTGAGCTACGTGCTTGCCGTGGTGCTTTCCTTTGGCTTTACGTTTATCGTCAACCTCGCTACCAATCGTACCCTCAACAAGATCGACATGGTCGGCGCCCTCAAAAGCGCCGAGTAACCTGCCTGGGATTCAAGCTGTAGCGAGCTGTAATGTACCACAACCGCATTTTTGCATAAACCGCCCCGCCGATTGCATATTTCGGCGGGGCGGTTGCTTTTTGCCCGCGGGTACCCCAGGGGGCGACGTGCAAATTCCGGAGTATTCAGCATCCCGGAGCCCGCGGGTGCGGGAGCGGGCGCACAAAAGCGCATTGAAAGCCTGACTTTGAGCTCCGGCGCCTCGAGGACCGCTCATTTTTTTTGCAGAATGCGGCCCGCGGCGCCTGTCTCTCGTCCAAAATCCAGTATGCAGGCACCCTCGGCTGCTGAATACTCCCAAAAATGCACGCCGCATCCTACCCCAGGCACTTGCAGCAAGAAGACGAATAGCCTCGGCCTCCCCGGTTACCGCAGGAGGCCCCAGGGCTTACCTCCCAAATCTTTCCGCAGGACGGAAGGACCCCGCCGCGCGAAGCGCACAGCGGGGTCCTGACATGTCCGAGGACGATTTGGGAGGTAAGCCCTGGGGGCCTCCGATGGGGGCGGTTCCAGCCGAGGCTATTCGTCGCCGAAGCTGATGCCCAACGCCTTGGCCTCGCGCACTAGATCGCTCTGGGGGTCGACGTACTTGAGCTTGCCAGCGACCTCCTCGAGCGGCATGTGGCACATCTTGCCGTCACGCAGGGCAATCATGTAGCCAAACTCGCCGCGTAGGCAGCCCAGCGCGGCCTCGACGCCGCACTGGGTCGCAAAGATGCGGTCCTGGGCGTCGGGCTGACCGCCGCGCTGCGTGTGGCCGGGGATGGCGACGCGGGTCTCGCGACCGGTCTTGGCCTCGATCTCCTTGGCGATGTCGTAGACGATCGACGGGCTCGTGCGCTCGGCGAGCTTTTTCTTGTACTCCTTCTTGGACAGCGCCGCGTCCTCCTTGGAGATAGCGCCCTCGGCGACGGCTACAATCGTAAAGCGGCTGCCGGTTTCCATGCGATGCTCGATGGTCTTGATGACGTTATCCATGTCGTAGGGGATCTCGGGAATCAAGATGACATCCGCGCCGCCCGCGACGCCGGCATACAGCGGGATCCAGCCAACCTTGTGGCCCATGATCTCGATAACGAACACGCGGCCGTGGCTCGAAGCGGTGGTGTGGATGTCGTCGATGCACTTGGTGGCGACGTCGATGGCGCTCGTAAAGCCAAACGTCAGCTCGGTGCCCCATGTGTCGTTATCGATGGTCTTGGGCAGCGCGATAACGTTGAGGCCCTCTTCGCGCAGGCGGTTGGCGGTCTTGGTGGAGCCGTTACCGCCCAGCATAAACAGACAGTCGAGCTGTAGCTTGTGATAGGTGTGGACCATTGCCGGCACTTTCTCGACGCCGTCGGCCTCGGGAATATCCAGGCGCTTGAACGGCGTGCGGCTCGTGCCAAGGATAGTGCCGCCGCGGGTGAGGATGCCGCTAAAATCGGCGGGCGTCATGACGCGGAACCTGCAGTAGATAAGGCCCTGGTAGCCGTCCTCAAAACCATAGATCTCGATAGGTTCTTCGCTATTGGTCATAAGCGTTTTGACAATGCCGCGCATGGTGGCATTGAGCGCTTGGCAGTCGCCGCCACTGGTAAGAAGACCGATCCTAAGCATGATGAATCCTTCCGGGCAAGTTATAACATGCGCATAAGTTTACCCCCGTACACTGTTGATACGGGGGTAAAACGTGTTAGCTCAAGCGTATAGAAATGTAAACAACGTCAGGCGAGCGTAAGGTCGACGGGCCTGGCTCCTTACAGTGCGAAGGCGTCGACGTCGCCCCAGTGGCGGCGCAGCGTAATAGCGGCGGCGGGTTCGGTATTGTCAAAGACGACCGACCATTGCGTATTGCTGGTGATGTCTTCCGGATTGGGCTCTTGCGCTGCGGCGCGCAGGGCTTCCCAGGCAATCGTTTCGTCCTGGGCACCGACATGGGCGTCAAGGACATCGGCGATTGCGACGGCGCGCTCTTTACCATGGCCCAGCTCGCCATTCTTTTGGTTGGGCAGCACTTCGTCGCCATAGCAGGCGTAGAAGTTCGTAACCTGGCGTACAGGAGTCGCGTTGAAAGCGCGGTCCGGATCGCGCAGATCCCACTCTACTACGCGCGCGTCACCGGCGGCGTCGTTGATAAAGAAGTGGTAATCGCGTCCTGCCATGGCGTGCATGTCGTAGGCGGAAAGCAGGTCGACAGCTTCTTGCGTGGTGGCGGCACGGTCGAGCACCAGGCGGATGGCGAGCGAGGTATTGATGACGGGGCGTTGCGTGTCCTGGTCACAGGGCTTGGAATCCAGAGTGAGTACGGCAATGGACACGCCGCATTCGTTAACACCGTCGAGCTGGGCAAACGGGCCCATGAGTGCGGCGGCGCGTCCGGCGACGGAGCCAAGCGGAGTGTTATCGCCCAGGTTGTTAAGGGCGGCAAACCCGATGGAGGCATAGCCGCCGCGTGGGTGATTGCGCACCAGCAGCGCCGAGGTGTCGTCCTTAAAGTCGTAATTGCGACCGGTGCGCACGCGGCCTTCGGCATCTACGGCGACAAAAGCGCTGCAGGCAAACTGGGGCGCCTGGACATGTGCCGGCACACCGGGCAGCATCTGCGCCACCACGGCATCGATGTAGGCCTGGTCGTCGCGCACGCCAGCGGCGATGATGCGATCAAGATCGTAGTCGTAGGCGATGTCGATTGCGTACAGGTCATAGCCATCCGCGTAGCCGGTCAAGCGTTTGAGCGACGCGGCGGACTTGATTTGCTTGTGATAAACGATACCGGTGGCAGCGGCAAGGCCGACGGCGGCTCCCGCGACACCGCAGGCGATGGCAATGTTACGTGGCTTCATAACGGCTCCTCTCGTCCTGTTAGCGTAATTGTCGCAAAAGGAGCGCGGGCATGATGGCTCAACTTGGTGAGCGGCGCGGGATTAAACATGGAATGAAGACCGCGGCGCTGGCGTGGCGGGGTATGCTGGAGGGGACCATCAACCCAGCGAAAGGGGAGAGCATGACGGATCAGGAAACGCCCGAGTGCGCGCATGTGACGGCCGACGATATCGAGGCCGCCAACGACCTTATCGACTTTATCGAGGCATGCCCCAGCATGTTTCATACGGCGGCGACCATTATGGCCGAGCTCGATGAGGCGGGCTTTACCTACCTGCCCGAGAATGCGGCGTGGGACATCGAGCCGGGCGGGCGTTATTACACGCAGCGTAACACCTCGAGCGTTGTTGCCTTTAAGGTGGGCGAGGACCTGGCCGCGACGTGGGGCGAGGACGGCGTTGCCGGTGACTATCATTTTCAGCTCACGGCGTCGCACAGCGATTCGCCGACGTTTAAGGCCAAGGCCGTGCCTGAGCTTGACGGCGCGGGCGAGACGCTGCGCTTGAACACCGAGGCCTACGGCGGCATGATCGACTACACCTGGTTCGATCGCCCGCTGGCGCTCGCGGGCCGCGTGCTGGTGCGCGAGGGCGACCGTATTGAGAGCCGCCTGCTTGCCACCGAGCGCGAGGTCGCTATTATCCCGAGCCTTGCCATCCACATGAATCGCGGCGTTAACGAGGGCTTTGCGCCCAACCGAGCCATTGATCTGTGCCCGCTCATCAGCGCTGGCGCGCTTAAGCAGGGCGACTTTGACGCCCTGATCGCTGACGAACTGGACGTTGAGCCCGAGCAGATCCTGGGTCGCGACCTGTTCCTGGTCAACCGCCAGGATGCACGCATCTGGGGCTGGGCCGACGAGTTTATCTCGACGCCCAAGCTTGACGACCTGGCCTGCGCCTATACCTCGCTACAGGCATTTTTGGGTGCCGAGAACGCGCACGACATTTCGGTCTTCTGCTGCTTCGATAACGAGGAGGTTGGCTCCGAGACCAAGCAGGGCGCCATGTCGACCTTCTTGGCCGACGCACTGCGCCGCATCAACGGATCGCTGGGCTTTGACGACGAGTCGTACCATCGCGCACTTGCCGCCTCGATGCTCGTGAGTTGCGACAATGCACATGCCGTGCACCCCAACCATGTCGAGAAGTGCGATGCGCGCAACCAGGTTGTGCTCAACGGCGGCATCGTTATCAAGGAAGCTGCCAACCAGCACTACTGCACCGATGCCTTTAGCCGCGCAGTGTTCCAGGCTATTTGCGATGACGCCGACGTGCCCACGCAGGCCTTCGCCAATAAGAGCGATATGGCGGGCGGTTCCACCCTCGGCAACCTGTCTAATATGCAGGCGAGCATGCATGCCGTGGACGTGGGCCTGCCGCAGCTGGCCATGCACTCGAGCTACGAGACCGGCGGCGTGCGCGACGTGATGTACGCCATCCGCGCCCTCACCGCCTTCTACGAGCGCAACCTAACCATCAACGGCGCCGAAAGCGTGGAGCTCTAAAACCTGCCAAAAAGGGACAGGTTTATTTTGACAGGTTCTATTTGGGCAAACGCAAAGGGTGAAACCGAACTAGATCGGTGATACGTAGCCGCCGAGGTACAGTGTGCCTCGGCGGCTTTTTGCGTACAGAGTACGGCTAATGCTTATAAATGCTATACATGCTTTACGTATCAACCATTGTATTTTATGATTGGCATAGGAGATGATAAGGAGGAACCATGACTACGGCGTCAGCTCAGATCAACGTGCGTCTCAATGCCGATCTCAAGCGGAGCGGTGATGCTGCGCTCTCTAGCGCTGGCATGACACCGAGCCAAGCGGTGCGTGCGCTTTGGCAACTTGCGGCGTCTCTGGCTGATCGGCCCGGCGCGCTCCAGGACCTCCTTTCGCCCAGTCGTGCCCGGGCGGAACAGCGCGAGCGGGAGAAAGTCGCCAAGCACAAGTTCGAACTCATCGACCGGGGTTCGCAACTGTTCGCTGCTGCTTGCCGTGAATCGGAAATTGACTTGGCTAAGGTGCAGCCCTCGGGCGATGAAGAACTCAAACGGAACGCCTACGCGGATCGCTACGGCGAGGAGATGAGCTGGCTCTGTGAATGAGAATCCAAAGCGCATCTTGGTTGACACCAACGTGTGGCTCGATTACTTCATTCCCCGGCGACGCGGTCGTTCAGCGGCGATTGAGTTTCTACGTGATGCATGCGCGGCTCAAGTTGATTTGCTGTATGCGGCGACATCGTCCAAAGACCTGTTCTATTTTATTTCGAGCGAACATAAGGCGTGGTATCGGCGCGAGCATGGCTCGCTATCCCAAGATGCCTCCGTGGCGGCGACATCACTTGCATGGGATTGCCTCGACGTGTTGTCGCAACTTGCCACGCCGGTACCCTGCGACCTGAGTGACATATGGATGGCGAGCAAGCAGCGTAATCTCCATAGCGATTACGAAGACGATTTAATCATTGCGGCAGCGATACGCTCCCAAGCAGATTTACTGGTCACCAACGATGCCAAGCTCTGTTCGCATGCGCCCGTCGCAGTAATGAACGTCGAAAACGCAAGAAACTATCTAACAACACTTAAATAGCGCTAGACCCCTCTGGTCGAATAATGGCCAGCGAGAGCCCACAGGTAGGGCCGCGCCAGCAAAGCGCCGCAGGTCGAACAAAAGTCAGCGAGAGCCCGCCGTTTGAGACAAGGTGCCGTGAAATGAAAAGGCGCTGACCTTCTGGTCGCGCCTTTGAAATTGAACGGCAGATTGGCCAAACGGCGGGCTCGCAGCGTCGGCTCATTACGCCGTTTGTAAAACGGCGTAATTCTTAGTGTTCGATCCAGCAGCGCAGGGTCTCGCCGGCTTGCAGGTGACGCAGATTCTCTGCGGCAATGTCGACCACATTATTGAGCGTGGCTGCCAGGTGGAACCAGCCGGAGACGTGCGGCGTGATGAGCATGTTGGGCGCATCCCACAGGGGGCTTGTCTCAGGCAGCGGCTCGGGGTCGGTGACGTCGACCGCGGCGCCGGCGAGATGTCCCGACTCCAGGGCGGCAACCAAGTCGTCGGCGACCACAAGGTCGCCGCGGCCGCCGTTGGCAAAGAAGGCGCCCGGTTTCATCGCGGCGAAGAACTCGGCGTTCGCCAGGCCGCGGGTCTCGGGTGTGCTGGGCATAAAGGATGCGACGATGTCAGCCTCGGCCAGGCGCTCGGACAGGGCGTCCATGCCGTCCATGTCCTCAAACACAATGGGGTAGACGAGTGGATGGCGCTTGATGCCGCGGACGTGCGCGCCCATGTTGCGGCAGAGCGTGGCGAAGTGGCCGCCGATATCGCCCGCGCCCAGCACCAGCACATTGGCGTTTTTGAGCGAGGTGACCGGCCCCAAATCCTCCCAGCGATGCTCGCGCTGCAAGTCGTGATAGCCGGGCAGGCGCTTCATCATGGAAAGGACCATGGCAAACATGTGCTCGCTTACGGCCTGGCCGTAGGCGCCCACCGAGCAAGACAATTTGGCGTCGGCCGGCACGGTGCCGGCGGCCAAGTAATCGTCATAGCCAGCGGTCTGCAATTGCAACAGCTGGAGATGTTCGCATGCCGTGAGCATGTCAGGGTCGATGTTGCCCAAGATCACGTCAGCATCGGCGACCTGCTCGCGCGTGGCGGCGTCGGCGCTCGTGTAGATAAAGTCCTCGCCCGGAGCGCTCGACTCAAGAATTGCACGATGACGGTCGTTGACGGGCAGCAAAACCAGGATGTTCACAAGCAGTCCTCTCCGCTCGACCTACCAAAAGGGGCAGGTTTATTTTGGCAGGTTTTATCAGGCAAAACGCTATAAAAACGCCGGGCTTTGCGATGGTTAACATATCCATCGCGAAGCCCGGCGCATCCACGGCTACCAGCTTAGCAGCTCGTAGCCGTCCTCGGTCACCACGAGCTGTACCTCGCACTGGGCCGAATCGCTGCCGTCCTTGGTGCGCACGCACCAACCGTCACCCTTGCTAATCTTGATGTCGGGCGCTCCGGCATTGACCATGGGCTCGATGGTAAAGACCATGCCCGGAGCCATGATGGTGTCTACATCGGGCGCCTCGGTGGTAAAGCCTACAAACGGGTCCTCGTGGAACTCCTTGCCGATGCCGTGCCCGCCGTACTCGCGCACCACGCTAAAGCCGGCGTCCTCGACCGTCTTTTGCACGGCCTCGGCCATAACGGACAGCGGCAGCCATGGCTTGACGGCCGCCAGGCCCGCCTCCACGCTGGCGCGGGTGACGTCGACCAGGCGCTGGCGCTCGGCCGAGACCTCGCCGATGCAGAACATACGGCTCGAGTCGCTAAAATAACCGTCCAGGATTGTGGAACAATCCACGTTGATGATGTCGCCCTCGTGCAGCACATCTGCATCGCAGGGGATACCGTGGCAGACGACGTCGTTGATCGAGGTGCACACGCTCTTGGGATAGCCCTCGTAGTTAAGATCGGCCGGCGTGCCGCCGTGCTCAACGGTGTAGTCGTAGATCATCTGATCAATCTGGTTGGTGGTCATGCCCGCGGCGATGCGTTCGCCTACGTAATCGAGCACGCCCACGTTGATAGCGGCCGAGCGCTTGATGCCCTCGATATCGGCGGGCGTCTTGTAGAGCGTGCGGGGCAGAACCTCCCAGCCCTCTTCCCACAAGCGCTCGAGGCGCTCATCAAAGGCGCTATGGCATTTCTTATATTTTTTGCCGCTGCCGCACCAGCAGACGTCGTTGCGGCCGGGCACGGGTCCATTGTCAAACATGGCTAACTTCCTTTCATTCGCAGCTAGTATAGCCCACTCACAGGGCAGCTGCGCGCTAGTAGCTCACCTGGCAGGGAATGCCGAGGGCGCGCACGCGCGCGGCAATGGCGTCGAGGACGTCGGGTGCTGCTTTGGCAAGGCCGGTGACCGGTGTCTCGCGCGCCACCGTGTAAATGGTCGCCTCCTGTGGGCGAATGCGCTCGAGCGCCGAGAGCCAAGGGCTAACGTACTCCTCGCCGGTGTTATCGAGAGACTTGCCCCGGTACTCACCGCTCAAAAAGATCGTCTGGATAATAACGTGACCGTCAAAGCTCGCGAACGTCTCGATTTGGTGCTCGACATCGTAGGGGCCAACAGGCTGGTCGAGCAGCTGGATAAACGCCGGGTCGACGGTATCGAGCTTAAGAATGTTGTCGTCGACCATCATGAGCGCGTCGTGCACCTCGGGGCGGTCGGCGCGCGTGCCGTTGGAGAGCACGGCGATCTTGGAGTTTGGGGCAAGCTCGTCGCGCAGCGCGACGGCGCCGGCGATGGCCTGCGGAAACTCCGGTGCGGCGGTGGGCTCGCCGTTGCCTGCGAAGGTGATCACATCGGGGAGCTCGCCCTCGGCTGCCATCTCGCGCAGCTTTGCCTCGAGCGCGTCGAGTACCACGGCAGCTGTGTTGTGCGGCTCATGGCAGGGGCGCTCGGCGTTGAGGCCGTTTTCGCAGTAAATGCAGTCGAACGTGCAGATTTTGCCGCTGGCCGGCATCATGTTGACGCCGAGCGAGAGACCAAGGCGACGGCTGCGAACGGGCCCAAAGATGGGGCTGGCATTCAAAAACGTAGACATAGGCATATGCTCCTCAAGACAATTGTGTCTAAGCATAGCATCGGCTCCAAAGCAGGGTGCGGGCTCTTGCTTTACAAGTTTCGTTTTTTCACGTCGCTCATTATGCCGTGTCATGAAAAGCCTCGGGTCGGGTAAAGTGAATCTGTTAACAAGGTGTAAGGCGATGTGGGTCCATCCAACCGCGCTGACGCGCAACTGGATGGGCGTTGATGATGAGGGCACAACATGGATTTTACGGTCGAGAATGCGGGCACCACGATTGCCTGTCGCGAATATGCCGGCCCGGATGTGTCGCCTGATACTCCTGCCTTGGTGTGCGTGCACGGCGCTTGTGTCGACGGCACATTTTTCGACGGCATCGCATGTGAGCTCAGTCGCAACTACCGCGTAATTGCCTATGACCGCCGCGGCTGTGGCGGCAGCAGCGAAGCGGCAGACGGCAGCTATGATCTTGCCGCTCAGGCCGCCGACCTGCAGGCCGTGATCGAACACGTTGGCGCTCCGACAAATGTGCTTGCGCACAGCGCCGGTACGTTGGTGGCGCTGGAGCTTCTTCGCACCGAACCCCATCTCGTCGCCCGTGCGATTCTGCATGAGCCGGCTGTGTCGGCCGAAGGCGTCGGCATGGGCGCAGCTCCGATTTTGCTCGATATGATTGCGGCTGGAAAGGTTTCAAGGGCGCTCCGGCTTTTCTTGGGAGCCCTCGGCGACTTGGACCCCGAAGCTCCCGGGACGACCGAAGCGGAAGCCAAACATGCCCTGCGCAATGGTCGTTGCTTTATGGCCAATGAATACGGAACAAATATGACATATGCTCCCGACTGGGAGCGCGCCCGCGCGTCAAAGGCGGTGTCGGCCGTGTTTTTGGGCGAGCTTTCGGTCGATACGCCCCGCGAGGCTGGCACACGAGCGGCTGCCGAATATCTCGATTGCCCCCTCGTGGCGATCCCGGGCGCGCATAACGGTTTGCGCGATCGCCCCGTTACGGCGGCAAACGCCGTTCGCGATGTCTTGGAGCGTTAGCACGCTCGATGACCTGCGGGGAGAGGGGTCGTTAGCGTTTCGTCATTGTTAACGAATGCGCTCATAACCGCGCGCCCGCGGCTCCATTACCGCCGCTTGCCAGGTCAGAAAAATGTAACGATAATCGCGCGTTTGCCTTCAGCTGTTAGATGTTACCCTTGTACCAATTGATATGCACCGTTGCCGTGCGTAACGATAGAAAGGGCCCCATATGCTCAATAATCACGAGGTCAATCTAACCGACGAGGAGGCTGCCGCCGAGGTCGCCCGCGTCGCGAAGACCTACCCCGTGGTGCGTTTGCTGTCGGCCGATCAGATTAAGAGCGAGCCTAACTGCCTGCTCGCCGGCAATCGGTGCCCTTGTCTGCGTCAGTCGAGTCTTGAGGCCTTGGCAGATTCCGATGAGGTGTCGGAGCAACTGCTCAACGATGGTGTTGAGTACCGCGCCCGCCTACGCCCTCTGAAGGTCGAGGGCGAGCCTCACGTCTTGCTGATGGTGCGTCCGATCGATGAACAAGAGGCTGCAGAAGAGGACCTTGTCTACACCGACGTGCTGACGAGTGTGCGCAATCGCCGATATTACGAGGAAAAGCTCCGCAACGCCCGCATGAATGCCGGCGTTGCGGTGATCGACCTTGATGATTTTAGGGTCTTCAACGATACGTGTGGCCGTCATGCCGGCGACCTTGCGCTCGGTGCTGTGGCGACAGCCATACGCAGCGGAATTCGTTCGACTGACGAGCTCGTACGCTATGGCTGCGACAAGTTTGTGGTCGTCATGCCCAATATTCCTTCCGATGACTTCACCCGTCGCCTGCATCAGGTGTCCGATGCCGTTCATGCCACGATTGTTCCGGGCCATGAGTACGTGAGCCTGACGGCATGTGTTGGTGGCGTTCGTATTCATGGCGAGACGGTCGATGAGGGCGTTGGCCGCGCTGTCCAGTTATTGAGCCGCGCTAAGGCAAAAGCCGGTACGGTCGTGACCGATGCCGATTCCATCGAAGCCTTCCAAAGCGAAAAGCCTTTGGTGCTTATTGTCGATGACTCCGAGATGAACCGAGCCATTCTCAGCGAGATGCTCAAGGACGAGTATTGCATCCTCGAGGCCGACCACGGTCGTGCGGCGCTCGACATGGTCGACCGCTATGGCGATGAGTTGTCGCTCGTGCTGCTGGATATTGTCATGCCGGGCGTAAGCGGCTTTGAGGTGCTGGCCGATCTGTCGCGCCGATCGGTTAGTGACAATCTGCCCGTCATCATGATTTCGAGCGAAGATTCCGATGATATGGTTCTGCGCGCGTACGAGCTGGGCGCCTCGGACTATATCAACCGCCCGTTTGACTCCCGTGTCGTGCGCCGCCGTGTGAGCAACACCATCCGCCTATACGCCAAACAGCGCCGCCTGACGAACCTGCTGTCCCAGCAGTACAACGAGCGCGTCAAGAACAGTCGCATGCTCATCGACATCATGGCCGGCGTCATGGAGCTTCGCAACGGCGAGAGCGGCAGGCACGTTACGAACATCGAGAAGCTGACCGAGCTGCTGCTTGGCTGTCTGGTCCAGCGTAGCGGCACCATCTCCCTCGACAATGAGGAACGCTCCACGATCGCCCTGGCTTCGGCGCTACACGATATCGGCAAGATGTCGATCGACGATGCGATTCTCAACAAACCCGGGCGCCTTACGCCCGAGGAGTTCGAGATTATGAAGACGCATACTACGATTGGCGCCGACATGTTGCTTGAGCTGGGCCGCCATCACGTCGGCAATGCGCTTATGGAATATGCGTACCAGATTGTACGTTGGCACCACGAGCGCTGGGACGGCAAGGGTTATCCTGATGGCCTTAAGGGCGACGAAATTCCCATTGCCGCACAGGTGGTTTCGGTGGCCGACGTGTACGATGCTCTGACGAGCGTGCGCGTGTACAAGGACGCTATCCCGCACAGGGAGGCAATCCAGATGATCATGGACGGTAAGTGCGGCACCTTTAACCCGCTGTTGCTCGACTGCCTGCTCGAGGTGCAAGACCGTATTGCCGAGACGTTGGCACGCCCCGCCGACGTTGTCGCGTTTCCCACGATTTAGTTTGACCAAAGGAGTTTTAATCCATGATTTCCATGCGTGAAGCGTATGAGAAGATCGGCGCCAATTATGATGACGCGTGCGCTCGGCTGATGGGCGGGGAAATGCTTGCCCACTTTGCCCTCAAGTTTTTGGATGACGAGAGCATGGACAAGCTGGAGGCCGCCATGGCGGCAGGAGACGCCGAAGGTGCGTTTATGGCAGCGCACACGCTCAAGGGCGTGAGCCAGAACCTGGGATTCGATAATCTGTACGAGCCGGCGGTCGTGGTGACCGAGGCGCTGCGCGGCGCCGATGCCGTTGACGGCGCTCGCGAGGGAATGCATGCGCTGCAGCAGCAATATGCGGCTACGATGTTGGCCCTGCGCGAGGTGGCCGAATAAGAGCTTGCGAGCCTTGATGACTATGAGAGTGGATAATCTCCCGTTTTAGGCCCGGTGGCGGCCTCAAAGTGGGAGATTATCCACTCTCGTTCGATATGTGTCCAAAAATCCACGCTCACTCCTTCGGATTAGCAAATGGCCTATGCGCACCGTCTGGGCTTTCCGCATGCAATCCATATCGTTGTTCGATAAACTGTTCGAATAACGATAGAGTCGATGAGGGTGAGTGTATGTCCAACAGCGTTCAGCGTATGGCCAAGGCGGGCGAAAATATCAGGAAGCTTGGTTTTTGCATGGCAGCCGTTTTTGCAGGGATGCTCGTCGCTTTTACCGCGTTGGTTGTTTACGTGATCTGGTATGCGATTGCAAACGTTGCTTCTGTCGATTCTTTCGGTGTCGTGACGCTTCTCAATGGCGGGTGCATCGTTATCCCAAGCGGACTGTGCCTGGCACTCGTTGTGGGTATTTCGCTTGTCGTTTTGTGTGGGATCAGCCGTAACATCTCGCGGGGCGCCTCGCCTTTTACCAGAGCGCATGTGCGGCTTATCCGTGTTCTTGCCCTTGCTCTTGCTGTTAACGCCGCGGTTTCGTTTGTTGGTGCCTACGGATCGGTCAATCTCGCCATTGGCGGACTGAAGCTTTACGTCGTTCCTCATTCCTTCGTTATTGAGATTTGCCAAGGCGTTACCCTTGATGCGGGATCGCTTATCGGCGCGGTTGTCTGTCTGTTTATCTCGGCGATCTGGAGCTATGCCTCGCTGCTCCAGGAGCAGTCTGACGAGCTTGTGTAGGAGGAAACATGAGCTATCTCATCATCGAGCTTGAGACGCAGCTGCTTAAGACCGGAAAGACCAGCGCTGATCTGATTCGGGCGACGGGGCATACTCCGGCTAATATTTCAAAGCTTAGAAACGGAAAGATAAAAGCTATTCGCCTAAAGACGCTTCTCGATATCTGTGATGAGCTTGATTGTCAACCGGGAGATATTATTCAGCGCGTGAGCGAGAAAGAGCTTGAGGAGCTTATTGTCGAGCGCGCAAAAAATGTCGTGAGACAGATGCGGGATGGCGGAGGCAACGAGGCGTCGCTTCCGACATCAGTCTTTGCTGTCGATTTGAGCGACGAGTAGCATAAAGCGAACAACTATAACGAAATATCAGCGTAAAGGGGCCCGTGTCTAACACGGGTTTTTCCTTTTAGATTATCTTGACAAATATGAGTTATCGAAAAACAATAACAAACAGGAAAAACGATAAAGGAAAGAAGGAACGATATGAGCGGTTTTGCTATCAAGCAGAACGGGAGGCCAATGAACGCATCAGCGATAAAGCTATCAAAGCTGTCAAAGCGCTACGGGAAACGGCGCGTTTTGCATGACGTTTCCTTCGAGGTGCATCAGTCTGAGCTCTGTGCCCTTGTCGGTGCAAACGGTGCGGGCAAAAGCACGCTTATTAAAATCGTCTTGGGCCTCTGCGAGCCATCGTCGGGGAGCGTGGAGCTCTTTGGAGGCAAATCAAAAAGAGACCTGAGCCTGATGCGGACGCGTGTCGGCTATGTGCCAGATTCCAGCGGAGCATACCAATCTCTCAGCGCGGTTGAGAATCTTCAAATCCGATGTGCGGAATGGGGGCTTGATGAGAAACGTGAGGTTCCTCGCGTCTTGGGCCTAGTCGGGCTGGACGTCGATGAGAAAAAGAGCGTGAGCAGTTTTTCTCTGGGAATGAAACGGCGACTGGATATAGCTACGGCTTTGTTGGGCGACACCGACTTGCTGATTTTCGATGAGCCGGCAAATGGATTGGATCCGTTGGGCATCGAGAGTATATGGACCCTTATCGGTCGATTGAATCGGGAACAGGGCAAAACCATGCTTATCTCTAGCCACGACTTGGATGAGCTGGCATCGGTTGCAACAAGCTGCCTGTTTCTTCATGACGGCGAACTGCTGAAAAAGGAATCTATGGATGTCATAAGGGACGAGGCGCCATCCCTAAAAGAGTATTACAGGCGCTTGATGAAGGCGGTCTCGCTATGAAGCGGGCGATCCATCCCATAAAGGCAGATATGATGCGTTTGCACAGGATGTTTCCGGCGAAGTTTGGTCTTGCGCTTATGCTGGCGTTCGGCCTTCTCTTCGGTGTCTTTCTAAAAAACGGAACAACGTTGCTCGCCTTTGGCAATAGCGTTTTTGGGGAGGATATTGGTTTCCTCTGGAATCTAATCGATCCTTCTGCACCCGATGAGTCCCTTGTGCGCAGTGCTTTTGCCGGTACCTCTCTGTTCGTTCCGCTCATCGTTTGCCTGGCGATTTTACAGGAGCGCGGCTATGAAGAGGGATACCGAATTTCTTCAGCAAGAGGTCTTACCCGCTTTAATGGGGCCCTAGCACATGTGCTTTCGTCTGCTTTAATAATTGGCGCAGCATATAGTGCGCTTTGCCTTCTTCTTTTTGCAATAGCCATAATACGTGGAGGGCATAACTACTCGCACGACATGCTAACTGCATTTTTACCGGCAATGATGATTAACGCTGTATTGGTGATATCGGTTGCGTTGGAGACGGTGACCATCTATCGGATTACAGGCAGCGCTGTATTGAGCGGGGCTGTGGTAATAATCGGATTTGTCATGAGCTTGACGCTCTACGGAACTTACCTTCAGATGCCCATACCGTCCTTGCGATGGATCTTCTTTCTTCCGGGGCCGTACCTTGGAGTCGGATGTGCCTTTGGGTATAGCGATATGGGTCAGCTGACACTTCTGGGATATGGCGTGGCAGCCAGCTGTCTATCGGTATTGATTTACGCTCTCGTGAGCTTTCGTGCTGGGGGTGTGCTCAATGGCTCGTCAGACTAGAAGATTCCTTCATTCAGAATTGAAGCATGTGAGCAAATGGACGTACGCCTTAATCCTGGTAATTTATGCGTGCATGGTGGTATTGCAGCTTAATTCTTTCCCGATGTGGTTCTGTAGCCTCCGTGAGAACAGTTTCTTGGGCTTTTTCCCAGACCCGACGCTTCGGCTATCGGCAGAGGATGTCCTTCTATTTGGTAATGCAGAGGTTTTTCGCGGTCTGCTGTTCAACGTAGCCCCGTTGGCTCATGCATTGTTCTTTCCGTTCATCGCGGCTTGCATTGTGCCTCGCTTTGTCAGTTCGGGCTTTATTGAGGAACCCTGGGGATTGTCGGAGGCTCGGGGAGGGAAGCGTGTGTGCGCTATCGTTGCGCGAGTGGCGCTGTCTTCTTTTGCCCTTTTGGGCGCGTTTATCCTGTCGAGTGTCGTTTTGTACTGTCTTAACTGCGTAATCGTTTTGGATGCTCAGCAGTATTTCAACCTGAATATATTTTGCTATCGACTTCTTCTGGCGAGTGTCGTCTGCCTTGCATACGTGGTCTCTTGCGTGATCGCTGTTTCCTATTTTGGGTCCGGCTTCGGTCCTATTGGCATGCTGCTGCTTGTCAACGTCGTAGCGGTCTACATACAGCTCGGGGCCATTCCCATGCTTCCGCTTCCAGCCTCGATGCTCATGTGGATTTGTGGCGTGACCCCGTTGGGGAATAGTCAATGCATTTCGATTCTAATTGACTGCCTAATAAACGTAGCAAGCGTTTTTGCCATTTGCTTTACTGTAGACCGATTGCGGTCGAGATTTCTTTGATTGTTTGTGAGGGATGATCATACCGAGCATACCAAATATAGGGGGGGGCGGGCACCGTGGCTGGTGTCCGCCCCCTCTGGCTTAGGAGGCTTTAACCTGAGTGATTCGCGAGCTAACGGGCCTGCTTAACCTTTGCCGCTGCCTCGACAAACGACTTCCACAGGTTAAAGTCGGTCTCGAGCGTCTTCCATGTGTACTCAGGGTGCCATTGCACGCCTAGACAGAATGGCTGGCCTTCGACCTCGATGCACTCAGGAACGCCGTCGGTTGCCTTGGCGACCAAGCGTGTGCTTTTACCCAGACGGTCGACGCAGCAGTGGTGTGCGGAGTTGGTCTGGATTAGCCTGTGCCCGCCAACCGCGCGTTCCAGCAGCGAGCCCGGCACGACCTCGACGGGATGCACGGGGTCGTTGAGCACGTGGGTGTGGCGCCACTGCGTGCGGCCCTCGCGCGCACCCAGGCTCGGCACGTCCATGCACAGGGTGCCGCCAGTGGCGACGTTGAGCAGCTGCGTGCCGCGGCAGGTGGTAAAGAGCGGCTTCTTGGCGCGGAGTACCTCGTCGACCAGCTTAAACTCAAAACTATCGCGGATCTCGCAGCAGAGGGTGGGGTCGTAGGGTCGATCATCGCCCCAGCGCTTGGGGTTGACGTCCGGGCCGCCGGGAATGGCGATGCCGTCGGCGATATCGACGTAATGACGGATAACCTCAATGTCCTCGGTGATGGACATCTGCAGCGGTAGGCCGCCGGCGGCAAGGATGGCATCGACAAAGACGCTCGCAATCTCCTCGTTGGGGGAGAGCGTCTCGCTTAAAAACGGCTTTGCCTCTTCCCAGCGCGGTGCGACGAGGATGAGTGGGCGGTCGGCGGGGGCGACGTCGACGTGCGGGGTGTAGGACGATGAGGTGCGGGTTCCGATCATAGGTGTTGCTTTCGAATCTGAAGGTGACAGGGCGCATGAGAGACGTGGGACAACGCTTCCGATGGATTTGTCCCACGGGGTGGCTGGCTAGTGGCCCTTGATAGAGTTGAGGAAGTCCTGGGCGCGCTTGGTCTGGGGGTGGTCGAAGAACTCGTCGGGCGTGCCGGTTTCCACGATCTGGCCGTCGGCCATGAACACGACGCGGTCGGCCACGCGGCGGGCAAAGTTCATTTCGTGCGTGATGACGATCATCGTCATGCCCTGCTGGGCCAGACGGACCATGACCTCGAGCACTTCGTTGATCATTTCGGGGTCAAGGGCACTCGTGGGCTCGTCAAAAAGCATGGCCTTGGGCTGCATGGCGAGTGAACGGGCGATGGCCACGCGCTGCTGCTGGCCGCCCGAAAGCTGTGCGGGCACCTTGTCGGCCTGCTCGGCCACGCCCACGCGGCTCAGCAGGTCCATGGCGCGCTCACGAGCTTCCTCCTTGGACACGCCCAGCACGTCGACCGGTCCCAGCATGACGTTCTGCAGTACCGTCATATGTGCAAACAGGTTGAACTGCTGAAACACCATGCCCAGTTCGGCGCGCATGCGGGCAAGGTCCTTGCCTTCCTGCGGCAGGGGTTCGCCCTCGATGAGGATCTCGCCCGAGTCGATAGTTTCCAGGCGGTTGATGGTGCGGCACATGGTCGACTTGCCCGAGCCCGAGGGACCGATCACAACGACGACCTCGCCGCGGTCGACCGAGAGATTGATGTCGTTGAGGACGTGAAGATCGCCATAGTGCTTATCGACGTGTCTGAGCTCGATCAGCGGCTGATTGCCGGTGGAAGAGGTGCTCTGTGCCATGGTGCTCGGCTCCTTATGACTCGAAATGGTAAAGCGTTAGCGGATGATGGTCGCGCCGGTCTTGTGTGAAACGTAGACAGCGGCCTTGTTAATTGCGACGTTGATGAGGATGTAGATGACCGCGATTACCAGGTAGACCGACACGAGGGCGTCGTAGTTGGTAATGAGCACGCGGGCATTTTGCATGAGGTCGGGGTAGCTCACCACATAGGCGACGGTGGTGTCTTTGACTACGACCACAAGCTGCGAAATCAAGGACGGAATGATAAACCGAATCGCCTGCGGCAACACGATTTTAAAGGTGATTTTAGCTTTGGAGAGACCGAGTGCCTGGGCAGCCTCGACCTGGCCGCGCGGCACGGCGTTGACGCCGGCACGGAAGATCTCGGCGAGTACGCCGGCGGCAGCGAGCGCGACGGGAAGCGTGAGCATCCAAAACGACGGCAGCGCGATCTTGTACTGGGGCAGCACCAAAAAGAAGAAGTAGATGAACAGCAGGCTCGGCACGCCACGGAAGAAGTCGGTGAGCACACGGCAGACCAGCTGCAGCGGCTTAATGTCGCTGGTACGGCCGAGCATAAGGGCTAAGCCCAGCACCAGCGCGATGGCGCCGGCGGTGAGTGCGACTTTAACGGTGCCCTCAAAGCCGGCAAGCAGGAACTTCCAGGTGGTGAGGTGCGTAAAGAAATACCAATAGTGGACCGAAAGCTGACCGGTCACATAAAAGCGCTGCAACACGAGGACGACGAGCGCGGCGACGGCAACAAGCGAGATGGCGGTGCCGATGCGAATCTTGGCGCGCATCTTGGGGCCGGGAGCCTCGTAGAGCGCATCGCGCATGGTGAGCGCGGAGGTGGAGTGCTTGCTCATCGGAGGATCCTCACCTTCTTATCGATGTAGTTGCCAATGTGGCTCACCACAAAGGCCGTGCCCAGGTAGCCGAGCGCCGAGATAAAGAACGCGGCGACGCCGCCGAGCGAGCGCGTGTTGATGTAACTCACCACGCCGGTGAGCTCTTGCGGCTTAAGCGGCACCTGGCTGCCCAAGGCGGTAGTGAGCATGACGGCGATAAAGAGGTTCGTCATGGGCAGCACGCTCGAGCGCAGCGCCTGCGGAATCACGATTTTGGCGAGGATACGGTTAAAGCTCATGCCCAGCGAGCGGGCGGCTTCCACCTGACCGACGCCGACGGTGTTGATGCCGCTCATAAAGTTTTCGGAACCAAAGGCCGAGCCCAAAAGGACCGTGGCGACGATAACGCAGGTGCGGTAGGGCAGGACGACTTTGAGCGGCGGCAGCGCGTAGACGACGATGATAAGCAGCGCGATGCCGGGGATGTTACGGAAGACCTGGACATACAGGTCGCCAAAGACGCGCAGCGGCTTGAGCGGCGACACGCGCATCACGGTGACGGCGACGGCCAGTACCATGGCGATGGCAAACGACTCAAGCGTCATGCCCCAGGTTGCTAGCAGCGCGTCGATATAGTTCTGGCCATAGAGCGACCAGAGCTCGGAGAGACTCATGCGGACCTCCCGCCGATAAGGAAAGGGGCTTCCGCGTGTACGGAAGCCCCGACAACTCATTGAGGAAACAGTTTATCGCAATAAAGCGGATCGTGCGTTTCCATATGGTTTCGTTGCGGCCGTTACCAGGCTCGCTGCCTAGGCGCCGATCTCGGGCAGCTCGGGAACATTGGTGTCGCCCGTACGGTCACCGATGCAGATCTGCCACAGCTCGGTCCAGGCGCCATCGTCCTCGATCTTCTTAAGGAAGTCGTTAACGAAGGCGACGCCGTCGGAATCGAGCGGCAGGCCGATACCATAGGGCTCCTTGCTGCCGAAGGGCTTGCCGGCGATCTTGTACTTACCGGGCTCGCGGACCAGGGCGCTCTGCTGCATGTTGTTATCGATGACGTAGGCATCAACGCGACCCTGCTGGAGTGCCTGGCGGGCCTCCTCGTCGGTCTTGAACTCCTGCTGGCTGGCCTTGGGAACGAACTCCTCCAGGATGGCGGGGCCGTTGGAGCCGGACTGGACGGCGACGTTCTTGTCGGCCAGGTCGTCGACGCTCTTGATGTCGTCGTTATCGGCGAGCACCAGGATAGCCTGCTGGGTGTAGTAGTAGGGACCGGCAAAGGAGACGAGCTTCTTGCGCTCGTCAGTGATGGTGTAGGTGGCAAAGACGGCGTCGACCTGGCCGTTCTGCAGGACCGACTCTCGCGTGTCCGAGGTCACCTGGGTGATCTCGACCTTGTTCTCGCCCAGAATGTAGTTGGACAGGAGCTGTGCGATACCGGCGTCGAAGCCGCGGGTCTGACCGTCTTTCTCGTTGAGGAGGGAGAAGAGCGTGGAGGTCTGAACGCCGCCGATCTTAAAGACGCCGGCATCCTTGACGGCCGTCGCCCAGGTGCTGGCGGCGATGGCATCGTCGTCGGCTTTGGGGCCGTTGTCGACGAGCTTGTCGAATGCCTTGGCATCGAGCGTAGCGGAAACCTCGGTATCCTCGGAGCCCTTGGAGGAGCCGGCGGCGGAACCCTTGTCGGCCTCGGCGCTGGTGTCGGAGCAGCCGGCAAGACCAAGGCCGGCGACGGTTGCGAAGGTAGCGGCGACAAAGCCGCGGCGGTCGAGAACGACCTGCTGGGAGAGGTTCTTGCTCATGGTAGAACACCTTTCTCAATAAAATCCCTAGCGGTTGAGTAGAGTTATACCCTATCGCGCTCAAATGGGTCAACACGAAATAACTCAGAAACATACTTACCTTATGGGTAATTCTACCTACCAAAAAGGGACAGGAACCTTTGTGGTGGTTCTGGCCGATGCGGTGGCATGCCTTGCTGCTTTGTCTCAATCTGTAACATCTGCAGCCGTTTTTGCCGAGTAACTGTTACAGATTGAGATTTTCTCTTCAGGGGGATTCGAATGTCTCGATCTGTAACATCTGGACGGGCAAAAGGTCTCTATCTGTTACAGATTGAGACAAAGGTCGGGGACTAAGACGTCTTGTCTCGATCTGTAACAGTTAGACGAGAATTCGGGCCATAGATGTTACGGATCGAGATAATCGCGTCGCGAAAGCAAAAACCTCCGCAGGGGTGCTTTCCTTGCGGAGGTTTTTCTTACTCGTTGAGTAGCCTTACGGCTTCAGCGGCCATGTTCTCGACCGTCATGCCGTTCTGCGCGAGCAGCTCGTTGGGGTCGTAGCGGTCGGGGAAGCCCTTGGCGATGCCGAAGGTGCGCGTGCGCACTGGCGTGCAGGCCAAGTAGCACGCGACGCGCTCGCCCCAGCCGCCGTCCAAGATGCCGTCCTCGAGGGTGACGACAACGCGATGCTCGGCGGCAAGGCTGTCGAGGAACTCGCGGTCGAGCTCGGTTGCAAAGCGCGGGTTGACGAGCGTGGCCTCGATGCCGTGCTCGGCGGTCAGACGGTTTGCCACGCGCTCGCCCAGCTCAAAGAAATCGCCGAGCGCGAGCACTGCTACGTCGCGACCCTGGCGCACCACGTTGTAGCGAACGGCGCTGTAGTCGGTGTCTTCGGCAGGCGCAAGGTCGGGACGGCTCACCAGGCCAATACCAGGCACACGAATCGCCACGGGATGCTCGCGGTGGTCGAGCGACCAGCTCAGCATGGACAGATATTCCTCCATGCAGGCCGGCGCCAAGTAGTGCATGTTGGGAAGACCGCCCAGCATGGAAATATCAAAGAACGAAAGATGCGTCTCGGACGTGGTGCCAAAGATTGACGCACCAAACACCAAAATGGTTGCGGGGGCGTCGTTGAGGCACAGGTCGTGCCACAGCTCGTCGTAGGCGCGCTGCAAAAACGTACCGTACACACCAAAGACTGGCTTGGCGCCCGAGCGCGCAAGCGCGGTGGCAAAGGTCACGGCGTGCTCCTCGGCGATGCCCACATCGACGAACTGTTTGCCGGCGGCAGCGCGAAGCTCGGGTGTAAAGCCCATAATGTAGGGCGTGGCGGCCGTGATGCCAACGACCTGTGGATCGCGCTCGATGGCGGCGCTGAGCGCCTCGCCCGTAATGTCAGCATAGGTGCGCGGCGCGGGCTCGCTCGGATGGCCCGGGCAAAGCTTGCGCCCAGTCGCCATGTCAAACGGACCCACGTGGTGCCAGCGTTCGGGGTCGCTCTGGGCCGGCTCAAAGCCCTTGCCCTTGGCGGTGGAGACGTGCAGCACGATGGGATGATCGATATTGCGCAGTTTCTGCAGCGCGTCGACCAGGGCCAACACGTCGTTGCCGGCGTCCAAATAACGGTAGTCGAGTCCCATCGCGCGGAAAACGTTGCGCTCACAGGTGCCGTTGCTGGTGCGCAGCTCGGCCAGATTGCGATAGAGGCCACCGTGGTTCTCGGCGATGGACTGGTCGTTATCGTTGACGATGATGATCAGGTTGCTGTCGAGTTCGGCGGCATTGTTGAAGCCCTCAAACGCCAAGCCGCCCGAAAGCGAGCCGTCGCCAATGATGGTGATGACGTTGTAGCTGTCGCCCGCCAGATCGCGGGCGTGTGCCAAGCCGCAGCCCAGGCTCACCGATGTGGAGGTGTGGCCCATGGCGAACAGGTCGTGCTCGGACTCGTCGGGATTGGCAAAGCCAGAAGCCTCGCCAAAACGTTCCGGATCGATATAGGTATACGCGCGCCCGGTCAGCGCCTTGTGGGCGTAGGTCTGGTGCGAAACGTCAAAGACAATCTTGTCGATAGGGGAGTTAAACACGCGATGAAGCGCAACCGTAAGCTCAACGACGCCCAGGTTGGGGGCAACGTGCCCGCCGACGGCGGCGGAGCTTTCGAGGATGGCGTGGCGAATCTCGCCGCAGAGCAGCGGAAGCTCGGCGCGGTCGAGAGCCTTGACGTCCTCGGGCGTTGTCGTTTGCGTAAGCAGCATCATTGTGGGTTACTCCATGCGAATCGAGCGCCGGCGCTCCCCCGGCCGACACAATTGCACAAGACAGTCTCGCACATTTTGGCGTTTGATATGTGACGCCGGCGCGGTAATTCGACAACTGGTGGGGCAAAACGTTTTGTCCGATGCCATACTGATAGATTCGATGATGATTTTTTCAATACGTGCAGGCCGTGGCTTGCCGCCGTGAGCCGCTGGAAGGAGGCAGCATGTCCGATGCCGTTCGTGCCGAGAAAATCGCGCACGAGGTCGACGATGCCGCCCGCCAGCTCGCCCAGGCGGGCCGCTTGGACCTGACGCGCGAGTTTATCCAGCATGGCGACGTGACGGTCTATGCACATGTGACTTCAGTAGCACGGGCAAGTCTGTCCTTTGCCGAGCACTTGGGCCGTGCTGGCATTTCGATCGACCGTGCCTCGCTGCTGCGCGGAGCCTTGTTACACGATTACTTTCTCTATGACTGGCACGATCCCGATCCGAGCCATCGCCTGCACGGATTTCGGCATCCGTTTTTTGCCCTGGCGCGTGCCGAGGAAGATTTTGAGCTGACGTTGCGCGAGCGGAATATCATCGTGCGGCATATGTTTCCGCTGGTGCCCGTGCCGCCGACGTGTCGCGAGGCGTGGATTGTTTGCCTGGCGGATAAATGGTGTGCTCTGCGTGAGACGGTCGCAGGCCGCCTGCCGCGCAAGGACGAGACGGACGATAGCGTGAGTAAAGCATCGAGCGAAAAGAGGAGAGGGTAGACGGTGGGGACCGCGATTGATATTGCGTTTGGCGGCGCGACGCTTGCCGCCTGCCCACTCTCGGCGCTGGTGCTCTCGTTTGCCTTTTACGGGTTTTGCGGTTGGGCATGGGAGTCGACAGTATGCGCCATGCTCAATCACGGACGATTTGCCAACAGTGGCTTTTTGCTGGGGCCGTGCTGCCCCATCTATGGCGCGGGCGGCATTGCCTGCTGGCTGCTGTTGCGCGGGATTCCTGACGCGTCGAGCCAGTTTGTCGCTGCAGCGCTCGTATGCAGCGTGATTGAGTACAGCGTGGGCGTGCTGCTGGAAAAAACAACAGGCGCTCGCTTTTGGGACTATTCGCACCTGCCGTTTAACCTGCACGGACGCATCTGTCTGTACTGGGCATGCGCGTTTGGCCTGGGTGCGTTGTGCATTTGTCGCGTGGTGGAGCCGGCGGTGTTGGGCCTGCTTGCCCATCTGCCGGTGCTGATTGTGCGGCTGTCCGCCTTTATCGTCGCGGTCGCGATGATGGTCGACGCGGTGTGCTCGTTGGCGAGCTGGCGGCGTCTATCCGATCAGCTGGAGCGCGTCCGGGCCGACCTTGCCGACCGAATCAACGAGTCGCTTGCCGATGCGTCCGACTCCATGCTCGAACGTATTCCCGATTCGGCGATCGACTCGGTGGCACAGACGCATATCCGCAGTCGTGCCGTTAACGCGTGGCTGGCCGAGCTGGGCGATGCGACGCTCGATGCCCTGCGCGAGAAGGCTTCGATGCCGACGTTTATCGCGGATGGTGCTCGCGGCCTGGCACTTGCTGCCCGCCGCGTGGCCGATGCCGCGCCGAGCATGCCGCGTCCGTCGCTCAGTCGTCGCCTTGCCGGCAAGGGCATAAGCCGTCCGGTGCCGAGCGTGTCACTCAGCCGCCGCGACCTGCGCTTCTTCAATGCCTTCCCGCGCTTGCGTATCAACCGCTACGAGGGCGTCATCCGAGCTACCGACCTCCGCGACCGAGCCCGCGAGCTGTTCCGGCGCTAGCCGGGACGGGCGCGCTCGCGGCTTCCTTGCTCGCGTATTTCCCGTTGGTTTCGCGCCCGTTGCCGCGCCGTTTCCAAGATTGCGGCACCGTTTCCATTCGACAACGCAGCGTTTAACAACGCCGTATCTGGTCTACACCAGTTGCCCCTCGGCCGCATTATGGGCGCCGACAACGTTCATGCGATCAAGGGGGAGCGAATGTACGATACGGGATCGATAACGTTTATGCTCATCTGCACCATGCTCGTGTTTTTAATGACACCGGGTCTGGCGTTTTTCTATGGCGGCCTGTCCAGGCGCAAAAATGTCATCAACACCATGCTCATGTGCTTTGGCGCCATTGGCCTGGTCGGCGTGCTGTGGATTGTTGCCGGCTGGTCGCTGGCCTACGGCGGCGACGGTTCCAGCCCGTTTATTGGAGGCCTTGACCAGCTGCTGTGCTTGCCGGTGCTCAACCAGGTGCTGCAGGCGGCTGAGGGCACCGCGTCGGACGGTGCCGTCTGCCCTCAGATCATCAACATCGCCTTCCAGATGGCATTTGCCATAATCACGGCCGCTATCGTCACGGGCAGCCTGGCCGGCCGCGTTAAGTTTGGTGCCATGGCGGCCTTCCTGGGCATTTGGCTGCTCGTGGTCTATGCGCCGCTCGCCCACATGGTCTGGGGCGGCGATGGCTCCTTTATCGGCGACATCATCGGCGCACTCGACTTTGCCGGCGGCGACGTGGTGCACATTTCGTCCGGTCTTACCGGCCTGATCCTCTGCTTAATGCTTGGCCGCCGTCGCGGCTTTGGCATGGTGAGCTACCGTCCACATAACGTGCCGTTTGTGGCGTTGGGCGCCGGCCTGCTTTGGTTTGGCTGGTTTGGCTTTAACGGCGGCAGCGAGTTTAAGGCCGATGCCGTGGCGGCACTCGCCATCCTCAACACCGTGACGGCCAGCGCAGCGGGTATGGTTTCGTGGCTTGCTGTCGAGCGCGTGCACACCGGTCGCCCCACGCTGGTGGGTGCCAGCACCGGTCTGGTTGCGGGCCTTGTGGTGGTCACGCCGGGCGCGGGCTTTGTCGAGCCGTGGGCAGCGCTGGTCATGGGCCTGATCGTCTCGCCCGTCTGCTACTTGGACATCAGTCATCTTAAGACCAAGTTCGGCTACGACGATGCGCTCGACGCGTTTGGTTGCCATGGCATCGGCGGCATCTTGGGCGGCGTGCTCACGGGCCTGTTCTGTGTGCCGGAGCTTTCGTGGACCGGTAAGGGTGGTCTGTTCTACACGGGCGACGTGTCGCTGCTCATCTCGCAGATTTTGGGCATTGTGGTGACGGTCGCTATTGTGCTGGTGCTCGATTTGGTGATCGCCGCGGTGGTCAAGGCGCTGTTCCACGGCAGCCTGCGTGTGGACGAGGCCGACGAGGCGCTGGGCCTGGATGCGAGTCAACACGGCGAGAGCGCGTATCCCTCGTTCTCGGGACTTGACTAGCGGCTTCCCCGGGCTCCGCACCTTGCCGTTCAATCGTCGCGCGGCTTTCCCAGGCACCCGACCTTGCCCCTCAAACCGTCGCTTGCGTACCGAAGTACGCGGCGCTCCTCTTTCGGGGCAATCTCGGGCACCTGGAAAACCCGCGTCATTGAATGGCAATTCATTTCTTTGATAAAGAGAGGAATTTACTATGAAGAAAATTACGGCGATCGTTCGTGCTGAGAAGCTTGAGGTTCTTAAAGACGCGCTGTTTGCTGCCGATGTTCGCGGTATGACTATCAACCAGGTGCAGGGCTGCGGCTCACAGCATGGCTGGAAGGAATACGTGCGCGGCAACGAGTTGCTTGTCAACACGATCCCTAAGGTGCAGTTCACCCTTATCTGCGCCGATGAGCACGTCGATGGCATTGTCGACATCATCTGCAACGCCGCTCGCACCGGAGCCGTCGGCGATGGCAAGATCTGGGTCGAGCCGGTCGAGGAAGTCATCCGCATCCGTACCGGCGAACACGGCCCCGCCGCGGTGTAGAATCGACCGCCTGCCATCCGCAACGTTAAAATACTGCAATGAGGCACAAGACTTGCGTTGCGGATGGACAGATTATGGGGCGTAATAAATATCCCGAGGAGACAGTCGCGAAGATTCTCGACGCGGCGCTGGAGCTATTCTGCGCACAGGGTTATGAGGGGACGAGCATTCAAGATATCGTCGACCGCCTCGATGGCATGACCAAGGGTGCTGTCTATCATCACTTTAAGAGCAAAGAAGAGATTTTCAACGCCGCATTTGATCGGGCAATGGCTCCGATTGTTGAGCGCCGCCGCGCGACACTCGGTGCTGGCAATATGACGGGAGCCCAAAAGCTCAAGCGACTGTACGCGCCCGAGTCTGTCGTTCCGCAAATTGAGCTATGGGCACGCATGCATCCTGCGGCAGATCCGGTAAAAAGCTCGCGTCTACTGGCGATGCAGTACCAGGGCTCGTTCGACGAGTCGGCCGATGGCTGTCTTTTGCCAGTGATCGAGGAGGGCATCGCCGACGGCTCCATTGCGTGCAAATGCCCGCGCGAAGCGGCTGAGGCCGTATCGTTGTTGGCGAATCTTTGGCTGCTGCCGCTGTTCCGTCCGCTCGAGACCAAGGATCGAATGCTCGCTCGCGCGCAATGTTTGGCGCAGATGGCGGCCGCGGTGGGGCTCGATTTGGGTAATGAAGTGCTCCAGACAACGGCTCAGATTTGGGACGTATGGAACCGTGCTGGGTGGTAATATAGATACTGACGGTATGTAATTGATTTGTAAGGGTAGCCACGGCTGCCCTTTTCAAGTCATTAAATACATACTAATGGTATGTATAGGGGGCAGGCTTATGGCTGGAATGCGGAGGAGCAATGTCTCGTTGGCGCAAAAAACAGTGCGATCTATCAGGCTTTTCGGTCTTCTTGTTGCACAGCTGTGCGCGTATTCGATGTTGTCGGCACTGTGCTTTGCGTGCCCGCTTTACTTGTTCGATTGCAGCGGCTCGTCAACGTTATATGGTGCTGTCGCGGCGATAGCGTTCGTGCCGGGCGTGCTTGCGACTCCGGCTGGCGGAATCTTGGCGGATCACGGGAGACATCGCGGGGTTCTTGTGGTGCTCGGCATTGTTCTGATGGCTGCATCACTGCTGTTTATCCCCATGAAGTGTTCGCTGCCTCTTGCGGTTGTCGTGGCAGCAATGCTTTGCGTCCAATATGGCATCCAATCGCTGCTGAAACCGATGCTTTAAATTGAGACGGTGCACATGATGGGCCAAGAAAAGGTTGAGCGTGCCACAGCGTTGGTCTCGCAGGTAACCATGGCGAGCAATATCTTGGGGCCTGTAGTCGGGACGGCAGTCTATGGGTGCTTTGGTATCGATGCTCTATGCGAAACCGCGGCGTTGACGTTTGCGATGTCAGCCCTGCTGTTCGGGGGCGCACTCAAGCAAAATGCCTCATCTGGAATGACAGGGGACAGTACGACTTGCTCGACATGCCGAAGCGATTTTCGGGAGTCGATTCGGTACCTGTTTCAAAACGCATCATTGCTCGTTGTGTTTTTGCTTGCGGCTATTTTGAACCTTGCGTTAGTTGGGTTAACGATTGGTGCTCCCGTTATTGTTGCAAAGCATCTCGGAATGCAGTCATCCTTTGTTGGGATTATTGAGGTGGCTATGGGCTTAGGTGGTTTTGTCGGCAGTGGTTTGGTCGGTATTTGGCCGCATCGTTTTTCCTTCAAGGGCATATGTCGATATGTTGCGATGATTTGTTTTGGAGTCGTACCGATTATTGTCACGCTACTGAGCGGTCCTGATGAATTAGCGTTTGCCGCGCTTGCGGCCGGCTCGGCATGGGTCATGGCGTGGGCAAGCATTGCATCGGTCGGAATCGTTTCATTTGTTCAGCGGTCAGCGCCAAAGGAACTCTGCGGAAAAGTGCTGGCACTCGTTTATATGACACTTTCCTGTGCAACGCCTATTGGCCAATTGGTTTACGGGCTTGCATATGATCGATGGGCTCCGGCGATTGTATTCGCAGGCATGTTGGCGGTGCTGACGTCGACGACGGCGCTGTTTAATCGGCTGAAAAGTCGCTTATGGCGAATGTCTTAAGGCGCTGGGGGACCGTGAATTTGTGGAGACAGTGGCACGCCGCGCCGGGACGGCATTGTTTAGGCATGCCTCTCCTTCGTCTACAATATCGTGCAGACGAAGGAGAGGCGTATCCATGATCAAGATGTTTGCGAGTGACTTAGACGGAACGCTGCTGAACGCCCTGCACGAGGCAGATGGGACCATCCGCCGTGCCATTCGCGAGCTGACCGAGGCTGGCCTGCATGTGGTTCCCGCGACCGGGCGCTCGACGCTGCCGATTGGCGAGCATGGCTTTACGGGCCTGGCACTCGACGCCTGCTGCTCCAATGGGTCCATCGTGCGCGACAGCCATGGCGAGGTGCTCAGGACCTGGACCATCGACTCGCAGATTACCGAGGAGCTGCTCAAGGAGTTTCCGGATATCTGTTTTGACTGCTCCACGCCCGATGGCATGTTCTCGAGTGGATCGTTCGAGATGCACCAGGCAGGCTTTAAAAAAGACAGTCCTATCAAGCGCATCGTGATGCGCGGTATGCGTGCACGTGGCGGGTACCACGAGGAACAGTATTTCGACCAGTCGATCGGTGACATCCTGCGCCACGATGTGTGCAAGATCAACTGTCGCGTGACCTCGCCCGAGCTGGAGCGCGACCTTAAGGCGTATTTGGCCGAGCGCTCGGACCGTGTGGTCAACGCGCCGTTTGATCCGGTGATGTTCGAGATCACGGACGTGGCGTGCAACAAGGGCGAGAGTGTGGCCTGGCTGGCGGGCTACTACGGCATTGCCGAGGACGAGGTCGCGGTTTACGGAGACGGCGGCAACGACATTGCCATGCTCAAACGCTTCCGCCATAGCTACGCGACCAAAAACGGCAGTGACGCGGCCAAGGCCGCCGCGAGCGCGACTATCGGTAGCTGCATGGCCCACGCCGTTCCCAAACACATGCTTGCCACCATGCACAAGCAGAATTCCTGCACCGTAATCGAATAATGTGACAAAGGGACAGCCCCTTTGTCACAGGTGACGCTGGTCTCTTGAAATACGAACAAACATTCGCATATCTAACTGCGCTTTGATAGAATTGATACTGTTGGCGGCAGTTCCATGTGCCGGGCAACGCCCTCCATCTGATGGGAGGTGATGCCCATGACCGATCTGATTGATTTCGTGAGACTTCTGACCGCTTTGGTCTCGTTCTCCACGGCGCTCGTCGGGCTTTCCGAGGCACTCAAGCAACGTTCGAAGCAACGTAAAAGGGGTCGCCGCCGCTAAGGCGTTGACCCCTTAATCCAAGCAACGGCGCTGCCCAGCTTTCCAGAACTTGGGCTGCCGTCGACACTATTCTACCCACGAATGACATTTTGAACAATCGGCAATGCCGCTCCAAAAGCCAGGCACAACTGGCACAACCTAGGCGGTCGCTGAATGTGACAAAGGGACTGCCCTTTGTCACATTCCAAATATTGCCTTTACGTGTTGATACACACGGTGTGCAATAATACTCGCACTGTGCAATAGCGTACAGTCTGAGTAACAAGGAGGACGCTTGTCCCAGCTCGAGAAATGTGATCGCCGGTCCCTTCGCTCGCAGCGCGCCCTTCGCCAGGCGCTTGCCAGCGAGCTTGCCGAAAGCGGCGACCTTTCGCGCATTAACGTCGCGTCGCTCACCGAGCGCGCCGGTCTTACGCGTCGAACGTTCTATTCGCACTACCGCGATATCCCCGACTTTATCAGCCAGATCGAGGACGGCCTGCTTGCCGAGATTCGCGAGCGGGTGGAGCTTATCACCGCAGCTCAATTACCCGATCTTTACCGCAACATCGACGAGCTCGAGCCGGCACCCGGTTCGGTTGAGCTGCTTCGCTATCTTGCGGCTAATCGCGACCTTATCGGGGCCCTACTGGGCCCGGGCGGCGACCCCGCCTTTATTAAAAAGATCATCGATACCGCACGCGAGGCTGTGGTGCCGCGTGCACAGACGGGCATCTTGGGCCTGGCACTGGGCACCTTCTTTGACTACTACGTTACCTATGTCGTGAGTGCCGAGGTCGGTCTGATTCAGCGCTGGTTTGAGCGTGGGCTCACCGAATCGCCCGAGACCATGGCGCGCATTATGACGGTTATCGCCTTTGTGCGCCCCGGCGACCTGTATGGCCAACCCATCGATATCAACGTGCCGGAATACGGCATGAAGCTATTGAATCTGCAGCTCGAGGACGCGGTCGACACCACCGCAACCGTCGAGTCCAACAACTAAGAGGAGAGACAATGAGCAAACTCGTCGAGGGCATCAAGGACCGCATGGTCGCTGCCGCACGCGAGGCCGCGCCCGCCGTGGTGGACGCCGCGCAGAAGGCCGCGACCGCGGCTGCCGAGAAAGTTGCCGAGGCAGTTGCCGATGCCAAGAACGTGGCAGGGGAGACTTCCGTCGTCAGCGAGCCCGCCACCGCCGCTGAGCCCGTAGCCGCCGCCCAGGCCCCCGAAGGCGCGATCTTCAACCCCGAGGCCGCCCGCGGCAACCTGCACCTGGGCATCGACGTGGGCTCCACCACCGTTAAGCTCGCCGTGCTCAACGACGACAACCAGATCGTCTACGCCAAGTACCAGCGCCACCACACCGACGTCCGCGCTTGTGCCCGCGACCTGTTCGAGGGCGCTGCGACCGTGCTGCCGACGGCCCAGATGACCTGCGCCATTACCGGCTCGGGCGGCCTGCTGCTGTCCCAGTGGCTTGACCTGGAGTTTGTCCAGGAGGTCATCGCCAGCAAGCGTGCCGTCGAGACCCTCATCCCGGCCACCGACGTCGCCATCGAGCTGGGCGGCGAGGACGCCAAGATCATCTACTTCGACAACGGCATCGAGCAGCGCATGAACGGCACCTGCGCCGGCGGCACGGGCGCGTTCATCGACCAGATGGCAACCCTGCTGCACACTGACGCCAGCGGCCTTAACGAACTCGCGGCCAACGCCACCACCATCTATCCCATCGCTAGCCGCTGCGGTGTCTTTGCCAAGACCGACGTCCAGCCGCTGCTCAACGAGGGCGCCCGCCCCGAGGACGTGGCCGCCTCCATCTTCCAGGCCGTCGTGACCCAGACCATCTCGGGCCTGGCGTGCGGCCGTCCCATCCGCGGCAACGTCGCCTTCCTGGGCGGCCCGCTGCAGTATCTCTCCGAGCTGCGCCATCGCTTCTACCTCACGCTCAACCTGGACGAGGAGCACCGCATTGTGCCCCAAAACGCCCACCTGTTTGTGGCGAGCGGCGCCGCCATGGCGCATGAGTCCAACAAGCTCAGCACGTTCCCGCAGCTCATCGAGGCTATCGATGCCCTGGGTGACACACAGGGTGCCGAGGTCGAGCGCCTGGATCCGCTCTTTGCCACCGACGAGGACTTCGCCGAGTTCAAAACCCGCCACGACCAGGAAGTCGTCCCCAAGGGCAAGCTCGACGGCTACACCGGCCGCGTGTTCATCGGCATCGACGCCGGCTCCACCACCATGAAGGCCGCGCTCGTGGGCGAGGACGGTCAGCTGCTGCACACCTGGTACGGCAACAACAACGGCGACATCCTTGGCACGGCCAAGGTCATCATGGCCGATTTCTACAACCACATCCCCGCCGGCTGCACCATCGGCCACGTGACAACTACGGGCTACGGCGAGGCGCTGCTCATCGAGGCACTCAAGGCCGACTCCGGCGAGATCGAGACCGTTGCGCACCTGCGCGGCGCCAAGGCGTTCCTGCCCGGCGTCGAGTTTATTCTGGACATTGGCGGCCAAGACATGAAGTGCCTGCGCGTCAAGGACGGCGTTATCGAGCACATCATGCTCAACGAGGCCTGCTCGTCGGGTTGCGGTAGCTTTATCGAGAGCTTCGCCGTCTCTATGAACATGGACGTGCGCGCGTTTGCCGATGCCGCCATCCATGCCAAGGCCCCGGTCGACCTGGGCAGTCGCTGCACGGTCTTTATGAACTCGCGCGTCAAGCAGGCGCAAAAGGAAGGCGCCACGGTGGGCGACATCGCGGCCGGCCTGTCCTATTCCGTCATCAAGAATGCCCTGTTCAAGGTCATTAAGCTGCGCGACCCCAAGGAGATCGGCAGCCAGGTGATCGTCCAAGGCGGCACCTTTATGTCCGATGCCACGCTGCGTGCGTTTGAGCAGCTCACCGGCGTCCACGCCGTGCGTCCCGACATCGCCGGCTGCATGGGTGCCTATGGTGCTGCCCTGCTCGCCCGCGATCGCGCCGGCGCTGACGGCACCTCGACCATCCTTTCGGCTGAGGACATCGCGCACCTTACCGTGACGCAAAAGCATGTCCGCTGCGGCCGTTGCTCCAACAACTGCCAGCTCACCGTCAACGATTTTGGCGGCGGCAGGCGCTTCATTACCGGTAACCGCTGCGAGAAGGGTGCTGGCCACAAAAAGCAGAAAACCGAGGCCCCCAACCTCTTCAAAAAGAAAAACGAGCTGCTCTTTAACCGCGAGGTGCTGAGCCCCGACGAGGCCCCGCGTGGTACCGTGGGTATCCCCCGTGCGCTCAACATGTACGAGAACTACCCCTTCTGGCATGCGTTCTTTACGCGCCTGGGCTTTAGCGTGCAGCTGTCCGACCAGTCGAGCAAAAAGACTTACCAGGCGGGCATCGAGTCCATGCCGTCCGAGAGCGTGTGCTATCCGGCCAAGATGAGCCACGGCCACGTGATGAACCTCATCGACCGCGATGTCGACTTCATTTGGATGCCGTGCGTGCGCTGGGAGCGCAAGGAGGATCCGACGGCTGGCAACTGCTATAACTGCCCTATCGTCATGAGCTACCCCACGGCGTTGGCACTCAACATCGACGAGATCCGCGAGCAGAACATCGAGTTCCTGTACCCATTTGTGCCCTATCACGATAAGACCGAGCTCAAGCGTCGTCTGTACCAGGTGCTCGCCGTCGACCGTGTGGCCGATGCG
Organism: Collinsella sp. CLA-JM-H32; assembly: GCF_040098165.1. Lineage (NCBI taxonomy): Bacteria > Bacillati > Actinomycetota > Coriobacteriia > Coriobacteriales > Coriobacteriaceae > Collinsella > Collinsella sp. CLA-JM-H32. The sequence continues at coordinate 65,103 of NZ_JBBNMZ010000009.1, forward strand.
CAAGCCGGTCGCGGTCGCGTGCGCGGTCCCAAGATCACGCGCTCCGAGGTCGATGCCGCCGTCAACGCTGCCTTTGAGGCCGATGCGCGTTTCCACGAGGACATCCAGACCATGGGCGAGGAGGCTCTTAAGTGGGTTGAGGATCACGGCGGTCACGGCATTGTGCTCGCCGGCCGTCCTTACCACAATGACCCCGAGATCAACCACGCCCTGCCTGAGCTTATCTCGAGCTTTGGCTTTGCGGTCTTTACCGAGGATTCGCTCGCGCATCTCGTGAAGCCGGAGCGCCCGATCCGCGTCGTCGACCAGTGGATGTACCACTCGCGCCTCTACGCCGTGGCCCGTTTTGTGACGATGCGCAACGATCTGGACCTGATCCAGCTCAACTCTTTCGGCTGCGGCCTCGATGCCCTGACCACCGATCAGGTGCAGGAGATTCTGGAAGCCAGCGGCAAGATCTATACCGTGCTCAAGATCGACGAGGTATCCAACCTGGGCGCCGCGCGTATCCGTATTCGCTCGCTCATGGCAGCGCTCAAGGACCAGGAGGCCGAGCGCCTGGCCGAGGCCACGGCCGCGGGCGAGGCCTACGAGCAGGGCGATGCCGCGCCGGTGGGGCCCTCCACGGATGCCCCCGCGTTCGCGAGCCGTAAGTACACGTTCGAGGCGCAGCGCGAGAGTGCTTCGACCGCGTGGCCCAAGGTGCCCTTTACCGAGCAGATGCGCGAGGAGGGCTACACCATCCTGTGCCCGCAGATGGCGCCGATCCACTTTGACCTGGTCAAAGAGGTGTTCCGTGGTGCTGGCTACAACTTGGAGCTGCTGCCCTCGACCGATCACGATGCCGTCGAGGCCGGCCTGCGCTACGTGAACAACGACATCTGCTATCCGTCGATCCTGGTGACGGGCCAGATCATGGAGGCCATCGAGAGCGGTCGATACGACCTGTCCAAGACAGCCGTGGTTATCAGCCAGACCGGCGGCGGCTGCCGTGCCACCAACTACATCGCACTCATCCGCAAGGCCCTGCGCGAGAGCGGCCACCCCGAGATCCCGGTGATCTCGCTTTCGGCCGTGGCGCTGGGCGAGGACAACCCTGGCTTTAAGATTACGCCGGCGCTGCTTAAGCAGGCAGTCTACGCGGTGCTCTTTGGCGACGTGATGATGCAGATGCTCTATCGCTGCCGCCCGTACGAGGCTACGCCCGGTGCCGCCAACGCGCTCTACGAGGAGTACATGGCGCGCGCTCGCAAGCTGGCGCCCAAGTTTAACCGCCACAACTACACCAAGCTGTGCCGCGAGGCCATCCGCGCGTTCGACACCATGCCGCTCGTGGGCGAGGGTACCAAGCCGCGCGTGGGCGTGGTCGGCGAGATCCTGGTCAAGTTCCATCCCACAGCCAACAACCACGTGGTCGATGTCATCGAGCGCGAGGGCTGCGAGGCCGTGGTGCCGGGTCTGCTCGACTTTTTCCTGTACTCCATGAGCAACGCCGAGCTGCAGAAGGACGAGTTGGGAAGCTCCGCTACCACGCGCGCTGGTATGCAGGCGCTCATCAAGCTCGTGGACTGGATGCGCACGCCGGTGGAGGAGATGCTCGAGAAGTCCCGCCGCTTCGAGGCGCCCGAGCGCATCGGCACCATGGCCGACAAGGCCCGCACGGTGCTTTCGGTGTGCAACAACATGGGCGAGGGCTGGCTGCTCACGGCCGAGATGCTCGACCTGATCGATCATGGCGCACCCAATATCATCTGCACGCAGCCCTTCGCGTGCCTGCCCAATCACGTGGTGGGCAAGGCCGTGATTAAGGAGCTGCGCCGCCAGCATCCCGAGAGCAACATCGTTGCGGTGGACTATGATCCTGGTGCGTCCGAGGTCAACCAGCTCAACCGTATTAAGCTCATGATCAGCGTGGCCAAGGAAAACATGCGCGCCGGCAAGGGCTTTAAGCTTGAGAAGGTGGCGCCGCTCGCGATGGACGAGGTCACCGGCCAGATGCGTGCCCACGACGGCTGCGTGAGCTGCGGTTCGGTCGATGAGAGCGCCGTGGCGTCGGTCGCTGAGCGCCTGGGACGCGGCATTAAGAAGTAGCTGGCCTGCTATGGGCTGGATATGAGACAAACGGGTGGTGGCCGTACCGGCTACCACCAGTTTTTGCTTGGACATATGTTGCGTAAACGCCCCGACTATCACCCTTTGCGAACTCAGATTTCGGAAGTATGCGGCAAAATCTGAATAGACCGAGCACACCGAATATGTCCAAGCCCTGTACCTGCGGTTTTATTGGCGGAAAATCGGGGGGTGCTCAAGGGTTCCGGAATTTGCCGCATACTTCCGCAAACGACGTCTCGGTGGCACAAAAAATCGCCCTCGGAACCCTGAGATAATGAACAGATGTAGCCGTTCGCCGCAAATTACCGTCCGTTTATAGAACCCACCCCCAGTGTGCAGCCCTCTTACGGTTGAATAAATACACATCTATGGAATTACGTAAGAGAGGACTGTTCCTATGAGCTACAAGACCGTTTGCGTTGCCGGCGGCGGCGTGCTGGGAAGCCAGATTGCCTTTCAGGCTGCCTACTGCGGCTTCGATGTAACGATTTGGCTGCGCAGCGAGGGCAGCATCGGTCGCACCCAGCCCAAGATCGATCATGTGCGCGAGGAGTACATCGCGGCAATCGAGGGTATGGCGGACGGCACGGGCGAGTGGTGCTCCGGTATCGCCGATAGCGGCAAGCCCTTCGACAAAGAGGCGGCACTCGCCGCCGTTGAGCGCGCCTACTCCACACTCAAGCTGGAGCTCGATCTTGCCAAGGCAGTGGCCGACGCCGACTTGGTCATCGAGTCTATGGCCGAGGACACCCAGGCAAAAATCGATTTTTACAAGAAGCTCGCCCCGGTCCTTCCGCAAAAGACCGTCGTCGTGACCAACTCCTCCACGTTACTGCCGAGTACCTTTGCCAAGTACACTGGCCGCCCCGAGAAGTACCTGTCGCTGCACTTTGCCAACTCTATCTGGAAGAACAACATGACCGAGGTCATGGCACAGGACCAGACCGACAAGCGCTACTTCGATGAACTCGTCGACTTTGCCAACGACATCCGTATGCTGGCGTTGCCCGTCAACAAGGAAAAGAACGGTTATCTGCTCAACTCCATGTTGGTACCGTGGCTGCTTTCGGGCCTTGATCTGTACGTCTCGGGCGTGAGCGATCCCAAGAGCATCGACCTCGCGTGGACGCGTGGCACCGGCGCTCCCAAGGGCCCGTTCCGCGTATTCGACACGGTGGGTATCCAGACGGCCTACAACATCGTCATGCAGTATCAGAAGGTGCCGGGCCTGGTGAGCCCGCTGCTTAAGAAGATGATGATGCCCTACAACTTTAAGGCCATGGCCTCCGTTCTCAAGAAAATGCTCGACGAAGGCAAGCTGGGCGAAAGCTCGGGCGAGGGCTTCTTCAAGTACTAAGAACGATCCCTCGGGGTCGGAGGAAAACGGATCATTTTCGGCCGCCAGCAGTGAGAAGATGGACCCAGAAATAGAAAGGAGTGACAATGGGCTGGCTCGGGCTTTGAAGACAAGTTATTGCAGGCCCAGGGCGATTTCTCGCTCAATGCAGGCCAGCACAGCGTGACGTATCTGCCGAGTTCTGACACGGCAGCGACTGGTCGCTACCAGGTGCTGCTATACGACAACAACTTTGGTGCGACCGAGCGCTATCCCAAGTTCGACTGGGGCCAGCTGGGCGCCGCGGTGGCGACCGACTACAGCAAGGGAACGCATTCGTTTGGGCGCATCTTTACGGTGGACGAGACCGTGCGCACCTACGAGCTTGTGGACCAGATCGCCGTGCCGTTCTCGGGCTATGCGAGCAGTGCGCAGCGCGTCGGCGATTCGAATAGCATGCTCGTGGCATCGGGCATGGCCAAGACTTTTGCCGAGTACGATCGCTATGGACTGCCCATCGCCACCTACGAGATGGAAGCCGAGAAGTACATCTACCGCGTGTACAAGTACGAGCTGTAGCGCTGCGCTTGGCTGCGTCTGTGCCCCGTGGCTGCGCGCGCTCGCGCCGGGCCCGCCTCGCGTCCCGCATCACTTCACATCGAACTCCACGCGATCGAGTTCAGGCACGTTGAGGTCTATGAGCTTGCGGGCGACGTGGCGGTCGTGTGCCCCAAGCGCCTCGCCTGTCGTCACATGGGCGACAATCTCACGCTCGACGACGCCCTCCTCCTCGCCTTCGGTAGCCGAGGTCTCGACGGCGACGGTGTAATCCTTAAAGCCCGGCAGCACCGCGGCAAGTTCGCGCGTAGTTTCGGTGACGCCGTAGCCGTCCTGCACGCCGGCCTGCGACGAGCCAATAGACCCCGCGGTCATAACGATGCAGGGGATGGCAAAGATCGCCGTGCCCACAATAATGCGGCGGCGCACCTTGCGTGACAGCTCACCGACCTCGGCGTCTTCTTCGGCGGTCACAATGCCGTCGCCGTTCAGGTCGCGCTTGAGCGGCACGCGCAAAAGAAGCAGCACGGCTTCGGCAGCCAGTGCGATAAAGACTACATTGATGCCAAACTCGTAAAGCGCCGAGAGGAACAGTGACCCGCTTGCGATGGCGATGCCGTAACCCGCCGCGCACAGGGGCGGCATGAGCGCGGTCGCCACGGCTACGCCGGCAATGAGCGTCGAAGGCTCCTGATCGCGCGAGTTGCCCAGCCCGCCCGCAAAGCCGCCCGCGAGCGCGACGGCAAGGTCCCATATGGTGGGTGTCGAGTTGTCGATGATGGCGGCCGTGGTGGTGCCAAGGGGCGAGAGCTTAAAATACAGCGTGGACGTGACCAGGCAAAAGACCATCTGCAGTGCGAGGCTGGCAATGGCCTCGACGGTGATCTCACGGTCGAGCGTGGCAATGCCGTATGCCATGGCAAGAACCGAGCCCATGAGCGGGCAGATGAGCATGGCGCCCACGATGGCGATGTCCGAGTCGATATCGAGGCCGATGCTCGCGATCAGCATGGCGATGATGAGGATGCACAGGTGAGAGCCGGTCAGGCGTGCCCCGTTTACAAAGCGCTTGCGGATTACGTGGTAGGGCGCGCGACCCTCGCGAATGTTGAATGCGCGCTTTAGGAAGCGGGTGGCGTTCTCCATGGCCTCGCTATGAGCAGGGCGGATGCCGTGGCGCCGGTGATGGCGTTCGCGTAGTCGCTTGATCTGTTGTTTGTCGAGTTCCATGTTCACCTCGTTCCAGCGCGGTCCGCGCAACGCGCCCGTTGTCTTAACTCTACACCGTGGCGGGCGGGGTGTCTGTTGGATGCGGAATCCGATAGGGCGGATGACGCGGGAGCAAATGCAAATCACAGGCTCAATTCCATCCCGCGAGAATATGATGCACCAGCTCCTTCAAATGTGACGAAATTGTGAAGCACAGGAGCACGAATTTCAAAAAAAACGCTGGTCGCCAATGTTGCGCAACAGAATTCAAAAATCGACAGCTACCGTTTGATACGTATGGATACATCCGTGTCAAAGGGAGAAAGCCATGGCAAACTACAGTCCACAACACTTTGAGCCTCGGGCCAAGGCCGTCAACGTCAAGGGCGTTGCCAACCGCGCCGTCGCAACCGTTTTGACGGCGGGCCTCATCGCTCAGCCGCTCATGTCGCCGCTGGCGGCAATCGCCGCACCGTCAACCGATAACGGCGATTCTGTTCAGGGGGGGGGTAGTTCTGTAGAGAATACCGTTGCCGCCGGTAACCAAGCGGTCGTAAAGACGGCTGCCCAGCTGGCCGAGGAGTCGGCAAAGCAGCTCAAGGACGCTCAGGCCGCCTACGATGCCGCCCAGAAGAAGGCTGACGCGGCGGGTCAGTCTCAAAAGCAGGCTCAGCAGCAAAAGGATCAGGCCTCGCAGGCAGTAAGCGACAACGAAATCGAGCAGAACGCAGCAGAAGTCGCCGCGCTCCAGGAGAAGATCGACGAGCTTAAGGCGGCCGTCGAAAAGACCGAGCAGCAGAAGAAGCTGGGCGACCTGAACGATCAGCTCGATCAGGCCAACAAGAGTGTCGAGGATAAGACCCAGGCGCTCAAGGACGCCAAGGCAAAGCAGGATGAGGCCAAGAAGGCCCTCGACGATGCCCAGGCCAAGCTCGAGGCCATGGGTATGGACGAGTACGAGGCCGCCAAGAAGGCCGTCGAGGACGCGCAGACAAAGCTCGATGACGCCAATAAGGCCGTTACTGCTGCACAGGCCAATCTGGACCAGGCCAAGGCTGCCGAGGCCAGCGCCCAGCAGGAAAAGCAGAATATCGAGGCAGCTTTGACGACTGCCCAGGCCAAGAAGCAGGAGACTGCCGCTGCTCTCGCAGCCGCAACCACCGCGCGCGATAACGCCCAGCAGAAGTTCAACCAGGCGCAGGCCGCGCTCGATGCCGCGACCTCGGGCACGGGTATCGATCTGAACGCGCTCGAGGCTGCCAAGGTCACTGCCGCCAGCGAGCTCGCGACCGCGCAGGCCGCGCTCGAAGCCGCGACGACTGCAGACGCCACCGCACAGGCGAACCTGCAGGCCGCGCAGACTGCCGCCACCGCCGCACAGGAGAAGGCCAACGCCGCCAATGCCGCCGTGGCATCTGCCCAGTCTGCATACGATGCGGCAAATAAGGAGTACAACGCCGCCGCCAGCGAGCGCGACGCCGCCAAGGCCGCATACGAGAAGGCGCAGCAGACCGAAGCAGACAAGAAGACCGCGTACGATAAGCTTGTCGAAGTTCGCAAGCAGAAGCGCAGCGAGTGGGAGGCGGCCTGCGCTGCTTCGAACGCCGCGGAAAAGGCTTATGACGCTGCTAATGCCCAGGTTGAGGCTCTTGAGCAGCAGATTGCAGACCTAAAGTCCAACATGACCGTTGACCAGGAAGTCATCAGTCAGGGTATGTTCGGCTTCATGAACTACATCATCGGCGGCAGCCAGTTCACAGCCACGCAGAAAAAGAACGCCCAGGATGCCGTATCGACGTTGACCGGCGCCGATGACAAGGCCGAATGGTATGACAAGTACGTCGATCAGGACATGTCTCGCGACGCCAATCCGCTCTCCTTGGAGCAGCTGCGCAACGCTTTGACCTATCTCGATACCCAAAATAATCTCCGCAAGGCTAACGGACAGTCCGAGCTGAGCGTCAGTCTCCGCATGACTGTTGCCGCTGCACTGAACGCGTCCTATTCATCGAATAATGGTTTGAGACACTCGAACTGCTATTTCGATAATGCGGAGAACCTCGCCGGCGGCGGCGGAGCATACACCGGCGGTGAGACCGAGGATACCCTCGGCTGGCCCTACACTGGTCTCTACACTCAGGAGAAGGTTAATTACGAGAATTGGATTAAAAAGTACGGTGCGGATAGCGAGGCTGGCAAAGATCTCATAGCTCATCGCTATGATTCGTACTATATCTACCAAAACTATAACGATGTGTATTCCGGTACAAAAGATGAGAACGGTAAGGAAAGAGGAGACGGCTGCGGGCACTATCTCAACATTATCGATTCCGCTACGGCGGCTATCGGTATCGCAACCGGTAGCGGAAAGAACACCGATTCCGAGGTAACCGCATTCGATTACAGCGATGATGACACTCAGGCCGATTTCACGGTCTCTGAGTTCAAGAAGCTCGTCAACGACTACATCGATTCTGCCTATAACGCTGGCGGCACGCAGGCGCAGAAGGCGCAGCTCAAGGAGCTTCAGGGCAAGCTCGCCGAGGCGCAGAAGAACTTTGGAACTACTAGGGAAGCTTACTTCGCAGCTGTAAACGGGCAGGATGCCGCCCAGGACGCTTTCACCGCAGCAGATGTGAACATGAACACCGCCAAGGGTGAGTACGAGAAGGCTAAGTCCGACACCGCCGCCGCGAAGACGGCATACGACGCCGCGAAGGACGCACTCGGCGGAATCGACATCGAGTCCCTCAAGCAGAACCTCGATACCGCCAAGAGCAAGGCCGCTACTGCCCAGGCAGTTCTCGCTAAGGCAAACGCCACGCTTGCTGACAGCAAGACGAAGGCAGCCGAGGCCGCTGCTCACAAGGCGAAGGCTCGCAGCGCCCGCGATGCCGCCAAGGCAAAGTCCGAACAGGCCAACGAGGCGTATGACAACGCTACCGCTTCGGTCAAGGACCTTGCCGCCAAGCGCGATGCCGCCCAGGCGGACCTTGCGAATAAGCAGGGCTCGCTTGACGAGGCAAAGAAGGCCGACGATGCCGCCCAGGCTGGTGTAGACAAGGCCCAGGCCGCAGATGTCCAGGCCGCGACTGCTCTTTCGGACGCCAAGCAGGCAGTTGCCGCCAAGGCGCAGGCTGTGTCCGACGCACAGGCCAAGGCCAAGGCTGCCGAGGGCGAGCTGACCGGCGCAAACAAGGCCTTCGAGCGCTTCGCCGGCGCCCAGAAGGCGGTCGACGACGCCAAGGCCGCCTATGACGCTGCCGTCGCCGGTGTCGCCGATGCCCAGAAGCAGCTCGAGGCCGCCAACGAAGCCGTCGTCGATGCGAACCTCGAGATCGTCAAGGCCAAGGCTGAGCTTGCCAACGACGAGGCACTCAAGGCCGATCTTGAGGCTGTCGACCACAAGGCATCCCTTGCCGCGGGCACGACGGGCAACGAGAAGCTGGTCAAGCTGAACGCTGCCTACGCTCGCTATAAGGCCGCCGTCGATGCCGCCGCTGGTCTCAAGGCTGCTCTGAGCGATGCCGATGCCAAGCTGTCCGATGCCAACGACGCCTATGCCGCCGCGCTTGCCGAGCTTGGCGATGCCAAGGATGCCCTGGCTGCCGCTCAGGCCGAGTACGACAAGTATCATCCCAAGGCTGAGCCTCAGGCCAAGCCCCAGGTTACGCAGGCCGCCGCAAAGGCCCCCGTTGCCAAGAAACAGGCTGCGCCTGCCGCGCTCGCCCAGACCGGTGATGACTCCGCTCTTGCGGGCGAGGTGTTCGTCATCGGCGGTATCACCCTCGTGGCCGCTGGTGTGACGCTGAGTGATCGTCGTCGCAAGCAGATGTAGCGTTTCGAGCGTAGTTTCTGCAACGAACTTCGGTTCATAGCAGGAGCGCTTCGATGGCTTAACCGATAAGGCCGGCGCGCTGTCATACGCAGCGCGCCGGCCTTTCTTTGTTTCGATATCAAAAAGCCCGGTCGGTAGCCGCGAAAGCTACCGACCGGGCAAATCGTAGGCAATATGGTTGCTGTCGAGCAGCTGCTCAGCTTAGCCCAGCAGGCTCAGACCCACGGAGACAAACGCCAGGATAACGCCGACGATGGACTCGCCGCCGAGCAGGCCGCTGGCAACGACCAGACCCTGTTCCTGGAAGGCGGCGTCCTTGGCAGCCCTCTCCTCGTCGGAAAGACCAGCGGTGGCGTCGCGGTGGGCGGACCACTTGTCGTAGGCGAGTTTGACGCAGGAGCCCAGGAATGCCGTGAGCGACATGTAGAACGGCAGGTACACGCCCAGGCCGATCATCATGGCCGGAATGCCGAGCCAGTACATGACGATGCCGGCAATAAAGCCGCCCGCGAACCACGGCACGCTCGGGATACCCGAGACCATGGTGGCAACCACGCTTGCCTGCGCGGCCACAAAGCTCTTATCGGGACCAAAGGCATCCGGACCATAGGCGGTGACGAGCGCGACCATGACGGCGGCGGCGACCAGGGCGCCCACGATGCCGCCAATGGCCTGGCCGATCCACTGCGCACGCGAGTTGGTGCCCAGCACGGCGCCAGCCTTAAAGTCGTTCATGACGTCGCCCGCAAGGCCGCACGCCACGGCTACGATGCCGGCGATAAAGAACAGCTTGACCTGAGCGATCTGTGCGAAGGCAGCCACGATGAGCATGACGATGAGGCCAAAGATCTCCATGGGGTCGATACCCGTCTGGCCGCAGCTCTGCGCGCTCATGATGGTGGTGACAAAGGTGAACAGCGTGACGATGACGGCCGGGACGGGACCAAGGTCGAGCGCGATGGCAACGATCACGGCGATGGCTGCGGTGCCCAGGCCGATGATGCCGGCGTCGAGCTTAAGGGAGCCCGAGATGAGCGACTGCTCGTTGGTGTCGGTGGAGCTGTCGGCGGCGAGGCCGCGGACGATGCCGGTGACCTGCGGCAGGATGTCCTTAAGGACGACGGCGACGCCAAAGCCCATCATAAGGCCCATGCCGAGGGACTTGACGATACCCTGCGCGGTCACAACATCGAACAGACCGGCAGCGGTGCCGCCGACGATGATGCCAAAGTTGCCCAGCAGCGCGCCGGCAAACCAGAACGCGACGGGGGCGAAGCCCACCAAAAAGCCGATGGACAGCAACATGGGCGAGTTATAGATGGCAAAGGTCACGCCGGGGATATTGAGCGTGCACAGCATGCTGGGCACCACACCCAGAGCGTCGCGCAGCACACTGTAGATGCCTGCGATGGCCATGGAGCCAAAGAGCTGCTTGCCGGTCTTGCCGCCGGCCTCGGTGGCGCGCAGGGTCTGAGCTGCGGCGTTGCCGGTGGGGAACTCCAGCGCGGCGTCCACGATAAAGTGACGGTGGATGAGCGCTGTAGCCAGAAGGCCCAAGATGGTGCCGGCAAGCGCCACGATAAACATGTCGAGCCAGCTGATCTGGTCGGCATAGCCCAGCATCCAGGCGCCCGGGATGGTAAACGCCAGGCCGCCGGCGACCATGGCGCCCGCGGACATGATGGTGTGGGTAACGTTGGCCTCGTTGAGGCTGGCGTTGCCCATGAGCTTCAGGAAGAACAGCGAAATGACGGCAGCGAAAATGATCGGCCAGGGGAGTGCGCCCATCTTGAGGGCCGTGTAGGCCGAGCTCGCCGTGATGATTACGCAGCCAAAGACGCCAATGACGACGCCGCGCAGCGTGAGTTGCCCGCGCATCGAAGCACGGTTCGAGGGATTACTCATTTAGAACTCCTTTGCGTATATCCGCTTCCCCCGGGAGCGCCGCTACGGATACGGCGCGGGAAGTCGGGTTACCAAGGGCCGCCGCGTGAGCTCGCAAACGACCGCGCACCAGTATAGCCGCAAGCTAGTCATTTTGGGATGACTGGTTTAGGTAGGCGATATACTGCTGGGCAGACGAAAGGAGCGCCGACGATGCTTAATGGGTGCGCATATATATTGACGGTCGACGTGGGCAACACGTCCATTCGCTTTGGCCTGTTTGCCGAGGATTCGGCCGCGGCACAGGAATGTCCGCTTGCGACGTGCGAGATCACGACGCCGTCGAGCATCACAGCCGACGAGGCGCGCATGCGTCTCGTGCAGGTCATGGCTGCACTGGCGGCCGATGCGGGCATGCCGGGCGCGCTTGTGCCCGCGGCTGCTGTGCTGAGCTGCGTGGTCCCGGCGCTCGAGCGCCCGTGGAAAGCGGCGCTTTCCCGCACCTGCACGGGGCGCGTGCTCACGGTGGGGCCGGGACTTAAGACCGGCATGCCCGTGCACTACGACGATCCGGCCGAGATTGGTCCCGACCGCATCGCCGACGCCGTGGCGGCCCGTGCCGTCTACGGCTCTCCGTGCATCGTGATTGACCTGGGCACCACGACCAATATCGAGGTCATCGACGCGCGCGGTACCTTTGTGGGCGGCGTCATCGCGCCGGGTCTGGCGCTTGGCGCCCGTTCGCTTTCGGCGGCCGCGGCGCGTTTGCCTCAGGTCGAGCCCTCGGCGCCCACGCATGTGATCGGCCGCAACACGCGCGAGGCTATGCGCTCGGGCGTGGTCTTGGGCGAGGTGGCCCGCATCGACGGCATGCTCGACATGGTGCTCGCCGAGATGCGCGCGACCAAGGCCGCGGGGAAGGGCGACGTGCCCATCGTCATTACCGGCGACGACGCCGAGGCGCTCGCGTCGCTGGTCGGTCACAGTCTGACAGTCGACGATGCGCTGACGTTGCGAGGACTGGCCGAGCTCTACCGCATCAACCAAAAGCCCCGCCGCGTGTAAAGGTGAGGGCGCCGGTGGGACAAACGCCTCCACCTTTCACCTGCTACAATGGGTCAAACTATTGCGATTACGGAGGTGTCTGCCATGTCGGACGATCTTCATCAAACTTCGTCAGGCAAGCGCCTGGACGTCATTAGCTGGGACGAGTTCTTTATGAGCGTGGCTATCGCCGCGCAGCGCCGCAGCAAGGACCCCAACACGCAGGTGGGAGCGTGTATCGCCAGCACCAACCACCGCATCCTTTCGGTGGGTTACAACGGTACGCCCTCGGCGCTCAACGATGACTTTTTCCCGTGGGGAACGAGCGATGACCCGTTGCAGGACAAGCACAACTACGTGGTGCATGCCGAGGCAAACGCCGTACTCAACTACCGCGGTTCGCTCAAAGACCTTGAGGGTTCCACGGTCTACGTCACGCTGTTCCCGTGCCACGACTGCGCCAAGATCCTGGCGCAGGTGGGCGTGGGCGAGGTCGTCTACCTGGACAATAAGTATGCCGACACCGATGACGGCCGTATCAGCCGCCGCATTCTCGACTCCTGCGGCATCAGCTACCGCCAGGTCATCGTCGATGTTCAGATTGGTACCGGGGGACAAGCTCAGCAGTAGTGCGTGCCAACGCCAGCTGGCGGCAAAACAGCCAAAAGAGCCCCGTCCCAAATTGACTACTCGTGAAAGTCGCGTCTGCGCGCATGGACGGCTCGTGAGCGGGTACATGGCTGTAGTAACATAGCTTCTGTCCGCGGGCGTGCCCGCGTTATTGTGAGAAAGGAGCCCCTGTGGCTGTTAACGAAGAGCTGCTTAAGAAGGTTCTTGAAGAGATTCGCCCCAACCTGCAGGCCGACGGCGGCGATATGGAGTATGTGGGCGTCGACGACGAAGGTGTCGTCAAACTGGAGCTGCAGGGCGCTTGCGCCGGCTGCCCCATGAGCTCGCTGACCCTGTCCATGGGTATTGAACGCATCCTGAAGGAGCATGTGCCCGGCGTTACCCGTGTCGAGCAGGTCAATGCCTCCGGCGAGGCCGAGGACCTGTACGACGAGTATGCGCCGTTCTAAGAAGCGAAAGCTGCGGGCGATATGCTCCGCATAGACGTCACGCCCGAATATGCGGCTGCGAGCGCAAGGCCCGCGGCCGCATTTGTATGTAGGGAGTAGGAGGGTCGACATGCTCAACGACTTCTACCATATGCTTGATCCTGTCGCGATCTCGGCGGGCCCCATCACCATCTACTGGTACGGCCTGGCCTACGTGGTCGGCGCCCTGCTCACGGCGGTCGTCATGTACCGCACGCAGCGCCGTTGGGGTTTTGACATTACGGTCGACGACCTGACGAGTGTCGTGGTCGGCGTAGTCTTTGGCCTTATCATTGGCGCCCGCCTGTTCTACGTCATCTTTTACGGCGACGGCTACTACTGGGCGCATCCGCTCGAGATCTTTGCCACCAACGAGGGCGGCATGAGCTTCCATGGCGGCCTGGTGGGCGGCATCATCGGCGGCGTGCTCGTGTGCCGCATGTACAAGCTCGACGCCTGGACCATCGCCGACCTTGCCGTTATCGGTGCTCCGCTGGCCTTATGTCTGGGCCGTTGTGCCAACTTTGTCAACGGAGAGCTGTGGGGCAAGCCGACCGATCTGCCCTGGGGCGTGATCTTTGGCGGCACCGCGGGCGATATGCCGCGCCATCCCTCCCAGCTCTACGAGGCATTCCTCGAGGGTATTGTGCTCTTTTGCATTCTGCAGGTGCTCAGCCGCAAAAAGCCGCTGCTGCCCCAGGGTACGTTTATGGGCGTGTTCGTGATGGGGTACGGCATCGTCCGCTTTCTCGTTGAGTTTGTGCGCGTGCCCGATGCCCAGCTGGGTTATCTGCTGGGAGGCGTCATCACCATGGGCCAGCTGCTGAGTCTGCCGCTCGTGATTGCGGGCCTGGCGCTCGTCATCTTTGCCCTCCGCCACAACCGTCCCCAGCGCATCTACCTCGACGCCTAACCACCACAAAGGGGACAGGCACCTTTGTGGTGGTTTGCTGGGTAACGATGACAGAACAGCAACGTTTCCCCAGATAAAACCTGCCAAAATAAACCTGTCCCTTTTTGGCAGGTTTCTAGAAAGGCTCTTTGGACTGTGAAGGATTCCGATCTCTCCACAACGGCTGCGCGCGACGCTGCCCGCATTGTCTGGTTTAAGCGCTACCCCGCCAAGCAGACGCTCATCGCATTTTTGCTCGCGCTGTTGGCGACCACGGCGTTTTCCATCGATCCCTCCCCGGTGTCGAGCAACGCAGTCTTGGCGATTGACCCCAAAGCCTCGGGCATGCTGTACGTGTGCTACGAGGTGCTCCTCTCGTTTGCCGGCCATACCGACGCGGTCATGCTGCTTGCACTTGCTTGCCTGCTCACCTTGCCGTTTCGCTACGTGTTCTTTGGCCGTGGCGACACCTGGCGTCCATCGATCGTTCTGCCGTCGCTGTTCTTCGCCATCTGCATGGTGTTCGGCCGCAGCTACGATCTCACCGACTCGGCCGAGATTGTCCTTGGCGACAAATCCCGTATCATCTGCGCCTGGATTGGCGGCGCGGGCTGGATGCTCTTGGCGGTCGTTGCCTTCTACCTTGCCTTTGAGTGTCTAGATTGGCTGAGCTCTCGGCGCATTCCGTTTTCGGAAGCGCACTTTGGCCGCGTATGGCGTGTGACTCACGCCGTGCTCTCGGTCCATCCCTTTGCCGGGCCCTTCCTGGTGCTTATGATCGCCTGGGCGCCCACGCTTATCGCTTCGCTGCCCGGCCTTTTTATGGGAGATACGGGTGCGCAGATTCGCCAGTGGTTCAACTACCCCAACGGCACGAGTGACTACCTGCGTCTGCTCAATCCCAATGTGTTGCTCAACGGGCATCACCCCGTGGTGCACACGGCTATCATCGGTTCGTGCGTCCAGCTGGGGCTTTCACTGTTCAACAGCGCTAACGCAGGTCTTGCCATCTACACCTGTGCTCAGTTCGTCATCACGGCCGCCTGCATGGCGTATTCCATTTCGTCGCTGCGCAAACTGGGCGTGAGCCTGCCGGTTCGCGGTGCGATCCTGCTGTTCTTTGCGTTTATGCCGATGTTCTCTAACTACGCGGCGTTGCTCACCAAAGACGTGCTCTTTGCCGACGCGTTTTTGGTGCTGTTGATGCAGACCGTCAAGCTCGTGGCATGTGGCTTGCCCCGTCGTGATGCCAATGTCGAGCGAGCGGGCGAGAAAGCCCCCGTGCTCTTTGCGCGCCACGACTGGCTGCTGCTCGCTCTGGGCGCCATGGGTTCCACGTTTCTGCGCAACGGCGGCCTGGTGTTTCCCCTGGCGGCATGCGTAATCGCGGCGGCGTTTTGCGTATGGGACGTGCATGTGGCTCGTCGTGCAGCCAAGCAGACTGGCGCTGCGCCTTCGGGCGCCATCCCGCGTTTCCGCTGGGTTGGCGTTCTCGCGGTGCTCGCGCTCTGCCTTGCCTCTAATATGTACTTCACCAAGGTCTTTATGCCGGCGCACGACATTACGCCCGGCTCCAAGCGCGAAATCCTTTCGATTCCGTTCCAGCAGACGGCTCGTTTCGTCCAAAAGCACGACGGCCTCAACTCGGGCGTCAACCCTACGGTTAAGGAGGACGGCACCATCGTGGAGGCACCCTGCGACGGTTTGGTGACCGACGAAGAGCGCGCCGTGATCGACCGCGTGCTCAAGTACGAGAATCTGGGCCGCCGCTACAACCCCGACAAGTCCGATGCCGTCAAGAACTGCTTTAACGAGTACGCCTCGCAGGAGGACATCGATGCCTATTTTGAGGTATGGGTCCAGATGTTTAAGAAGGATCCCGAGTGCTATATTTCGGCGCTTATCAATAACTACTATGGTTATTTTTATCCGAGCGCGCGCGATGCCTGGGTCTACAGCACGGCGCGTAGTGCCGAGATCATGGCGCGTCCCGACAACCTCAAGTACTTCGACTTCCATCCGGTCGATAGCAACGTAGTGCGCTGGTGCGACCACCTGATCAATCTGTACCGTGTGGCGGTGCAGCGCATCCCGTTTATTTCGCTCACCATGAGCTCGGCCACCTATGTGTGGATCATGATCGCCGTGGTGGTCTATCTGCTACGTCGTCATTCGTGGCGTGCGCTGGCGATCTGGGTGCCGCTGCTGGGCGTGCTCGCCGTGTGCCTGATCGGTCCCTGCAACGGCTCGACCTACATGCGCTATCTGTATCCGGTCATCGCCTGCATGCCCTTTGCCATCGGCGCCACCATCACCCGCAGCGATCTCCTCTGGTCCTAACTTGGTGCATTGGGGTCAGGTTTCTTTGCACCAAAGGGGGGCATCATCACGACGCCTTCATTTTGGGGTTTATCTCGCAGGCCAGTAGGTATATCATAACGACGTTTGTTTATATTGCCCGAGCATCTGCGCTGGGCTTTAGGTCGAAACCGATAGGAGACACGTATGTCCGGACACTCTAAGTGGGCCACAACCAAGCATCGTAAGGGCGCGCAGGACGCCAAGCGTTCCGCCCTCTTCTCCAAGCTGAGCCGCAACATCACCGTTGCTGCCCGTCTCGGCGGCGACCCGCTGCCCGAGAACAACGCCAGCCTCGCCGCTGCCGTTGCTAAGGCCAAGGCTCAGTCCATGCCCAAGGACAAGATCAAGTCCGCTATCGACAAGGCCTTCGGTTCGGGTGCCGATGCCGCCGTCTACGAGAACATCGTGTACGAGGGCTACGGTCCCGCCGGTGTCGCCGTCTACGTTGACTGCCTGACCGACAACCGCAACCGCACCGCCGCTGATGTCCGTTCCGCCTTCTCCCACGCTGGTGGTAACCTGGGCACCTCGGGCTCCGTCGCCTTCCAGTTTGAGCGCAAGGGCCAGATCGTCGTCGCCAAGGAGATCCTGGACGAGAACGCCAAGAAGGAGACCATGATCGCCAACGGTGCTGCCGGTGACGAGGATGAGTTCATGATGGCCATCGCCGAGGCCGGTGGCGAGGACTACGAGGACGCCGGCGAGGAGTGGATCGTCTGGACTACTGCCAACGAGGTCATGGCTGTCTCCAAGGCGCTCGAGGAGCAGGGCGTCCAGGTCAAGGGCTCCGAGACCACCATGGTCCCGACCACCCCGACCGAGGTCTCCGGTACCGACGCCAAGAAGGTCCAGCGCCTCATCGACCGTCTCGAGGAGCTCGACGACGTCCAGGACGTCTACAGCACCATGGACATGACCGACGAGGTCATCGCTGCCCTCGAGGAGGAGTAGCGCCTGCACGGGTTAAGCCGTGCATATCTGGGCATAATGAAGCGAGCATGCAAGCCTCGTGGAATAGATGAGCCGGATCCGCGTGCGTATGGCACCGGACCCGGCTCTTTTATAATGATACGAATCGTTTTGCATTCTGTGGACCGAAACCTGAAGGGAGCGCGCGTGCGCGTACTCAAACGAGCCCTAGCGATCGTGTATCTTGCCGCCGCCATCGTGGCGCTGGGTACGCTTGTCTGCCAGTTCTGGGGACCGTATACGTATCGCTTTATGCTGCTGATGCGCGATCCGCTGCCTCGCATCGTTGTTACGGCGTGCGGCGGTGTCGTGGCGCTCGGCGTGCTCGTGTGGTTCTTCCGTCTGATGTTTGCTCGTCGCGAGCCGTCCTGCGTGCATCCGGCGGGGGAGCGTAATATCGAGGTCACGCTCGCTGCCCTCTCCTCGTGTGCTCGCACCGCGGTAGAGCGCGACGACCGCGTGATGGTCGAGCATGTCGAGGCGCGCGTGCAGGGCTCCGACGAATCGCGTGTCCGTTTTAAGGTCGACGCCATCGCGCTCGACGATCGGGATGTGGCCTCCCTTGCGGCCGCGATGCAGCAACGTATCGAGGAGGCCTGCGACACCATGCTCGGCACGCCGGGCACGACTGCGCGCGTTCGTTTTTTGCCGTCCAAGACTACCGTCCAGACCGTGGAGGTTTCCGGTGAGTGATACCAATCAAGACAAGACCGCTCGTACGCCGCGCCTGACGATTGACCAGAGCGCTGCGCCGGCGAGCGAACCTGTTGATTCCAAAACAGAGGCAACCGAGTTACATGACGCGGCAGCCGCGGATTTTGACGAGGCTATGGGTCTCATCAAGGGTACGGGCACTGCCATCTGGAGCTATGCTGTGCGTCATCCCAACACCACGCTCGGTGCCGTCGCTGGCTTTATCCTTGCCGTGTTGGTGCTCACGCTCGGCCTGTGGGACACGCTCGTCATTGCATTCTTCGTGCTGATCGGCGCCGTGATCGGCCAAATTCGCGACGGTGAGAACGGGATCGTCAACTTCTTCGGCCGTCTGTTTAGCGGCCGCTAATATGTATTCGACTGTCGCATCCGCGGCAGGCATAAGGAGGAACCATGGCTTTTAATACGAAGGTCGATGTGGCCGATACCGAGCTCGAGGCAGACGAGACCGTCACCGCCGAGGCCGAGGACGTAACGCTCGAGGATGAGGCGCTCGTCGAGGCCGAGTCCGATGTGGATGAGGATGACGAGGAAGCGGACGAGTCCGAGGACTCGCTGACCTATTCCAACGGTGTGATCGAAAAGATCGTTGCCATGGCCACCCGCGAGGTTCCGCACGTTCTGGGCATGAAGGGTAACCTCATGCACTTTGTGCAGGAGCAGTTTGGTGCCGAGAATCTGACCAAGGGCGTGACGGTCGAGGTCACCGATGACAATCGCGTGGTCGTCAACATCTCCGTCATCATCGAGTACGGCGCCTATGCGCCCGCGATCTTCGACGATGTCAAGGCACGTGTCACCGAGCGCCTTGCCGCGATGACCGGCCTTGAGGTGGCGGGTGTCAACCTGCGCATCGAGGACGTCATCACCCCCGAGGAGTACGAGCACCGCACCAGCCAGCACGAATAACCTTCCAAAAAGGGACAGGTTTGTTTTGGCAGATTTTATCTGCGAAAACGTTAAACGGCCGACCGCGCAAGCAAAAGCGTGGCCGGCCGTTATTTGTATGCCCCCCGATGTAGGCATACCGCTCGTCTAACTAGGGGTTGCAATCGTCGCGTTCCGCGTTACCCTAATGGGCGCATTGTTTCCAAATTGTTAACGAGGGGTTGCCGTAATGGCCGACGAGCACGAAACAGAAAGCAAGGCATGGGCGATTGAGGCCGCCGCGGCAGAGGCGGCATCACGTGCTGCCGAGGAGATGCATCGTCCTCCCGTGGTGCCGATGGAGCGCGTGGTCGATCGCACCGATATCGAGCGCGGCGAGCGTGCCGGTCAAAAGCGCAGCCAGGAGCCGGGCTTCCCGCGCTTTTTTGCCGAGCTCAATCTGGGCCTGATTCTTACGGCCTTTGCCATCGTTGCGTTTAAAACCCCTAATCACTTTGCTTTTGGCGGCACCTCGGGCGTGTCGGTCATTCTGTCCACGCTGTTCCCGACCCTGCCCGTCGGCGTCTTTATGTGGATTATCAACGCGGTTCTCGTCGTTTTGGGCTTTATCTTTTTGGAGCGCAAGGCAATCCTGTGGAGCGTCTTCGCCTCGTTTGCGTTGTCCGCCTATGTTTCGCTGTTTGAGCTCTTTATTCCGACCGATGTCTCGATGACAGGCGATATGTGGCTTGACCTGTGCTTTGCCGTGATCCTGCCGGCGCTCGGCAGCGCCATTGTCTTTGATATTGGCGCCTCGACGGGCGGCACGGACATTCTCGCTATGATCCTCAAACGCCGCACCACGCTCGAGATTGGTCGCGCCCTGCTGTTGGTCGATATCGGCATCGTGACCATCGCGGCCTTTTTGTATGGCCCGCGTGTCGGTCTGTATTGCGTGCTCGGCCTGTTTGCCAAGACGCTTGTGGTCGACAAGGCCATCGAGAGCATCCATCTTCGTAAGGTCTGCACGGTCATTTGTTCCGAGCCCCTTAAGGTCGAGGAGTTTATCGTCAAGCATCTCAACCGCACGGCGACCATCAGCCGCGGCTACGGTGCCTTCTCGGGCAAGTGCGTGACGGTGATCATGAGCGTGCTGAGCCGTCGCGAGGCCGTGCAACTGCGCCGCTATGCGCGCGAGGTCGATCCGGGTGCCTTTATCACGATCGTCGACAGTTCCGAGATCGTCGGCAAGGGTTTTCGCGGTACGAACTAGCACAGACGTATTCAACGAACCGCCTGCTGGCGCCGTGTACCTTGCAAATCGGTCATCTTTGAGTATTTGACCCCACATTGGGCAATAATGATGCTAAAGACAACGTTTGCGATCCAAGTGATTCGTTCAAGATACGAAGGGATGATTCTATGTTCTGCTCGCAGTGCGGCGCCCCCATGGGCGATAACGACAAGTTCTGCGGCGTGTGTGGTGCTCCTAATGCCGGTGCCGCTGGCCCCGCTCCCCAGGGACAACCTCAGCCCCAGCAGTTTGTTCCGCAACCGCCCGTGGCGAATGCGCCAAAGGGCTGTGTGGCTCAGGCGTTCCAAGATATGACCAAGACTCCGGGCGTGCTTCAGCGTGTATGCCAAATCGCGTTTTTGCCGGCGCTGATTTGCGTTGTGTCAGTGCTCGTGTTGTTTATTCCCGTTATTGGCGGCATTGCGGCTGCCATCGGCTTTTTGGCAGCTTGCATTGCGAGCGTGTGCGGTTCCGGCTTTGGCATCGAGTGGGGTCGCGATCTGTCGCTTAAGATCGATGACGGCATGGATCGTCCGCTGATGCGTTCCACGTCGTTTGGTCTCGGAGTCTTTTCGAGCGTTATTTCGGTCGTGCTCGAGGTTATCGCTGCCATTCCCGTTATCGGTGTAGTGCTTTCGCTGGTGGAGGGCGTGGTAATTGGCGCCGCGGGCTCGTATTCTTATTACGGCTCTTATGCGCTCGAGGCTGCGCTGTTCGGTTCGCTCGGCCTGCTTGTCCTGGCGCTAATTGCCTCGGCGATTCTGGGTGTCTTCTTTAAGATGTTCGCCGACATTGCCGTGATGCACTTTGCGGTGACCGGTCGCGTCGAGAGCGCGTTTTCGCTCGATAAGGTTTGGGCAGCCTTTAAGAACAATAAGACCAAGCTGTTCTGCGCTTCGTTCCTTCCCGAGTTTTTGACGGGCCTGGTCGCCAATGTTGTCACATGGATCTTGACGGTCGTCTTTGGCGCCGTTGCCTCTGTCGGTATGTATAGCTACTACTATCGTCCTACGGGTATTGAGGCGATTGTTGCCGGCGGTGGCATCACACTCGTGCTGTTCCTGGTGCTGGTCGCTTTTGTCACCGTATTTCTTACGGTCTTTGGCAAGATGCTCAAGCACCGTGCCGTTGGCTATTGGGTTGCACGTTATGCAAGCGAGTGGGCCGACGAGGACAAGGACGACGTCCTGACTTTTGTATTGCCCTTCGAGAAGAAGTCCGCTCCCTCGGGTTACAGCTCTCCGGATGTCGCGCCTGAGCCCGAGCCCAAGCCTGAGCCGGCACCTGCACCCGCTCCCGCGACCGAGCCTGAGCCGGCGCCCGAGCCTGAACCGGCGCCCGAGTCTGAGACGGCATCTGAGCTTGAGCCTGCGCCTGAGCCTGAGCCTGAGCCTGAGCCGGCACCTGCACCTGAGTCGGCGTCCGAGCCAAGCTCCGACGAGGAACCTCAGGACGAGTAGCCATGCCGTCTGCCATTTGGGGACGGGGTAGAAATAGCGCTTGAAAAATGAGCGGGGGCGGACGTGTCGAAACGTCCGCCCCCGCTCTGCTTTAGCCAGGCTGTTATGGATGGGTGTGACGACTACTCGTCGTGCTTCTCCTCGCGGCGTGCAGCAGCGCGTGCGTCGTGGATGCCCTTGATCGCGGCATGGCGAGCCGTTCGGGCATCATGGATGGCGTCGCGAGCCTCGGCGGTCGTCGCCTTGGCAGAGCGCAACTTGGCGGCCAGATCGGGGTTGGTTTCGGCGACCGCGGTAATCGCGGGGCCGTCGAGCTCCTCTTGCGTGGGCTCGGCCAAAAAGTCGATAGCATACTGGGCGGCCACCATGGAGCCCTTTGCCAGCACGGTCTCGTCAATCTTGTAAAAGCAGGAATGTTGGGCGTACGTGGCGCCAATCTTGGGGTTGCGCGTACCTACAAAGGCGAGCACGCCCGGTACGCGACGCAGGTACTCCGAAAAATCCTCGCCCGAAAGCGTGCCGCGATAATGGCCTTGGCCGGCGGGGCCCAGACACTTAATTACAGCCTGACGGCAGCGCTCGCTCGAGGCCGCGTCGTTTTCGACCTTGTAGTTGGCGATGGTGTAGTCGGTGAGCTCTGCCTCGGCGCCCAGGGCTGCCGCGGTATGCTCCACGATGCGGCGCATGAGCTCCGGCATTTCCTCGTGGGTCGAATCGCCGTAGGTGCGCACTGTGCCGGCGAGGTAGGCCGTGCCGGCGATAACGTTGCGCGCGGTTCCGCCATGCAGCTCGCCGACGGTGATGACGGCCGGCTCGTATGGGCTGATTTCGCGCGAAACGATGGTCTGCAGGGCATTGACGATCTCGGCGGCAACCATAACGGCGTCGTGGCCGCGCTGGGGCATGGCGCCGTGGCACGAGGTGCCGCGGACGTCGATGCGGAACCAGTCGGTATTGGCCATGCGCGGTCCGGGCTCGCAGCTCACGGTGCCGGCATCGACCTCACTCCAGATGTGCGCGGCGTAGGCGCCATCGACGCCGTCGAGCACACCCGTGCCGATCATGAGCTTGGCGCCCTGGCCGTTTTCCTCGCTGGGCTGGAAGACGATGCGGACTTCGCCGTGGATGTCGTCGGTCATATGGCGCAGGATTTGCAGCGTGCCGAGCATCATGGCGATATGGCAGTCGTGGCCGCAGGCGTGCATGCAGCCCTCGTTGACGCTGGCGAACTCCTCGCCGGTCTGTTCGGTGACGGGCAGGGCGTCGATGTCGGCGCGCAGCAGGATGCGGCGGCGTGGCGTGCCGTCCTCGAGATAGGCATCCGGCGCGGTACCGCGAAGCGTTGCCACCAAGCCGGTCTTGAGCGGACGCTCGTAGGGGATATTCATGGCGTCGAGCTGGTTGGCGATGTCGGAGGTCGTGCGCTCCTCGGCAAGGCTCAGCTCCGGGTGCTTATGGAAGTGCCGGCGCTGCTTGATGATATATGGTTCAAATTCGGTAGCGATATCTTGGATGGCCGCGGTGACGTCGTCAGCCGCGCGAGCCTCGGTCGCTGCCATAATCTGCTGTGCCTTGGTCTTCGTCATGGTCGATTTGCTCCTTGCTGGGTTGATCGCAAAATCGTACAGGCTCTCTCCAGTATGCCACCTGCCGCTAGGGCTGGTAAAGTTGCCGTTTGCCGCTTGGGGTTTTGTTACAAGGGCGGGGGAGTACACTCGGGGGTGTTGAATTTCCTGCCAGAGATGGGGATGCCCATGCAACATATCGATCGGATTATCCGCTCCAAGAACGTCTTTACCGCGCAAGACGGCATCGATACCACCCGCGAGCTGGCGATTGCCATCGCAGGCGACCGTATCGTCGCAGTCGGTGCGCCCGATGACGTGATCGCCGCCGCTCCTGCCGCTACGTCGGTTATCGACTACGGCGAGCAGTTTGTCTGCCCCGGTTTCCATGACGCTCATCTGCACTTCTTCCATACCTCGGTCGGTTCCTCGCCGTACATGCTCATGGATATGGGCACGTCCGAGGCGGCGCTGGTGCAACATGCGCTCGAGTTTTCCCAGGACCTGCCCGACGACGCTTGGGTTGTGACGCAGGGCTGGCGCGACTACCGTTGGGACCCGCCCGAGCATCCTACCAAGGCGTCGCTCGATGTGGCATTCCCCGATCGTCCCTGTGTTATGTATTCGGGCGACGGGCACACGCTGTGGCTCAACAGCCGCGCACTCGATGCACTCGGCGTCACGCGCGACAGCGAGCCACCAGCGGGCGGTAGCTACGACAAGGACGCAAACGGCGAGCTCACGGGTATTGCTCACGAGGCGGCTGCCATGCAGCTGCTACCGCGCTGCCTTGAGTGGCTGGGCGAGGATCGCATCGCAAGCGCTTACGCCGATCAAATGAGGCGGATGGCCGAGCAGGGCATCACCTCGATATGCGATATGTCGCTCATGCCCATGCCGGGCTGCGATTTTATCCGCGACGACGTCTACGACAAACTGCAGGCAGCCGGCAAGTTGGGCATCCGAGCCCATTTGTTTCCCACGCTGCTGGATGACCAATCGCGCTTGGAAGAGCTGCAGGTACGTTACGCGAACAACGCGCTGCTCTCGGCGCCAGGCTTTAAACAGTTCTTCGACGGCGTGTCGAGCGAGCATACGGCGTATCTCACCGAGCCCTATACCAATCCGCGCTTCCCGGGCGACCAAGGTCGCCTGACGGTTCCTGCCGAGCGTATGCGCAAGCTGGTCCTCGCTGCCGCGGAGCGTGGTCACACCGTGCGCATCCACGTCATCGGCGACGGTGCCATCCATGCCGCGCTCGATATCTTTGAGGAGGCCGCCGAACTGTATGGCCTGCCCCAGCACAGTCATAACACGCTTGAGCATCTGGAGAACCTCTTGCCCGAGGACATCGATCGCCTGCGCAAGCTCAACGTGGTTGCTTCGAGCCAGCCCTGCCACATTACACTCGACCCGGGTGGACCGGAGCGCGACCTGGGCCTGGAGCGCAGCCGCATCATGTGGCCGTTTGCGACCTATAAGCAGCGCGGCATCCGCCAAGCCTTCGGCACCGATAGTCCCATCACAGCCGTTACCAGCATGAACGTGCTCTACACGGCCATCACGCGCCAAGACCCCAAAAGCCACTGGCCCGAGGGCGGCTGGTTACCGAGCGAGCGTATCGATGCGGCAACAGCTCTGCGCAACTACACCCTGGGCAGCGCCTACGCGGCAGGCGACGAGCAAAACCTCGGCAGCTTGGAGCCCGGCAAGTATGCCGACCTGGTAGTCCTGGACCAAAACCCGCTCATCATCGATCCCCAAGAGCTCCAGACCACTAAGGTTCAGGCCACCTACCTGGCAGGCAACTTGATTTACGAGCGCTGACGTTCATACCGCACCGTTAAACGCGGCTCGGGCAGTCTATTTTGGGATGGCGCTCGAGCCGCATTTGTTTGCCGATGGGGGTTCGTTAGGAGCGTCCCCGCTCTGTTGGATTTGGGCGCGGGGTTGAGGTGCTGCTGTCTCGTGCGCTCAATTTGGACATCAGCAATGCTGACTCTTAGTGTTTTGCATACTTCCCATTACAGATTGCATAAAAAGGCTGGGATGTTCTTCCTGATCCTGATGTACCCCCGCCCGTGCCGTGCAAAAAACGGAGTATTCAGCACCACGAGCTCTGCCGGTGCCGCTGCGGCTGAGTAACGTTGCGGAGATTGACGTCATTTTGGGCTCCGGTACGGCGCGAAGTACGCCCATTTGTCCCAACGGGGTCTGCCCACCGACCAAAACCGCCCGCTGAAGGCGTTCTTGGGACCAATAAGGTATGTCCGGCGCGTATGCAGCCGTCCTGGCTTGCTGAATACTCCCAAAAATGCACGGTGCTTCCCAGGGGACCCGTGCGCGCAGCGAAAACCATACCCACGTTCCTATCCGCATCGCCATTTTGCTGCACTGACTTTTCTGAATGTCGGGCCCGAATTAGTTAGCCTGCCTCCCGTGTGGCTCCGGAGGGGCGGGGCATAAGGTTTATCGCGAGTTCCGCACGAGCCGAAGGCCACTTAATGTGGCCTTCGTGCGAGCAGGACTGCCCGAGCAGGAAACCTTACGCCCCGCCCCTCCGGAGCCACACGGGAGGCATCGCTAAGTTATCCCCCGGCATTCAGAAAATCTAAGTGCCAAAAAATAAGATTTTTTGACTCCGTGTTGTATAACCCGCCATTCGTGGGTACCATTCAACGCGTACGCAAACAAAAAGGGTTAATTCGCGTGGTATAACCGCGCGGCCCAAAAAGGAGGAGACAAGCATGTCGTCTTTGAAGCCGCTTGCAGATCGTGTTCTGGTCAAGCCCGACGAGGCCGAGCAGAAGACCGCTTCTGGTCTGTACATCGCCAGCAACGCTCAGGAGAAGCCGCAGCGCGGCACCATCGTTGCCGTGGGCGCCGGCAAGGTCAACGACAAGGGTGAGCGCATCCCCATGGACGTCAAGGTTGGCGACGTTGTCATCTACGGTAAGTTCGGTGGCAACGAGGTCAAGGTCGACGGCGAGAAGTATCTGCTGATGCGCGCCGACGACATCTACGCTGTCGTCGAGGCCTAGTCTCGTCAGAATCTCTGATTCGTCTTTGAACGCGCCCGCCGCATAGGACTCGGAAGCGGCGACGCGAGTCACATTTCTTTTGGAGGATTACCTACCATGGCAAAGAACATTACGTTCAACACCGATGCCCGCGCTAAGCTTGCCAAGGGCGTCAACACTCTGGCCGACGCCGTTACCGTCACCATGGGCCCCAAGGGTCGCTACGTTGCGCTGCAGCGCACGTTCGGTGCCCCGACCATCACCAACGACGGCGTTTCTGTCGCCAAGGAGATCGAGCTCGAGGACAACATCGAGAACATGGGCGCTCAGCTGGTGAAGGAGGTCGCCACCAAGACCAACGACACCGTGGGTGACGGCACCACCACCGCAACCCTGCTCGCCCAGGCCATCGTCAACGACGGCCTGCGTAACGTCGCCGCTGGCGCCAACCCGCTGGCCATCCGTCGCGGCATCGATAAGGCCGTCAACGCCGCCGTCGCCGAGATGAAGAAGCAGGCCAAGCCGGTCGAGACCAAGGAGCAGATCGCTTCCGTCGGTACCATCTCCGCCGGTGACCCCGAGGTCGGCGAGAAGATCGCCGAGGCCATGGAGGTCGTGGGCAAGGACGGCGTCATCACCGTCGAGGATTCCCAGACGTTCGACATCACCATCGACACCGTCGAGGGCATGCAGTTCGACAAGGGCTATGTCTCCGCTTACTTCGTCACGGATAACGACCGCATGGAGGCCGTGATGAAGGATCCGTACATCCTCATCACCGACCAGAAGATCTCCAGCGTTCAGGACATCATGCCCGTTCTCGAGGCTGTCCAGCGCGCTGGCCGTGGCCTGCTCATCATCGCTGAGGACATCGACGGCGAAGCTCTGCCTACCCTGGTCCTCAACAAGATCCGTGGCGCCCTCAACGTCTGCGCCGTCAAGGCCCCGGGCTACGGCGATCGCCGCAAGCGCATTCTCGAGGACATCGCCGTCCTCACCGGTGGCCAGGCTGCCCTGGACGAGTTGGGCGTGAAGGTCGCTGACATCACCGCCGATATGCTCGGTACCGCTAAGTCCGTCACCATCTCTAAGGACAACACCGTCGTCGTCGGCGGCGCTGGCTCCAAGGAGGCCATCGACGCCCGTATCGCTCAGATTAAGGGCGAGATGGAGAACACCACCTCTGACTTCGACCGCGAGAAGCTCCAGGAGCGCCTGGCCAAGCTTTCCGGTGGCGTTGCCGTCATCAAGGTCGGCGCTGCTACCGAGTCCGAGCTCAAGGAGATCAAGCATCGCGTCGAGGACGCCCTGCAGGCTACCCGCGCTGCTGTCGAGGAGGGCATTGTCGCTGGCGGCGGCGTCGCCTTCATGGACGCTGCTCCTGCGCTCGACGCTGTCGAGATCGACGACCCCGAGGAGAAGATCGGCGTCGACATCGTCAAGAAGGCTCTGACCGCTCCGGTCGCTACCATCGCCAAGAACGCTGGCTTTGAGGGCGCTGTCGTGGTCGACAAGGTT
This sequence comes from Collinsella sp. CLA-JM-H32, assembly GCF_040098165.1. Classification (NCBI taxonomy): domain Bacteria; kingdom Bacillati; phylum Actinomycetota; class Coriobacteriia; order Coriobacteriales; family Coriobacteriaceae; genus Collinsella; species Collinsella sp. CLA-JM-H32. The sequence continues at coordinate 92,841 of NZ_JBBNMZ010000009.1, forward strand.
GCCGAGCTGCCCGCTGGCCAGGGTCTCAACTCTGCCAACGGCGAGTGGGGCGATATGATCGAGATGGGCGTCCTCGACCCCGTCAAGGTCAGCCGCGTCACCCTGCAGAACGCTGCTTCTGTCGCCAGCCTGATCCTCATCACCGAGGCCACCGTCTCCGATGTGCCCAAGAACACTCAGCTTGAGGATGCTATCGCTGCTGCTACCGCTGGTCAGCAGGGCGGCGGTATGTACTAAGGCCGACAAGGTCTAGAACTCCCACCGGGAATCCGGGGGCGGGACGGGGGTTTCTCTCCGGAACGTCCTCGGACATGCAAAGAGGCTCCGCATCGCGCTTCGCGCTGCGGAGCCTCTTTGCGTCCTGCGGAATGTTCCGGAGAGAAACCCCCGTCCCGCCCCCGGATTTCCTGCGTTTACGGCCTTGAGGTCGGCGGGCGGAGAAGGACGTGGTTGATAGGGATACGTGTTCCTTTCGCTGTTTCGCGCTTTGCGCGAAAGGCGCGTTACTTTGGGATGGGTGGGGAACGTGGTTGTTACGGCAACTGGTCCCCACCACAAATTATCCTTGGCATACTTGCGCGAATACCTGCCCGTGCTACACTTGCAATTGCTGTTTCAGGGCGGGGTGGAATTCCCCACTGGCGGTAAATCGGGCGGTGCCAAAGGGGTGCCGTGGCGCAGGCGAGGTGTCTGCGACCGAGCCGATGAGTCCGCGACCCGTGCGTGCGTTGGTTCGCATGCCGGCTGAACTGGTGAGATCCCAGTACCAACGGTTAGAGTCCGGATGAAAGAGGCAGGTGATCTTATGTCTGAACAGTCGCAGCATATCCATTTTGAGAACACGAATAGGTGGAGCACCAAACAGCTCGTTACCATGGCGTTGATGTGCGCCTTGGGCGCCCTGTTTATGTATGTGCAGCTGCCCATTCTTCCTTCGGCGCCGTTTTTGACGTATGACCCGTCGCTGGTGCCGGCGATGGTGTGCGGATTTGCGTATGGCCCCGGTGCTGGTACCGCTGTTGCAGCCATGGCGATCGTTATCCATGCGCTCACTACGGGTGACTGGGTCGGCGCGCTTATGAACCTGGTTGCCACGCTGGGCTACATTCTGCCCGCGGCTATTGTCTACCAGAAGATGCATACCTATAAGGGTGCCGTGATTGGCCTGGTGCTCGGCGTTATTGCCGCTACGGCGTTGTCTATGGTCGCAAATCTTACCATTGGCGTATGGTTCTGGTATGGCTCGGTCGATGTGATCGCCCCGCTCATGATTCCTGCCGTGCTGCCGTTCAACCTTATCAAGACCGTGCTTAACTCGGTGTTGACGCTTGCGGTGTACAAGGCGGTCTCCAACCTCATCACGCCTAAAAAGGACCAGGTCAAAGGCCGCGCATGATTGAGTGTCGGGGCGTTTCCTTTAGCTATGACGGTGCCGTACCGGCACTCGACGGCGTCGATCTGAACATCGAGGATGGCGAGTTTTTCTGCATCCTCGGTGGCAATGGGTCGGGCAAGTCGACGTTTGCCAAGCATCTGAATGCGCTGCTGCAGCCCGATGCGGGCACGGTGCGCATCGATGGCATAGATGCGTCCGACCCCGAGCTGGTCTACGACATTCGTTCGACCGCGGGCATGGTATTCCAGAATCCTGATGATCAGCTGGTGGCAACGCTTGTCGAAGATGACGTTGCGTTTGGTCCCGAAAACCTTGGCGTGCCATCGGCGCAAATTGCGCAGCGCGTACGCGAGGCGCTGAAGGGCGTGGGCCTGGTGGGCTTTGAGCGTCACGAGACCCATGCGCTTTCGGGCGGCCAAAAGCAGCGCGTGGCGCTTGCCGGCGTGCTCGCCATGGAGCCGCGCGTGCTCATTTTGGATGAGGCTTCTTCGATGCTCGATCCGCGTGGACGCAAGGGCCTCATGAAGGCTTGCCACGCGTTGCACAATCGTGGCATGACCATCGTGATGATTACGCACTTTATGGAAGAGGCCGCCGAGGCCGATCGCGTTGCTGTCTTCCAAGCGGGCCGCGTTGCCATGCTCGGTAAGCCCGAGGAAATCTTGACGCGGGCGGACGAACTTGCGCAGCTCAACCTGGATATGCCGGCGTCGTGCTGCCTAGGTAGGGCACTTCGTGAGAAGGGCGTTTCCGTTTGCGCGCAGGTGCGCGAGGCAGATATGGTCGCCGAGATTGCACAGGCTTATGCCGAGCGGAGCGGGACGGACATCGCAGGGCAGCCTTCCGCATCCGATTCTCATGTGCTTGACAATGGATCCTCTGCGGCCGACGGGATAGCCGCGTCGGAGCCCGTTATCGAGATCTCGCACCTCTCGCATAGTTACTCGCTGAGCGCCCGCGAGCGCCGTCGATGGCGCAAGCGCTCGACCACTGCGGACGCATCGAGCAAACAGGCTCTTTGGGGCGACGATCCAAACAGCCCCTGGGCACTGCGCGATGTTTCGCTGACGGTGCGTCGCGGCGAGTTTCTGGGCCTGGCGGGTCATACCGGCTCGGGTAAATCGACGTTGGTTCAGCATCTCAACGGGCTGATTCGTCCACAGGAGGGATCCGTTCGTGCGCTGGGGCTCGACCTATCAAACAAGAAAGACGCCGCCGCGGTTAAGGCCAAGGTCGGCGTGGTGTTTCAGTATCCCGAGCGCCAGCTATTTGCCGAGACTGTGGCGCAGGACGTGGCGTTTGGCCCGCGCAACCTTGGCCTGCCACAAGACGAGGTTGCACGCCGCGTTGCGTCATCGCTTGCGCGCGTGGGCCTCGACCTTGCCGCGATAGGCGACAAGAACCCCTTTGAGCTTTCGGGCGGCCAGCAGCGCCGCGTGGCGTTTGCCGGCGTGCTCGCCATGGAGCCCGAGGTGCTGGTGCTCGACGAGCCCATGGCGGGGCTCGATCCGGCAGCGCGCAGGGATTTCCTGGGGCTCATCGATCGGCTCCATCGCGAGGGCCTGACTGTTGTCATGGTTTCGCATAGCATGGATGACCTGGCAAATTGCTGTGACCGTATCGTTGTGATGAACGAGGGCGCCGTGTTTGCCGAGGGAACGCCTACGCAGGTGTTTGCGCGCGCGGACGAGCTCAAGTCGATCGGCCTGGGCGTTCCCGCCGCCCAGCGCATGGCGCTGGCGCTTGCGCAAGCCGGTGTGCCGCTCCGCTGCGACAATCTTTATACGGTTGAGGTGCTAGCCGACGAGTTGGCCGGCTTGCTGCTGGGCTGCGCGGACGGACCTTTGGGGGTTCCGTGTCAGGCCGGTTCCAAGATAGCCGCGCGAGAGGAGGAATGCTAATGGAGGCGTTCTCATTTGGCAGCTACTATCCCGGGGATAGCGCGGTGCATCGCCTGGATCCGCGCACTAAGTTGCTCCTGGGTTTCGCATTTCTGATCACCGTGCTCGCCGTTGGCGGTTTCCGCGGGCTGGTTCCGGTCGCATTTTTTGTCGTGCTGGTCTATCTCGCAGCCCGGGTGCCGTTGCGTTGGGCCCTATCATCGATGGCACCATTGCTGGCGATTGTCGTGGTGGTCGCGGTGCTCAACCTGTTTTCCGACCAGAGTGGCCGCACCCTGTGGCAGCTTGGCTTTTTGCAGGTGAGCGAGGGCTCGCTGCGTTCTGCGGCGTTTGTGGCGTGCCGCCTGACGTTGATGATGGCCGGCATGAGCGCCATTACACTCACCACGCCGACGCTCGACCTCACCGCGGGCTTTGAACGTCTGCTCGCACCATTTGCGCGCGTGGGGCTTCCGGCGCACGAGCTCGGCATGATTATGGGTATCGCGCTGCGGTTTATGCCGCAATTTGCCACCGAGATGAAACAGACGGCCGATGCACAGGCAAGTCGCGGCGCGCGCGTGACGGGCGGTCCGCTCGGCGGTGTGCGCATGCTCGGCAGTGTGGCGATTCCGCTGTTCACCGGCGTGTTTCGTCATGCCGAGACGCTTTCGGCCGCCATGGATGCGCGCTGCTATCACGGCGAACAGGGACGCACGCGTCTGCATGCGCTTACGTTTGGCCGCGGGGATGCACTGGCCGCGGTGGCGATGGCGCTGCTGGTGACATGCGTTGTCGTTATCAATCTTCAACTCGTCTAAGCTCGATTCGAGCGCAAGAAAGGGGTCTCTATGACCGACATCGATCGCACGGCTCAGCTCGAGCGCGCTTGCTCGTATCTCAGACGCATTCCGGCGTGGTATCTTGCCACGACCGATGTGAGCGACGGGCATCAGCCCCGCGTGAGGCCGTTTTCGTTTGCCATGGTCGATGACGACAAACTGTGGTTTTGCACGTCGCGCGACAAGGACGTGTGGGCGGAGTTGAGCGCGAATCCCAAGTTTGAGGTATCGGGCTGGAAGCCGGGGGAGTGCTGGATCGTGTTAACCGGTGAGGCCGCGCTCGATGATGATGCAGTCGTGAGCGACAAGGTGCGTCAGGCAGGCTTTAGGCACATGGTGGGCATTGGCGAGCAACACGATAGTGCCAACGACGGCCGCCTTGCATTCTTCTCGGTCCGCAACATCGCCGCACGGTTCTGCGATATCGACGGCAGCGAAGAGCGCCTCGAGCTCTAATTTCCCAAATTGGCTACCCATTCCAAAAAGACTGGTCAGGCGTCAGGAGGACACATGGACGGATTGAATACGGTGCTGGAGTATCTGGCGTCGGTGCCGGCGTGGTATCTGGCGACGAGCGTGGGCGGGCAGCCGCATGTGCGTCCGTTCTCGTTTGCGCAGATTCAGGACGGCAAGCTGTGGTTTGTGACGGCGCGCACCAAAGATGTGTGGCAGGAGCTGCTGCAAAACCAGCGCTTTGAGGCCACGAGTTGGTGGCCGGGCCATGGTTGGTTGATCCTGCGCGGGCGTGCGGGGCTGGAAGACCGGGCTTCGAGCGAAATGCGCGGGGCCGGATGGAAGCATCTTGAGCGCTTGAGCGAGCACTATGAGGGGCCTAACGACCCCGCGCTCGTCTTCTTTAGCGTCGAGGATCCCGAGGCATTTATCTGCAATCATGACGAATGGGTGCCGGTTGAGCTCTAGCCAGCTGGCTCATCCTAACAACTTAGTTTTCGCATGGGCGGACCCCGTGTTGCCTGGCACCGTAAGGAGTGCCGGTCAATACGGGGCCCACTCTATTTGTCAATTCCTTCAAGCGAATGTGTCGGGAATGTTTCAATGCATGAACATGCAAGCTATTTACGTATTCATGCATCTTTTGGTGCTAAAGTTTCAACCCATCTCATAACGACTGCTGCGAAATGCGCATCGGTGCATAAATCGCAGACAAGGAGTCTGATATGTCTTTGAAGGTTGGAATCGTCGGCGCGGCTGGATATGCCGGAGCCGAGCTCATTCGCCTCGTACTCGGCCATCCCGAGTTTGAACTTGTTGCCATTACGTCCAACGCCGATGCCGGCCAGCCGCTGTCCGCGGTGTATTCGAGCTTTGCTGGCGTGAGCGATCTGGTTTTCACCACGCATGACGCCCCCGAGCTCAAGAGCTGCGATGCGGTTTTTCTTGCCGTGCCGCACACGGCTGCCATGGCGCAGGTGCCCGCGCTCCTTGCCGCGGGCGTTTCCTGCTTTGATCTTTCGGCCGATTACCGTCTGAGCGACCCGTCCGTCTTTGAGGCATGGTATGCCGCCGAGCACACGAGCCCCGAGCTGCTCAAGACCCGCGCTTTTGGCCTGCCCGAGCTGTTCTGCCAGGACTTAGAGACCGCTGCTTCCAGCCATGCCGCCGGAAAGCCCGTTTTGGTCGCTTGCGCCGGCTGCTATCCCACCGCAACGAGCCTTGCTGCTGCTCCTGCCGTGCGTGCGGGCTGGGTGGCAGAGAACGGCCCCGTGATTGTCGATGCCATTAGCGGCGTGACGGGCGCCGGTAAGTCCTGCAACGCTCGCACCCATTTTTGTAGCGCGGACGAGAACCTGGAGGCCTATGGCGTAGGCAAACATCGCCATACGCCCGAGATTGAGCAGATCCTGGACCTGACCGATCGCGTCGTCTTTACTCCGCACTTGGCACCGCTCAAGCGCGGCCTGCTTTCCACGGTGACGATGCCGCTCGCGCCGCAGGCTCTCGACGCGTTGGCCCTTGAGGACGTCGTCGACCATTACAAGAAGTTTTACGCCGGACGCAGCTTTGTGCGCGTGCTCGATGCCGGCCAGCAGCCCAAGACGGCTTCGGTCGTCGGCACCAATGCCGCCCAGATCGGCCTTGCGCTCAACAAGCGTGCGGGCGTGCTGGTGGCGACGGGCGCTATCGACAATTTGTGCAAGGGTGCTGCGGGCCAGGCGGTCCAGTGCGCCAACATCGTTTTTGGCTTTGACGAGCGACGAGGCTTGCCCACAGTGGCGTGCCCGGTGTAGCACATTCGATTGTTAACGATTTGGTAGTCGGGTATCGAGTTGGGCGCCACTTTTAAGCTGGTCTACTAATTGCGACCGGTATGGCGTGCCAGCCGATGCCCGCTTTTTTATTTGATATAAGGAGTCGTAGGGACGATGAATACCGACCTGATTGATATCAAGATTCGCGCCGTCGAGGGCGGCGTTACGGCAGCGGCCGGCTTTAAGGCTGCAGGTATCCATGCGGGATTCCGGAAGAATCCCGAGCGCTTGGACTATGCACTCGTCGTGCCCGATAAGCCCTGTCCAGGTGCCGGCGTGTTTACGACCAACCGCTTTTGCGCGGCGCCCGTGCAGGTGAGCCGTGCCAACCTGGGCGGTGCGGACAAGGGCTATGGCATCATCGCCGGTGTTTCAATCAACTCCGGCAACGCGAACGCCGCCACGGGCGAGACCGGCCTAGCCTGTGCGCGCGAGACATGCAACATCGCGTCGCAGGTCATCGGCTGTGAACCCCAGCAGATCCTAGTTGCATCCACAGGCGTGATCGGACAGATTCTGCCGATCGACACGTTTGAGACGGCCGTTCCGTCCGCCTTCGAGGCGCTCTCCGCTCATGGTGGCGCCGATGCCGCCCGCGCTATCATGACGACTGATACACATTCCAAGGAGTATGCCGTTCGCTATCGCAGTGAGGCTGCGGGGCACGCAGGCAATGCCTATACGGTGGGCGGTATGTGCAAGGGCTCGGGCATGATCATGCCTAATATGGCCACCATGATCGCGGTCATTACTACCGATGCCCCCGTCGAGCCGGCGGCGCTCCACGCCCTGTTGCTCTCGACCGTTAAGCAGACCTTCAATAAAGTGACGGTCGATTCTGATACCTCGACCAACGACACCTGCATCATGCTTGCTTCTGGCGCTGCTGCCGCTGATACCGAGGCTATCGTCGAGGGCACTGATGCCTTTGACGAACTGTCCTTTGCCGTGCACGAGGTGTGCGAGAGCCTGGCGCGCAACATTGCGGCCGATGGCGAGGGTGCGTCAAAGCTCGTGACGGTTAACGTCGCCGGCGCCGCCAACGACGAGGAAGCCGATATCGCCGCCCGCGCCGTCGCCAATTCGCCGCTCGTCAAGACCTGCATCGCCGGCCACGACTGCAACTGGGGCCGCGTCGCCATGGCGCTTGGCAAGTGCGGCGTGAAGTTTAATCAGGAAGACGTTTCCATCGACATAATGGGCATGCCCGTCTGTCGCGATGGTCTGACCGTTCCCTTTGACGAGGACGAGGCTCTGCGACGTTTTGAGGCGCCCGAGATCGTGATCTCGGCCGACCTGGGCGCAGGCGATGCGGCAACGACCGTGTGGACCTGCGACCTCACGCACGAGTACATCTCCATCAACGGTGACTACCGTTCCTAGATTCCAGGCACGCTGCGCATCTTGCCGCGATTGCGGACGGCGGAGCACGGCACGATAACGATACGAAAGACGAGGCAGATTATGAAATTCGCACGCGATTGTCGTTCGAGCGAATCCAACGAAGCAACCGCGCAGCTGCTGTTCGAAGCGCTGCCGTGGATTAAAAACCTGACCGGCAAGACGGTCGTTATCAAATATGGCGGAGCGGCCATGGTCGATGAGCAACTGCGCCGCGACGTGATGAGCGACATCGTTTTGCTCAAGATTATCGGTATGCGCCCCGTCATCGTGCATGGCGGCGGCAAGGCCATCAACGAGGCGTTGAGCCATTACGATATTCCCGTCGAGTTTAAGAACGGCCAGCGCGTGACTACGCCGGCGACCATGGATATCGTGCGCGAGGTGCTGGGCGGCAAGGTTAACCAGGAGCTGGTCGCTGCCATCAACCACCACGGCAATTTGGCCGTAGGCGTGTCGGGTAGCGATGCCGGCACGCTCATCGCCGAGCCGCTCGACCCCGAGCTCGGTCGCGTGGGCAAAGTGACGCACGTCAACACCGACTATATCGAGCGCTTGCTCGATAGCGAGTACATCCCCGTCATCGCTACCGTCGCAGCGGGGGAGGACGGCGGATTCTTCAACATCAACGCCGATACCGCCGCCGGCGCCGTTGCGGCGGCGCTCCACGCGCACAAGGCGATCTTTTTGACTGACGTCGACGGCCTGTACAAGGACTTTAGCGACAAGGACTCGCTCATCTCCAATTTAACGCTCGACGAGGTTAACGAGATGCTCTATAGCGGGGAGGTCGATAAGGGCATGATTCCCAAGCTGCGCGCGGCCGTCGATGCGCTTGCCGGCGGCGTATTTCGCGCCCACATCATTAACGGTACCACGCCGCATTCGCTGCTGCTTGAGCTGCTGACCGATGCTGGCGTCGGCACCGTGATCCATTCTACCGAGACGGCCTACGAGTTCGATACGCACCCGCACCCGCTTTCGACCTTTGCGGCGCGCCTGACCGAGAACTTCGACGAGGTCGAGAAGCTCCAGACGGTCTAGCCGGCTCGAAATTGCTACGCCATTACGCCCACAGTCCGCGCTACCTGGCGCTTAACGAAAGGTATCTCATGTCACTTGCAGCACAACAATCGCTCGAATCCCACTATGTCATGCACACCTTTGGTCGCTCGCCGGTCGAGTTTGTCGAAGGCCACGGCATGAAGCTCACCGGCGACGATGGTCGCGAATACCTCGATTTTCTTGCCGGCATCGGCGTGTGCAGCCTGGGCCACGGCAATCCGGCAGTGCTGTCGGCGCTCGAGGCCCAGACCAAGAGGCTCCTGCATGTCTCCAACTATTTCTACATCGAGCAGCGCGGCCAGGTCGCGGCGCTGCTGTCCAAGCTCGCTAACGATGATGCGGACGGTGCACGCGTGCTTGCCGACGCGATTGCCGCCGGCGACGAGACCACGGCGGCGGCGCTTGGCGCTCCGGCTGCGGGCGAGCAGTTGTGGGAGACGTTCTTTGCCAATTCCGGTGCCGAGGCCAACGAGGGCTCTATGAAGCTCGCGCGTCTGTACGCCAAGCGTGCCGGCAACGCTGGCAACACCATCGTGTGCATGCGTGGCGGCTTTCACGGTCGTACGCTCGAGACCATTGCCGCGACCATGCAGGATTGGCTGCAGGACAGTTTCCGCCCGCTGCCGGGTGGCTTTGTGGCCTGCGCACCCAACGATGTAGATGAACTGCGTGCAATTTTTAAGCAGTTGGGCAGTGAAATTTGCGCCGTGATGCTCGAGCCGATTCAGGGCGAGAGCGGTGTGCACCCCATGACCGAGGAGTTTATGGCTACGGCGCGCGACTTGGCGCACGAGGTGGGTGCCGTGCTTATTGCCGACGAGGTCCAGTGCGGAATCTTTCGTACTGGTAAGCCGTTTGCGTTCCAGACCTATGGCGTGGAGCCCGACATCATGAGCCTTGCCAAGGGCATTGCCGACGGTGTGCCTATGGGTGCCGTGGTGGCAAAGAAGGAAATCGCCGACGTCTTTAAGCCCGGCGATCATGGTTCGACCTTCGGTGGCAGCTGCTTGGCCATCGCGGCGTGTGCCGCGACGCTCTCCGCGCTTGTGCACGGCGATTATGCCGAGCATGCTGCCAAAGTTGGCGCCTATATGGAGCAGGCGCTGGCTAAGCTTCCGCATGTGGTAGAGGTGCGTGGTCGCGGCCTGATGCTCGGCTGCGATTTGGATGATGCCGCGGGTGATGCACACGACGTCGTGGCCCGTGCATTGGGGGCTGGTGCCGTGATCAACGCTACAGGCGCACATACGCTGCGCTTCCTTCCGCCGCTCGTGTGCGAAGAGGCCGACGTGGACAGCCTAATCGAGATCCTGTCGGACGTTTTGGCCTAGCGCCATCAGGCATAGCAATTTGGAGCAGGTTCGAATCCCCCTGCACTGGGCACAAAAAGGAAAGGCCCCCATCGCTGGGAGCCTTTTCAATCAAGTGGTGGGCGATGAGGGATTCGAACCCCCAGCCTTGTGCGTGTAAAGCACCTGCGCTAACCGTTGCGCCAATCGCCCGCAGGGACTGAGTATAGCGGAAACCCTGCGTGGTTCACCGCTAATTCATAACGAAATCTAAGCGGCGACTTCAGTGCTCTTGTTCTCGTCGATAAAGAAGCGCTTGTACCAAATGAGGAACGTCAGCGTGGTATAGATCTTGCGCTGGTTGAGCGCGCGGCCCTTAAAGTGATCGTCGAGCAGTTTCATGAGCGCATCAGTGTCAAAGAAATCAGCAGCCCACGGTGCGGTGAAGTATTCCTTTACGTAGTCGTAGTACTTTTGCTCGCGCAGCCAGAACTTGACCGGTACGGGGAAGCCCACCTTCTTGCGCGTTGCCCACTCGTCGGGCAGCGTGCGGTTGGCAGCGTGACGCAGAACGAGCTTGCAGCCTTCTTCGTTAACACGGTAGTTGGCGGGAATGTGCTCGGCAAACTCCATGACCTTCTTGTCCAGGAACGGAACGCGGAGCTCCAGAGAATGCGCCATGCACATCTTGTCGGCCTTGAGCAGAATGTCACCCGGCAGCCACATGTTCATATCCAGATACTGTTTCTTGGAAAGCTCGCAGCAGTCGGGAACCTGCTTGTAGTACTCGGCGCACATCTCGGCGGCGTTCTTGCCGGTGTCATAAGCGGGCTTGAGCACCTCGTCGACCTCGGAGGGATCGAACACCTTTGCCTGACCCACATACCAGCGCTCGGGAACCTCGGCGCATTTCGTCAGGAAGTTGTGGCCCTTAAAGTAGGGGAGATGCTGAACGAGTGAGCCCAGGGCGCGACGTACGCCGAGCGGCACGCGCTTCTTAAAAGTGCGCATCTCGGGGGTGTCCTCGTACCACTCATAGCCGGCAAACAGTTCGTCGGCACCCTCGCCCGAAAGGACGACGGTGACCTCCTTGGAAGCCATCTGCGCCAGATAGTACAGCGGCACGCTGGACAGGTTCGATTGCGGCTCGTCCATGTGGTACTGGATATCGGGCAGTGCATCAAAGAACTCGTCGGCGGTAATCATCTTGCGCACGTTCTTGATGCCCAGCTTGTCGGAAAGCTCGGCGGCGTAGTTGGTCTCGTTGAAGTTCTTGTAATCGAAGCCGACAGAATACGTGGTGTCGGGCATGAGACAGGCGGCAATGTAGCTGGAGTCCACACCGCCAGAAAGGAACGAGCCCACCTTAACATCGGCGATTCGGTGCGCAGCGACGCTTTCGTGCACGACCTTGTCGCACTCGTCCACGTACTCCTCGAAGGTCTTGGAGTTGTCGTCGGTGAAGTCACAGCTCCAGTAACGCTTGATGTCCATGGTGTTGGTCGTCAGGTCATACGTAAAACAATGCGCCGGGGCAAGCTTGAACACGCCCTTAAAGAAGGTCTCCTCCGTGGCAGGGAATTGCAGCGTCAGGTAGGGGCGCAGCGCGTCGTGGTTGACAGCCTTCTCAAACTTGGGATGGTCCAGGAAGCTCTTGATCTCGGAGCCAAACAGCAGCGAGCCATCGGATGCCTGGTAGTAATAGAACGGCTTGATACCAAAGATGTCACGAGCACCAAAGAGTTTGTTCTTGTTCTGGTCGTGAATCACGAACGCGTACATGCCGCGCAGACGGTTGACCAGGTCCTCGCCCCACTCCTCGTAACCGTGTACCAGGACTTCGGTATCAGCGTTGCAGTGGAAGGCGTAGCCGGCCGCCTCCAGCTCGGCGCGAAGCTCCTGGAAGTTGTAGATCTCTCCGTTGAAGACAATCGTGACCTTGCCGTCGTCGCTCGACATGGGCTGGGCTCCAGCTTCGGAAAGATCGAGAATCGAAAGACGACGGAAGCCAAGGGCAACGTTGTCGACGATATGCTGGCCGCCCATATCGGGACCACGGTGGATGATGCGATTCATCATGGCCGTGAGAACCAGCTCACTCTGTTCATCTGTACCGGTAAAACCGACAAAACCGCACATGCAAGATCCTTTCTGCTGACGGCTCAGGTGTACTGCCGCAAGGATTGCGGCAGCTGATGTCAAATAATCTTTACTATCATGCCAATCTTTTGTTTCGTGATAGGGCATAAGCGCCGAGCGAACCGAAAAAACCACGTCCCGATCTTCAGACGAAGCGGCGGGCCGTGGTTGCGAACGCTATGTTAAAGAACAGCACCCAGATTTCCTTGTTTTTACACGGGGTGAACACTGTTGCCATTTATTAGACCACGGCACAGTCCATGCAATTTTTTAGAAGGCTGTGATGCGTGCAAGGTCAGGTGGCATATTAGGATGGTTGATAATACAGAATGTTTCATCGTTTCTGCCGCGGGACGTCTTCTGCCCTTTAAGGCTGAATTTAGCGAGAGAGGTCTTTGTATGTCGAGTCCGACACAAGAGAAGCTAACTCTGATGCGCTATATAGAGTTGCTCGAGGAAGATGACCTTGTTGTTTCCAGACCGAGCGCTTCGTGCGACCAGCGCATTGAGTTTGCGACTGATGACTCGCGCCAGGTGCGTCCGGACACGTTGTTTGTCTGCAAGGGCCGTGCGTTTAAGCGCGAGTACCTGCTTTCGGCAATCGCCGATGGCGCCGTGGCCTACGTTTCCGAGGTCGATTACGATGTTGATCTTCCCGCGGTGATTGTGAGCGATATTCGTCGCACGCTCGCCGTGGTGGCAGATGCCTTTTATGGGCACCCGTCGGGTAAGGTGAAGGTCTGCGCCTTTACAGGCACCAAGGGCAAGTCGACCTGCAGCTTTTATCTGCGCGGCATCCTCGCCAACGAGGCCAAGCTTAAGGGCTGTCATCGACCCGCTCTTAATACGGGCATTGAGTTCGATGACGGCATCGAGACGGGCCCTTCCAAGCTGACGACCCCCGAATCCTTCCTGCTGCAGTCTCGCATCGCACATGCTGCGGAGGCGGGTGCCCCGTGGCTGGTTATGGAGGCATCGAGTCAGGGCCTCAAATACGAGCGTACGGGCAAGATTGACTTTGAAGTCGGCGCCTTTACCAATATCGGCGAGGATCACATTTCGCCGATTGAGCATCTGACGCTCGAGGATTACTTTGCCAGCAAGCTCAAAATCTTCTTGCAGAGCCGTTTTGCCGTGGTCAATCTCGATATGGATAAGGTCGATCGCGCGCTCGAGGCGGCATCTCGTTGCGAACGTACGGTGACGTTCTCCCTGACCGACGAGCGTGCCGACGTGCTTGCGCTGGCGATTCGCAATGGCGACTGCGGCGTGGTGGCAACGGTGCGCACGCCCCGTTTTACGCGTGACATTGTGATTCCCACGCCGGTTAAGTTCAATGTGTCCAACGCGCTTGCCGCTATTGCCTGCGCCGAGGCCCTGGGCATTTCCGAAGAGGGTATCGTCCATGGCTTTGAGGGCGTCTTCGTTCCCGGTCGTATGGAGCTCTATCCGTCCGTATCGGGCAAAATCCTGGGCATCGTCGATTTTGCACATAACGGCATGAGCCTCGAGACACTCCTGCGCGACTTGCGCGAGAACTATCCCGAGCGCGAGCTGGCGGTTGTATTTGGCGCTACGGGCGGTAAGGGTGTCGATCGACGCACCACGATGGGTATTGCCGCCGGCAAGTACGCCGATCGCATCGTGATTACCGAGGACGACCCGGGTCCCGAGGACGTCGAGGACATTTGTGCCGAGATTGCGCGCAATGTACAGGCGCAGGGAAATGATAACTGGCAAATCGTGACTGATCGCGTTGCCGCTATCGAGACTGCCGTGCGCGAAACTGTCCGTCCTGCCGTGGTCATCGTGACCGGTAAGGGCGAGGAAGAGTGTATGCTGCGCAAGAACGGACCCGAGCCTTGTGAGCGCGACGGTTCGATTCTCAAGCGCACCCTTGCGGCGTACGACGCCTAGACCAGCCCCTTCTATGTAAACGGAGTGACCATGTCCCACAACATCCTGCCGACCGTTGCCGAGCTTTCGGGCGAGGTGCGCGAGCGCCTTGCCAAGGTCAAGTATGTCTTTACCGATCTGGACGCCACGATGCTCGCCCCCGGCTCGTGTGTACTGCGCGATAACGACGGCAATCCCTCGACCAAGCTCGTCGAGGCGGTTGTCGCGCTCGCTCGTGCCGGCATCCAGGTGGTCCCCACCTCGGGTCGCAATCGCACCATGATCCATGAGGACGCCCGCGTGCTCGGCCTCAACTCCTACATCGGCGAGATGGGCGGCCTGGTCATGTACGACCTCAAGGCCAACGACTGGGAGTACCTGACGGGCGACATGCCCTACGACCCCGCCTGCGGTCTCACGCCGCACCAGGTGATCGAGCAGACCGGCGTGTGCGAGAAGATCCTTGCCCGCTGGCCGCACAAGATCGAATACCACAACGACATGTCGACCGGCTACAAGTACCGTGAGGTCACCGTCGGCATGCGCGGCGATGTGCCCGACGATGAGGTCCAGGCCATCCTGGACGAGGCCGGCTGCGGTCTGGTCTGGGCTTGCAACGGTCATCTGACTCACCTGTCCAAGCCGACGACGCTCGAGCTTAATCGCGTCGAGGACGGCCGCGCCTTCAACATCAATCCGGCGGGTCTCAACAAAGGCGTTGCCATTGCGCGCTTCTGCGAGCACCTGGGGATCGAGCGCGAGGAGACGCTTGCGCTCGGCGACTCCGAGTCCGACTTCTACATGGCCGACCATGTTGGCATGTTCTGCCTGGTCGAGAACGGTCTGACGAGCGCCGGTGCCCCGGAGTTCTTGGATGCCTGCGACAATGCCTATATTACGCGCGGCAAGATTGTCGACGGTTGGGTGGCAACGGCCGAGCTGTTGGTCGCGGCCCGTTCGTAGCGCGACGCATCACGCATGGTCGCATTTTTCGAGAGAGAATCTGGTGAGGTAATGTCCGATATCGATAATCTGGCCGGGGACACGCGTCCGATCGGCGTGTTCGACTCGGGCCTGGGCGGCTTAACGGTCGCGCGCGCGATCGCAACGGCGCTTCCGCACGAGTCCGTCTACTATTTCGGTGACACTAAGCGCTGCCCTTATGGCACCCGCACCGAGGACGAGGTTCGCTCGTTTGCGCTGCAGGCGGGCCGCTGGCTATCGAGGCACGACGTTAAGATCATGGTCATCGCCTGTAACACGGCGACCGCCGCGGCCTTGCGTCTGGCTCAGCAAGTGCTTGACGTTCCCGTGATCGGCGTGATCGCCCCGGGCGCACGCGCCGCCATCAACAGCACGCGTACGCGTCGCGTGGGCGTGCTCGCCACCAACCTCACCATTCGCTCGGGTGCCTACACGCGCGCCATCCAGGACTTGGATGCTGGTGTCGATGTGTATGGCTGCCCGGCTTCGAGCTTTGTCGAGGTCGTCGAGCACGAGCTCGCCTCGGGCGCGCATCTGCAGGAGCAGTGGCTCGAGAACGAGGATATTTTTGATACGCCAGCCGTTCGCGCGCTGGTCGGCGCCACAGTCGAGCCACTGCACGATCGTGGCATCGATACCGTGGTGCTCGGCTGTACGCACTTCCCGCTGCTGGTAGGTCCCATCCGCCATGCGCTGGGACCCGGGGTGCGCGTGGTGAGCTCCGCCGAGGAGACCACCCGCGAGCTGACCGATATCCTCACGCGCCGTGAGCAGCTGGCGGGCGATACCGCCGAGCCGCAGCATCGCTTTGCCACCACGTCTGACAACATTGCCGAGTTTGCGGTTGCGGGCAGTTTTATCTTTGGCCAGCCGCTCAAAAGCATCGAGCATGTCGATATCGACGAACTCGGTTAGGCTCGCAATGTCGCCGGAGGCTTCGCCACATCTTTTGCCGAAAGGATAGTTCCATGGAATACATGCAGGTCAACCGCGCCAACGGCCGTGCCGCCAACGAGCTGCGCCCCGTTAAGCTCACCCGCGGCGTCATGAAGCACGCCCACGGCTCGTGCCTGGCTGAGTTCGGCGACACGCGCGTACTGTGCGCCGCCACCATCGAGGAGGGTGTGCCTGGTTGGCGCAAGGGAGCCAAGGCCGGCTGGGTAACGGCGGAATATGCGATGCTACCGGCCTCGACCGGTAAACGCTGCAAGCGCGAGCATGCCAACCGCAAGGGCCGCTCCATGGAGATCGAGCGGCTTATCGGCCGCAGCCTGCGTACCGTCGTCAATATGAAGGCGCTCGGCGAGTACACCGTTACCGTCGACTGCGATGTGATCCAGGCCGATGGCGGCACGCGTACGGCGAGCATTACCGGCGCCTGGGTGGCGCTGCACGACGCCCTTGCCATGTGGGTCGAGGCGGGCAAACTCGAGCGCATCCCGCTCACGGGCCAGGTTGCCGCCATTTCCATGGGCGTCGTCGACGGCAATACCCTGCTCGACTTGGATTATTCCGAGGACAGCCACGCCGAGGTCGATATGAACCTCGTCGCCACCGATTCTGGTGAGATGATCGAACTCCAGGGTACCGGCGAGCAGGCGCCCTTCGACCGCAAGCGTCTCAACGCCCTGCTCGACCTGGGCGACAAGGGTATCGCCGAGCTCATCGAGCTTCAGCGCCAAGCCCTCGCCTAACCTGCCAAAAAGGGACAGGTTTATTTTGGCAGGTTTTATCTGGGAAAACGTCGAAGTATAAGACTGCCGTTGATTGAGACGGGAGAGAGGCCGAAGTCCTCGTCGTCCTCAACTCGGCATTGCTATAGAGACAAAGGAGACCAGCTATGGCACTTGAGAAGATTGACATCGACACCCTCGACCCGGCGGCGACCATCGTCGTGGCAACCGGCAACGCCCATAAGCTCACCGAGATCGAGGCCATTTTGGGCAAGGTCATGCCCGAGGTGCGCTTTGTGGCGCTCGGCCAGCTGGGCGATTTTGAGGACCCCGAGGAAAACGGCACGACGTTTTTGGAGAACGCCATCATCAAGGCGCAGGCTGCGGTCGAGGAGACGGGCCTTATGGCCATCGCCGACGACTCCGGCTTGGTCGTCGATGCGTTGGACGGCGAGCCGGGCGTGTATAGCGCGCGCTATGCGGGCGTGCATGGCGACGATGCCGCCAACAACGCCAAGCTTCTCGTTAACCTGGAAGGCGTGGCAGACGAGGACCGTACCGCGCGCTTTATGAGCGTCGTCGCGCTTATCGATACGGACGGCCTGGTCACCTATGGCGAGGGCGCCTGCGAAGGCGTTATCGCGCACGAGGGCCGCGGCGAACACGGTTTTGGCTACGACCCGCTGTTCCTGCCGGTCGATACGCCGGGCAAGACCATGGCCGAGCTCACAGCGGACGAGAAGAACGCCATCAGCCATCGTTTCCATGCGCTCGAGCATCTGTCCGCCAAGCTGACGGGCGAGGAGTAGACCGTGCGTGCGGTGGTGCAGCGCGTGCTCAACGCCAGCGTGACAGTCGACGACGAGTGCGTGGGCCGTATTGGACGCGGCTACTTGGTGCTGCTGGGCGTGGGCCACGGCGACACACGCGCCGAAGCCGACAAGCTGTGGGGCAAGCTCCGCGGGCTGCGTATCAACGAGGACGAGAACGGCAAGACCAACTTGGCGCTGGCGGATGTCGACGGCGAGGTGCTCGTGGTGTCGCAGTTCACGCTGTTTGCCGACTGCCGCCACGGCCGCCGTCCGTCGTTTACGGACGCCGGCGCGCCCGATGTCGCTAACGAACTTTACGAGTACTTTTTGACACTCGTCGCTCAGGACGTTGAGCATGTGGCGCACGGTATCTTTGGCGCCGATATGAAGGTCGACCTGGTCAACGACGGTCCGTTCACCATCGTTCTGGACACCGATAGCCTGTAAGTAGTCAATTTGGGACGGGGCTTATTTAGCTACTTGCGTATGGCCACAACAGGGTGCTATAGTATTAGAGTTTTGTCTATCTTAGGGGTATTATCCCCTTTTTGAATTGCACCTTCTGGAGGCCCTGTTCATGGAAGAGATGGAAGTCAATCACGTCGACGACATCCACGAGAAGCTGACCGATATGGTGGGCGATCGCGTTAAGGTGAAGGCCAACATGGGCCGCACCCGCGTCGTCGAGCGCATGGGCACCATCAAGAGCGTCCATCCGGCAGTCTTTATCGTCGAGGTCGACGAGCGCCGTGGCCGCAAGTCGCGTCAGTCCTACCAGTATATTGATGTTCTCACCGGCCAGGTCGAGCTGTTTGACCCCGAGAGCGGCGAGCACATTTTTACTCCGCTCGGCAATCAGCTCGAGGAGCACTAGCGGTGACCGATTGGTCCCTGACCCTTTCCGCGCCGGCAAAGATCAACCTCTATCTGGGGGTTCATACCGAGCGCGACGACCGCGGCTACCATAAGGTCGATTCCCTGATGGCAGCCGTCGGTCTTGTCGATACCGTTACGGTTACGCCGGCACAGGCACTGACCGTCCAGACGATTCCGGCATCCGATTTTCCCATGCAAAAGAATACGGCGTATCGTGCGGCCGCTGCTATGGCCGAGCATTATGGTCGCGAAGCCAATGTCTGCATCACGATCGAGAAGCGCATCCCGTTGTGTGCCGGCCTGGGCGGTCCTTCGACGGATGCCGCGGCGGTCATTGTCGCCTTGGCAGAGAGTTGGGGCATCGACCGTGCCGATTCCGCGCTGGACAACATCGCGCGCGGCATTGGCGCTGACGTTCCCTTCTTTTTGCATGCCAGCCCTGCATTTTACGTGGGTGGGGGAGACGTGCTGGCAACCGAGTACCCCGCACTACCCGCGACACCCGTCGTGCTGGTCAAGCCGCGCGAGGCAAGCGTTTCAACAATTGAAGCCTATCGACGTTTTGACGAGACCCCTGCGCCTGCGGACAAGCCCGGAGCGATCGCATCTGCCCTTCACTCGGGAGATGCAGAGGTGGCCTACGCGCTCGTCCACAACAACCTGGGTGTCATTTCCGCGCAGATGGAGCCGCGGATTCAAACGGTGCTCGACTGGCTTCGTTCGCAGAACGGTACCGTTGCCGTAAACGTGTGCGGTTCGGGTGCCTGCTCGTTTGCTCTCTGCGATAGCGCCGCCACGGCAGTCAATCTTGCGGCAGCCGCTCAACAAAACGGCTGGTGGGCTTATGCAACGGAGCTCGTTTCCGACACGGTTCGCATTGAAGCGCCAAAGAAGTAAAAATTTCTCTGGCACACGACGGAAATCTTTGTTACTATAGTCGAGCTAACGGGTTGTGGCTCAGTTTGGTAGAGCACTGCGTTCGGGACGCAGGGGTCGCTGGTTCAAATCCAGTCAACCCGACCAGAGCATGAGGAGGGACCGCTTCTTGCGGTCCCTTTTTTTAGCTATTGTTGTGATACCGCGATACCCGCGGTATACTCATTCGAGCTTGTCTCGCTGTATTGTGGAGGTCTACATGTTTGGACTGAGGGCTCCTGAGCTCATCATTATTCTCGTTGTTGTCCTGATTATCTTTGGGCCTAAGAACCTGCCGAAGCTCGGTAAGTCCCTCGGCTCTACCGTCAAGAATATCCGCGAGGGTATGGAGGGCGACGATAGGGGCGAAACCAAGCAGGCCGAGGACGTTGTGGTCGAGGAGTCCAAGGAGGACAAGGAGATCGCAGAGCTCGAGGCCAAGCTCGCTGCTGCCAAGCAAAAGAAGGCAGAGGACAGCGACGCGGACGCAGAGTAGTCCCATCCCTTTGGGGTGAGCACCTGACCGGCTTGCCCGCAGGCTAGCCGGTCTTTTTCGTTTTTGTTGACAGTTGATCGTTACATCATAGTTGGGGAGATATCCGTATGGACGCAAGCCAGATCGTACTGACCGCTGAGGGCCGCCAGAAGCTCGTCGAGGAGCTCGCTTGGCGTGAGGGCGATTACGCCAAGGAGATCGTCGAGGACATCAAGGAAGCCCGCGCGTTCGGCGACCTTTCGGAGAACTCCGAGTACGATGCCGCCAAGGACAAGCAGGCCCAGAATGCTGCTCGCATCGCCGAGATTCAGGCTATTCTCGCCAACGCCCAGGTTGCTGCCACCACGGGTGATCTGACCGTCTCCATCGGTTCCACCGTTTCGTTGATTGATCCCAACGGTGAGGTCATGGAGGTCACGCTTGTCGGTACCACCGAGACCAACTCGCTCGAGCACAAGATCTCCAACGAGTCTCCGGTCGGCCACGCCATCATTGGTCATGGCGAGGGCGACTCCGTCGAGGTCGTTACGCCTTCCGGCAAGACCCGCATCTACACCATCGCCAAGATCGCACGCTAGACCACGGTCCCGCGTAAAGGTATGTTTTCGCTCCCTGGGACCGAATCCTGGGGAGCGTTTTAGTTTGAGGAGCTAACTATGGCAGAAAACCAGAACGCCGCCGATCAGGCATCGACGCTCAACGACGAGCGCGCCACCCGCCTGGCCAAGCGTGCCTCCCTGTTCGAGGCGGGCCAGAACCCGTATCCCGAGCACTCCGAGATTGAGGACTACGTCGTCGACATCGAGACTAAGTACGCCGAGCTCACCGATGGCGAGGACACCGAGGACGTCGTGAAGATCGGCGGCCGTGTGGTTGCCAAGCGCGGTCAGGGCAAGATTATGTTCATCGTCGTGCGCGACGCGACCGGTGAGATCCAGCTGTTCTGCCGCATCAACGATATGGACGAGGCCGCCTGGAACACGCTCAAGGCACTCGACCTGGGCGATATCCTGGGCGTGACCGGCGTAGTCGTGCGCACCAAGCGTGGCCAGCTTTCCGTTGCCCCCAAGAGTGCGACGCTGCTGTCCAAGGCCGTTCGCCCGCTGCCCGAGAAGTTCCACGGACTCTCCGACAAGGAGACCCGCTATCGTCAGCGCTATGTCGACCTGATCGCCAACGACGACGTTCGCGAGACCTTCCGCAAGCGCTCGCAGATTCTCTCCACGTTCCGCCGCTTTATGGAGTCCGATGGCTACATGGAGGTCGAGACCCCCATCCTGCAGACCATCCAGGGCGGAGCTACTGCCAAGCCGTTCATCACGCACTTCAACGCGCTCGATCAGGAGTGCTACCTGCGTATCGCCACCGAGCTGCACCTCAAGCGCTGCATCGTCGGCGGCTTTGAGCGCGTGTTCGAAATCGGTCGCATCTTCCGCAACGAGGGCATGGACCTTACCCACAATCCCGAGTTCACCACGATGGAGGCCTACCGCGCCTTCTCCGATCTCGAGGGCATGAAGGCGCTCGCCCAGGGCGTCATCAAGGCCGCTAACAAGGCCATCGGCAACCCCGAGGTCATCGAGTATCAGGGCCAGACTATCGACCTGTCCGGTGAGTGGGCAAGCCGCCCCATGACCGACATCGTCTCCGACGTGCTCGGCAAGCAGGTCACCATCGACACGCCTGTTGAGGAGCTTGCTGCCGCCGCACGCGAGAAGGGCCTGGAGATCAAGCCCGAGTGGACCGCCGGCAAGATCATCGCCGAGATCTATGACGAGCTGGGCGAGGACACCATCGTCAACCCCACCTTCGTGTGCGATTACCCCATCGAGGTTAGCCCGCTTGCCAAGCGCTTTGAGGATGACCCGCGCCTGACCCATCGCTTTGAGCTGGTCATCGCCGGCCACGAGTACGCGAACGCGTTCTCCGAGCTCAACGACCCGGTCGACCAGGCCGAGCGCTTCGCTGCCCAGATGGCCGAGAAGGCCGGCGGTGACGACGAGGCCATGGAGTACGACGAGGATTACGTGCGCGCCCTCGAGTACGGTATGCCTCCCGCGGGCGGCATTGGCATCGGTATCGACCGCGTGGTCATGCTGCTCACCAACCAGGCTTCCATCCGCGACGTGCTGCTGTTCCCGCACATGAAGCCCGAGAAGGGTTTCCAGTCCGGTGCCGCTGCTGCCAAGGCTGCCGAGGCCGGCAACACCGCGAGCCCCTTCGTCAAGCCGCTCAAGCCCACGGTTGATTATTCCAAGATTGCCGTCGAGCCGCTGTTTGAGGAGTTCGTCGACTTTGATACCTTCTCCAAGAGCGACTTCCGCGCCGTGAAGGTCAAGGCATGCGAGGCCGTCAAGAAGTCCAAGAAGCTGCTGAACTTTACGCTCGATGATGGCACCGGCACCGACCGCACCATCCTCTCCGGTATTCACGATTATTACGAGCCCGAGGACCTGGTCGGCAAGACCTTGCTCGCCATCACCAACCTGCCTCCGCGCAAGATGATGGGCATCCCCAGCTGCGGCATGCTCATCAGTGCCATCCACGAGGAGGATGGCGAGGAGCGTCTCAATCTGATCCAGCTCGACGCTTCCATCCCCGCCGGCGCAAAGATGTACTAGGGGGTTACGCGGTTTTACCAAACCGCGTAACGGCTCGACGCTGCGCGGGCCGCATTTGGACAATCTGACGTTCAACTTCAAGGGCGCGACCAGAAGGTCAGCGCCCTTTCGTTTCACGTCACCTTGT
>NZ_JBBNMZ010000010.1:0-108951 GCF_040098165.1 Collinsella sp. CLA-JM-H32
CTCCCAACCTCGTTGCGGCGCGGCTGCGCCTCTGGCACTTCAACAACATTGTCGCAGCCCCGACCCGCGGTCACGAGCGGGGGCTCCTGTCGTTTCCGTGCCCCTGGATTGGGTCATAGTGTCTGACGTATGTTCAACCAGTGGCGTAATTAAGCCCCAAGTAAAAAGGCCGAAGCCCTCATCCGAGGCTTCGGCCTTTGTTTTTCAGCAGCGCCCAAGCGCAGTTTATCGATTCTCAATTGACCCGATGTTTTTGAGCTCGATGGAGATGAGGCCGTTGGGCTCGTTGACGAACTCGATATACTCGGAGTTCGAACCCATCTCGGCCGGGAAGCTGATCTCGATGCCCGTGTCGGTACGAATCTTGTGATTGCGCACGGCCGCGCGTTCGACCTGCTTGCGCTCCACGGGCACGCGCTCGGGCACCTTCTCCTCGGTCAGCGCCGCACGCACGTTCTCCTTGATAACCGGCTCGTCCTCAAAGACCTCATCGACGATATCCCAAGGCGGCAGCTCCTCGTCATCCTCAACCTTCTCGGCAACGGCAACCTTAACCTTGGCGAGTGCCACGGCCGTATTGGCACCATGCTCCTCGGCGACTTCCTCGACCACACGCGTCACGGTGTCGATGACCTCCTTGCCCGATACACCCGTGTCGCACTGCAGCAGGCCATCGGGGATAAGCATACGGTCCTCGCCGGCAATCTTGCGCTTCTTGTCCACGTAGCCGATCTCCATGGTACTCGCGCGCACGATGGCATAGCTCGGCACCTTTTGCGAGGGGTTCGGCAGAATGGCGTAGTGGCGCGCGATGTCGTTGCGTACCTCCCCCTCCTCGCGGCCCACTTCGTGCATAAAAGCCTGCTTGGAGCCCAGCAGCATCACGGCAAACCAGCGGGCATCCTCATCGTCGTCAAAATCGGCCACGAGCACGTCGGTGGACTCGGCTTTCTCGGCTTTGGTGAGCTCGGAAGAGATGAACTCCGCAATCTGCTGCGACAGGTCCACGAACTCGCGCTCGCCAAAGAAATAGCCCTTGAGCTCGCCGCCAAACGCAGAGTTCTCGGCAAACGTGGCACGTTTATTGTCGGCCGAGGTTCGTGCGCGGCGCAGATGCGTGGTCACGAAGTTGCGCACAGTACGGCTTTCGATATCGAGCTCGCGCTGGCTCATAACGTT
Organism: Collinsella sp. CLA-JM-H32; assembly: GCF_040098165.1. NCBI lineage: Bacteria > Bacillati > Actinomycetota > Coriobacteriia > Coriobacteriales > Coriobacteriaceae > Collinsella > Collinsella sp. CLA-JM-H32. The sequence goes on from NZ_JBBNMZ010000010.1 coordinate 1,180, forward strand.
AACGGCAGAGTCAAAGTCCAGGATATGCAGAATCGCGTGATTGATTTTCATATACGGCATTCCGTTCTAGATCGATTTCGGCACGAACCAGTATAGCGGTCGAGCCCGCCCCAAGCGCATCGAAGATTGCTGCATTGGGGCCAGGTTTCTCTGCACCAATGGTTAACGCAGGAGCTCGGACTGCCAGGCCTCGAGTTGTTCTGCCAGACTCTTACCGGCAGCGGACATGTCGATCTGAGGGCGTTTGGGCAGCAATGCACATCTAAGGATTGCCGCGATGGTCTGCGAAACAAAATGGCGCGTATCCTTGTCAAAGCCTTGGGCGGCCCGGAGCATCACAGGCAGGTTCTCGCGCATGTTCCCGGCGATATCCGCAAAACGTTCGGCGCCCGTAGCCTCAAACACGGAGAACAACGCTTCTACAAAACGCTCGCGCTCGCCAGGTGACACTGCAAGCAGCATCTCGCGAATAGAGCCATCAACATATCGCGCGCCAGCAGACAGGCGTTCGCAATACACAAAATCGCAGCCGTCGACCACCCAGCTAAAGGGATTGTGTTGCAGCAGGCTAAACTCGGTGCTTTCGACGATAGCGTAGTCCTCTTGCGTCTCGAACATCATGCCGAAGATCGAAGACTGGGGCAGGGTTTTATCGATACGACCAGAAAGGCTCGCAAAGGCGTCTCCGTTCAGAAACTCCTCGACAAAGCCAGGGCCATCGTGGGAGAAGACCCGCTCAATCCGGTTACGAGCACCGCTTGAGCACATCGCTGCACCATACACAGCCAGATTTCCGCCCTTGGAATGGCCTCCGCACAAGAGCGGCCCGTCAATCGCATCCGCCGCCTCGTCCACATAACGCGCCGCGGATTCCTGGGCCGGCACAGGACACCGGAACGCCATGTTAAAGTCCTCTTTCCAGCCCACAATCGTGCTGTCGGTCCCCCGGAAGGAAAGATAGCTAAACCCCGCCGGAAACCGGAACGCCATGGCTGCAAACTGCTCTGTCGCCACCACATCGCTCACGGCACGATAGCCGCAAACGTGCACGCCACGGTAGCGAGGGCTTGCTGCCACGGCCTCCAACAAGGCCCTGCTCCCCTCTGGATCCCACAAGTCGTCAATCATGTCCCGGTAGCACTCGGCACGCAGCAGCTCGCGTACGTCTAGGCCCTGCCAGTTCGTCAGCTCCGCCATATCACCCGGCAAACGCAAATAGGACAACCACGCAAAGACGAGGCTATCCACCGCGCAGAACGGCCTCTCCTCAAACGGATCAAACGCCGTCTGGGCATAGGTTAAAAAATTAGGCGAATCCGACATGGCCCTCCCATCAACTATGGTGCATTGGGGTCAGGTTACCTTGCACCAAAAAGGCGCCCGGGTCACATGGATCCGGGCGCCTTCATTGTAGCCTGTTGCTCAAACGAGCCGCATTTAGCAGGAGAAGTCGACGCTGTCGATGATGTCCTTGAGGGCCTTTGCAGAGGCGGTGAGCTCATGCTGCTCGCCATCGTTCAGCGGCACGGGGACGCGGCAGACGACGCCGTCGCGGCCAACGACCGTCGGCATGGAGATGGCAAGATCGGACAGGCCATACTCGCCCACCATGAGCGAGGAAACGGGCAGAACGGTCTGCTCATCGCGCATGACGGCAGTGCAGATGCGCTTAACGGCCATGGCGACGCCGTAGTAGGTGGCGTGCTTCTTCTCGATGATGGTGTAGGCGGAGTTCTTGACGTCCTCGGCGATGCGCTTCTCGGCAGCCTCATGCTCCAGATGACCGTGAAGCTCGCAGAAGGTGTTCAGCGGCACGCCGGCAACCTGGGCGCTGGACCAAGCGACAAACTCGGAGTCGCCGTGCTCGCCCATGACATAAGCCTGAACGTCGCGCGGGTCAACCTCGACGTGAGCGCCGAGCATCTGCTGCAGACGGCCGGTGTCGAGCACGGTACCGGAGCCGATGACATGGCCCTCGGGCAGGCCGGACATCTTGATGGCGGCGTAGGTCAGAACGTCGACCGGGTTGGAGACGATGAGCAGAATGCCGTCGAAGCCGGACTTCTTAATCTCGGGGATAATGGACTTAAAGATGTTAACGTTCTTGTTGACCAGGTCCAGGCGGGTCTCGCCGGGCTTCTGGGCAGCGCCAGCGGTGACGACGATCATGGCGGCGTCGGCGACATCGGAATAATCGCCAGCGTAGATCTTCATCGGCTCGGCAAACGTCATGCCGTGCGCAATATCCAGAGCCTCACCCTCAGCGCGGTTCTTGTCCACGTCGATGAGAACCATCTCGGAGAACAGACCACTCTGCATCAGCGCGAACGCCGAAGACGAACCGACGAAACCGCAGCCGACAATAGCGACCTTCTTCTCGTTAACCATTAGAAACTCCCATCTCTCTCCACAAACAAGCCGCCCGGGAACGACCCGAGCGGCTTGCCGTAATCCCAATACATCCAATCGGGACTTTGATTATGCTCCTATTCGCAGCCAAATATCGACGTTTGCCGAAATTATTTGCAGAATTCGTAAAATAACTGCACGAAATCGGTTTCGAGCTATTGACGAGCCGAAATAGCTTTCTAATACAGGCCCGCTTCGCGGATGGCCTCGACAGCCAAAGCGATCTGGTCGGGCGGCAAAACCAGCGCCATACGCACATGTCCCTCGCCCGAAGGACCAAAGCTCGCGCCCGGCGTCACCACAACACCGGCCTTCTCCATGAGCTCCTCGCAAAACGTCATGGAATCGGTGCGACCACCGGGAAGCTTGGCCCACACAAACATGGAGCCATGCGCGTTGGGACGCTCCCAGCCCAGGCCCTCAAGACCGTCGCACAGGGCATCGCGACGCTCCTGGTACTTCAAACGCTGCGCCTCGACCTCATCACGCGGACCGTTCAGGCAGGCGATAGCAGCCTTCTGGATCGGGAAGAACATACCGAAGTCGATCTGGCTGCGTAGCTTGGCAAAGGCAGAGACCACGTCCTCGCGGCCGACCAAAAAGCCGATGCGAGCACCGGTGACGTTAAACGACTTGGAGAGCGAGAAGAACTCAACGCCCACCTCGAGCGCACCGGGATACTGCAAGAAGCTGCCGCCCGGCTCGCCGTCGAACACGATGTCGGAGTACGCGTTGTCATGGACGATGAGCAGGTCGTGCTCGCGAGCAAAAGCGATGATCTCCTCGTAGATCTCGGGCGTGCCCACCGAGCCCACCGGGTTGGCGGGCAGCGACACGATCATATACTTGGCGCGGTCGGCCACTTCGGGATCGATGCCCGCCACATAGGGCAGGTAATTGTGCTCGGCAACCAGCGGATAGTACTCGAGCTTGGCATCGGCGATCTTGGCACCCGCCTCAAAGACCGGGTAGCACGGATCGGGAACCAAAATAGTGTCGCCCGGATCGAGCAGGGCCAGGCCCAAATGGCCCACGCCCTCCTGCGTGCCGTTGCACGACTGCACCATGGACGGCGTAATGCCGGAGACACCAAAGCGACGCTCATAGTAATCGCACACGGCCTGCTTGAGTTCGGGCAGGTCACGCAGGGCATACTTCCACATCTCGGGATCTTTGGCTGCTTGCGTGAGCGCCTCGACCACGTGGTCGTACGGCTTAAAGTCGGGCGTGCCCACGCTCATGTTGTAAATGGTCTTGCCCTGAGCCTTCAGCGCGAGCAGTTTGTTGTTGAGCGAGGCGAAGACCTCCGCGCCAAAGCGGTCGAGACGCTGCGATGCCTGCATGGTGCCACCTTTCGATATGAAAAACGCGGCGCTCCGACAAGAGCGCCGCGCGATACGGGCCATCAGATTGCAAAAGTGTAACGCTTGCAACCCTCGTATTGGTTCAATTTAGCCAACCTTAGTCAATTGCATTGAGCGCATCGATCTGCGCAAGCCACAGACGCGAGCTGGCGTCACTCGGCATACGCCAATCGCCGCGCGGGCTGAGCGTCACCGAGCCCACCTTGGGACCATCGGGCAGGCAGCTGCGCTTAAACTGCTGAGCAAAGAAGCGACGGTAGAACGTACGCAACCACGTGTGGACGGTCTTGGCGTCGTAGACGCCCTCGAAGCTCTTGAGCGCCATGCGGTAGATCTTGCCCGGCTCAAAGCCAAAACGCAGCAGGTAGTAGAGGAAGTAGTCGTGCAGCTCGTACGGGCCCACCAAATCCTCAGTCTTCTGCGCAATCTCGCCGTCGCCCGTGGGCGGCAGAAGCTCGGGGGACACCGGTGTATCGAGGATGTCGAGCAGCGTCTCGGCAATACGCCCGCCAAAGACATCGGCAGCATAACGCACCAGATGGCGCACAAGCGTCTTGGGCACGCTCGCGTTGACGGCATACATGCTCATGTGGTCGCCGTTATAGGTAGCCCAACCGAGTGCCAGCTCCGACAAGTCGCCCGTGCCGATGACAAAACCGCCAGCCTGGTTGGCCAGATCCATCAGAATCTGCGTACGCTCGCGGGCCTGGCTGTTCTCGTAGGTCACGTCCTGCACGGTCGGATCGTGCTCTATGTCCTTGAAGTGCTGTTCCACAGCCGCGTGGATCGAAACCTCGCGGAAGCTCACACCCAGGTCGTGAGCGAGCGACTCGGCGTTGGACTTAGTACGATGCGTCGTGCCAAAGCCGGGCATGGACACGGCTGTGATACCGGTGCGCGGCAGCCCCAGTGCATCGAAGGCGCGAACTGTCACGAGCAGTGCCAGCGTGGAGTCCAGGCCGCCCGAAAGACCGATGACTGCAGCCTTGGTACCCGTATGGGCAAGGCGGGTCTTGAGGCCGGCGGTCTGCAGGTCGAGGATGGTCTCGCAACGCTCGGCCAGGTCGCCATGGTCGGCCGGCACAAAGGGCGCACGGGGGAAGACACGGTCGATATCGCAGGCATCGCGCAGGACAGGTTCGTCTGCCAGCACGCCCTCAAACGAAAATTCAACGGTCGTGGCCTCCGGCGCATCGTCCGCGCGCGTCCACGTCGTCGAGCGACGGCGCTCGGCAACCAGACGGTCAAGATCGACATCGGCGACGGCCATATCGCAGGTAAGCAGTTTGGTGGCGGCGAGCTTGGAGCCGTTTTCGTAGATAAGGTTCTCGCCTGCAAAGACCATATCGGTCGTGGACTCGCCCTCGCTCGCATCCGCATAGGCATAGGCGCAGTACAGGCGCGCACTCTGATTGGAGATGAGACTGCGGCGATAGTCTGCCTTACCGATAATCTCATCCGAGGCCGACGGGTTGAGAATCACCGTCGCACCGGCAAGCGCCATCTCGGTCGAAGGCGGCGCCGGCACCCACAGGTCCTCACAGACCTCAACGCCCAGCACCAGGTCCTCGGCGCCCTCATCACAGCAGCGGTAGACAAGCCCCGAACCCAGCGGAACCGGACCCTGACCGGCAAATTCAACCCACACGGGATCCGCAGGCGCCGGAGCAAACCAGCGGCGCTCGTAGAACTCACCATAGTTGGGCAGATACTTTTTGGCCGTAAGACCCAAAAGCTCGCCCGCGCAGCACACGGCGGCGCAGTTGTAGATATTCTCGGCAACTGCAACGGGAAGACCGATGGTAAAGACAATCGGCAGCTCACGAGTCTCGTCGAGGATATGTACCAGAGCAGCCTCGCAGGCATGCAGCAGCGTGCGGTTATGGAACAGGTCGGCCGCGGTATAGCCGGTCAGGTTAAGCTCGGGCAGCACCAGCGCGCGAACGCCGCGCTCGGTAGCCTCGCGAACAGCCGCCAGCGCAACCTCGGCATTGCCCTCGACATCGGCCACGCGAATCCGCGGCGAGGCCGCCGCCACACGCAAAAAGCCATCAGACTGAGAAAGGTGAAGATTCATAAGAATGCTCCCGTGCGTAAACGATATTCAACACAATTAGCAAGCCCTATTGTAGTTCAACCGCCGGGTGGAACCGCATCCCACCAACTTGGTGAGCAATTGATGAGTTGATGGTATCTGTTAAATGTCACGTACGATTCACATCTGGTGGGTACCCTGATGGCTACACGAAACGAAGCAGATTTACACCGGGAGGACCCCGTATGACAACCAAGTACACCGACGCGCCGCGCACGCGCGTCATGACGCCGGCATCGCTCAACAACGGCGTACACGAGAACCATTCCATTGGACAGACCATGGCCATCGCGCCCAAAAAGGGCCTGTTCGACGACATTTCCATTCCCCAGATCATCGCCGGCGCCGCAGCTGCCGCCACGAGCGTGGCGCTTGCTTCAAAGATCGGCATTGCCGGCTCGGTGATTGGTGCCGCTGTGAGCTCAGTCATCACTGTTGTGTCCTCGCAGGTCTATCGCCACTTTATCTCCGCCAGCGCCGAAGCAATCAAGGGCACGCATGCCGCTGTCGACTACCCTGCCGGCGCCTACGAGCCCGTTGAGCCCGATGTCGAGGAGCACCTAGGTGGCGCCGCGACCACGCAGGAGATGCGCCAGGTTGCGGGACGCGCGACCACGGCGCGTGTCGCCCCCAACAGCCTGCGCGCCAAGGCCGCGGCAGAGCGCAGCCAGACGCAAAAGAAGGTCATCGTCTTCTCGATCGCCATCGCCATCGTCGCAGTCATCGCCTGCGCTGGCGCCATCCTTATCACCACTGCCGGTGAGGGTCTGGGCGAGCGCCCCGAGCCAATCCTTTCGTCGCGCACGACCGAGAGCGATGCAAATGGCAACACCCAGTCGCAAGATCAGCAGACACAGGCGGACGGCACGCAAGACAGTTCCACCTCTGCCGATTCGTCCTCGAACACCCAAAACCAATCGCAGGGCACCGATTCCTCTACGGCCAACAGTAGCACGCCGTCCGGCACGACCGACTCAAGTCAAACGACTGACGGTTCGCAGCCGAGCACGGGCGGCCAGACGAGTGACACCACGTCGGGAACGGGCACAGCAGACAGCAGCAACACCAACGGCTCGAACAGCTCGAGCGGAACCGCGTCCGGCACGGCATCTGACAACTCGAGCCAAGGCACGGCATCGGGCAACTAAGCACATTTGTCTCTCATAGATAACCGACCTGTACAACGGGCGCGAATCGAAAGCGGTTCGCGCCCGTTTGCCTTGGGCGCCGCCATGGCGAACGCCATGCGATGGTAAGATGCTTTACATGTGTAAAGAGGAGATTTGCCATGAGCAAGACAATAGTTAGGCCCACGCTTTCGCTGGGCAACCACATCTATCTGTATCGCCTGCTGCGCGACGCGATTGGGTGCGGCAAGCAAACGTTTATGACACAGGTCGAGGAGGCGCTCGCCGCCGGCGACATGACCGCTTATGACCTGGGCTTCAAGTCCACGCGCGAGCTGCTCGAGGAGCTCGACGACTGCATTAAGCTGACCGTCTTTAAGGGCGGTCGCCTGTATGCCACCGTCATCGCCAACAAGGCTTGGGATGCCGCCCTTGCCAAGGACGAGGACAAGCCCAAGGCAGCCAAGGGCGCTAAGCAGTCCTACAAAAAGAAAAAGCGCGGTGAGAAGGACCTCAAGGCCGTGCGTCCCAAGCACGTTAAGCGTCCCAAGCCCGAAGCCATGGTTGAAGCCGTGCCGGAATCCGAGCCCGAGACAGAGATCGAAGTCGCTATTGAGGTAACGGCAGAAGCCGAAACCGAAATCGCCGCCACGACCGATCCCAAAGTCATATCCGAGCAGGAAGCCACTGTGGAGCTCAATGAAGCGCCCAAGTCGACAACCAAAGAAGCTGCTGACCAACCCGAGACGCCTGCGTTCCAAAACAGCGATGTCTTTGGCAACGAAGCCGAAGACGATCAGTCCGACGAGCCCGCAGATCAAGACGCTACCGAGTCGGCGCCGGAGCCCGAGACGCCGCAGCCCGCCATCTCGCTCACGGTCGTCTATGACCCCGAGAACGCCAACGCCGGCATCATCACCATGGCATCCACGCCCATCGAGGTAAAGTCGAGCGTCGAGAATCAGAGCGCGACGCAGGTTGAGGTTGAAACTGAAGCTGCAGACGCGCCCGTCACCGTGAAGCCCGCAGATTCCACAATCAAGCCGAAGACGACGCTGGAGTTCGCACCCGTCATCGAATCCGTGCCCGCCTCTGCTTGCGACCAAATTCCCGCACCGGCACCGGCTTCGGTACTCGCAGAGGCCCCAACCCCCGCACCCGTAGCGCCCGCCATCCCCGAGGACTTCCCCGTCGATTTCGCAACCGAGGTCTTCTGCCCCGGCCCGCTTCTGCACCAGCTGTCGACCTATCTCCCCTACGGCGCCGATATCCTCGGCATTGTCGGCGAGTACTACTGGATCGCCCGCGAGCGCGGTACCATCGAGGCCGCGCGAAACCGCGCAAGCTTCCCCCTGCGCTACACGCAGGCCGGCGAGCGCCGCGAGGTTGCCGTGCGCATCCGCCGCAATACCACCGGTGGCCTCGGATCCACCTGGGCCATCGATAAAGTCGAGCCTTCTACCAAGTAACAAAAAGGGACGATAACCCCAAGGTTATCGTCCCTTTCTCGTTAGGTCACCTGAGCTCGACTAATCGCGCGTCAGCTTACGGTGGATACGATGCGGCTGGGCTGCGTCCTCGCCCAGGCGCTCGATACGGTTGGCCTGATAGGCCTCAAAGTTGCCCTCAAACCAATACCAGTTGCCCGGGTTCTCGTCGGTGCCTTCCCACGCCAGGATGTGCGTGGCAACGCGGTCCAGGAACATACGGTCGTGGCTAATGACCACCGAACAGCCAGGGAACTCGAGCAGCGCCGCCTCGAGCGAGGACAGCGTCTCGACGTCGAGGTCGTTCGTGGGCTCGTCGAGGAGCAGCAGGTTGCCGCCCTGCTTGAGCGTAAGCGCCAGGTTCAGACGGTTGCGCTCGCCACCGGAGAGTACGCCGGCGCGCTTCTGCTGGTCCTGGCCCTTAAAGCCAAAGCTCGCCACATAAGCGCGGCTCGGAACCTCAGTCTCGCCGACCATCATGTGGTCCAGGCCATCCGAGACGACCTCCCACAGGTTCTTATCGGGGTCGATGCCAGAGCGGTTCTGATCGACGTAAGAAATCTTGACGGTCTCGCCCACCTCGAGCTCGCCCGAAGTCAGCGGCTCCAGACCCACAATCGTCTTGAACAGTGTGGTCTTACCGACACCGTTGGGGCCGATGACACCCACGATACCGTTGCGCGGCAGGGTGAACGATAGGTCGTCGATGAGCACACGGCCATCGAACTCCTTGTGCAGGTGATGAGCCTCGAGCACCTTGTTGCCCAGACGCGGGCCCACGGGGATGCGGATGTCGGTCCAGTCGAGCTTCTGGCTTGCGCGGGCCTCGGCCTCCATCTCCTCGTAACGAGCCAGACGGGCCTTGTTCTTGGCCTGGCGAGCCTTGGGCGAGCTGCGTACCCACTCGAGCTCGGCCTCCATGCGCTTGGCGAGCTTGGCGTCGCGGTTGCCCTGCGCCTCGATACGGGCGGCCTTGGTCTCCAGATACGTGGAGTAGTTGCCCTTGTAGGGATAAAGGTGACCGCGGTCGACCTCGCAGATCCACTCGGCAACGTTATCCAGGAAGTAGCGATCGTGCGTGACGGCAAGCACCGCGCCCTGGTAGTTGTGCAGGAAGTGCTCGAGCCACAGGATCGATTCGGCGTCCAGGTGGTTCGTGGGCTCGTCGAGCAGCAGCAGGTCGGGAGCCTCGAGCAGCAGCTTGCACAGGGCCACGCGACGGCGCTCGCCGCCGGAAAGTACGTTGACCGGCATGTCGGAATCGGGCAGCTGCAGGGCGTCCATGGCCTGGCCGAGCTTGGAATCGATATCCCAGCCGTCGGCGGCGTCGATCTCGTCCTGGAGCTTGCCCATCTCGGCCATGAGGGCGTCCATGTCGCAATCCGGGTCGCACATCTCCTCGCCGATCTTATTGAAGCGATCGACCTTGGCGATCATATCGCCAAACGCCATGCGCACGTTCTCGATGACGGTCTTGTCGTCGTCGAGCGGCGGCTCCTGCTGCAGGATGCCCACAGTGTAGCCGGGGGTGAGCCTGGCATCGCCGTTGGAGACCTCCTCGATGCCGGCCATAATCTTGAGCAGGGTCGACTTACCCATGCCGTTGGGACCCACGACGCCGATCTTGGCACCGGGGTAGAAGCTCAGGGTCACGTCGTCAAGGATTACCTTGTCGCCATGGGCCTTGCGAGCCTGATACATCTGGTAGATAAACTCCGCCATATGTCTGTTCTATCCTTTCTACCTGCTGTTTCCCTATTCTTGATTCGCTTTAGTGGAAACGAAATGAGGGAACCAGCTCTGAAACGTAACGAAAAAGGGGCATGGTTGCCCACACCCCCTAATACTACCTGGGAAAAGTCCCCCGGAACATACTATGAACTGCGTACGCTAGTTTTCCGCAACCTTAACGAGCGGCTCGCTGCGATTTGCGCCACAACAGATACGAGTAGACGTAAACGGCTCCAACCGAACCAAACGCCAGAGCCGCAATCACCGCGGCGACGACTTCACTCGAAAGCACGCTGCCTGCCACGCCCATCACAATCAGGCCAATACCCAGCACCATAAAGCAGGCGCCGCCAAAACGCTGCGTACGGCGCCAGTTCTCGGGATCGGCAAGCGCCCAGGGTGTCTTGATACCGAGCGTATAGTTCTGCTTCACACGCGGCAAGTAGTTGCCTACGCCGATGAACAGCAAACCGACAACACCGGAAATCAGCACGTTAACCGAACCGACCGCCGGCACCACGCCCCAGACCGTAAGCTCTCCCAGCCAGCTTATGGCGCACATGAACAAGGTGAAGGCGATTACGAAGCCCTGGTAGAACTTGCCCGAGGTTCGATATGCCTCACCTTTGGGGTCGATGCGCGGCACCATGCGGAACATTGCGAGAAGCGCCAGAGGCAGCACGCCGAGCGCGGAGGCCATCCAGCTAGGACCCCAACCGTCGACGGCGCCGTTCGCGCCCCAGTGCGTGGGAATCTGCGCAGGCAAGCTCGGCATCACCATGAGGTGCGCTACGACATTGGCGACGCACAGAGCGACCAGCGCAATCCACACGCGCGACGATACCCCCGTGGGGTGAATGCCCTTGTTTTCGTTATTCATCCTTATCACCTTCAGTGTTTGTAAAGCCCATAAACCAGCCAATTAAATCCTGCATGACGGTGGTGTTTAAGTTGTATACGATGTTTTGGCCATGGCGCTCGTCGGTCACCAACCCGGCGTTTTTGAGCGTCGCCAAGTGATGGCTCAGCGACGGCTTACTGATATCGAAATGCTCGGCAAGCTCCCCCGCCGTGCAATTGCCCTCGCGCAGCAACTCCAAAATGCGCCGTCGCGTTGGATCGGCAAGCGCCTTAAAACCCTCTCCCGGCATAAGACCTCCTCTCATCATCTCTCATGACGTGCACACTATACTTGATATTTAGATGTTTGTCTAACTATCTAATCGCAATGCTTCAAACCACATCAAAGCAAACGCCATCGCAACCTATGGGCGATTACCTATAATGACGATAGCTAAAACACGATTCGCTTCCCCATCGGAGGATATCTATGACCGAAACCACAGCCGCAACTCCCATCGAGACACGCGACACCAAGCTCGAGATTATCATGGGCCGCGAGGCACTCGATAAGCTCGCCGATGCTACGGTGCTAGTGCTCGGCTGCGGAGGCGTGGGCTCCAACTGCTGCGAGGCACTCGCCCGCGGCGGCATCGGTCATTTCGTCATTCTGGATAAGGACATCATCGCGCCCAGCAATATCAATCGCCAGGCCATCGCCTTTCACAGCACCGTCGGCAAGCGCAAAGTCGACGTCATGGAGGCTATGATTCACGACATCAACCCTACCGCTACCGTCATCAAGCGCACCGAATACCTGCTGAGCGACAACATCGATGATTTCTTCGCGAGCGTTTTGGAGCAGACGGACGGCAAGCTCGACTACGTCGTCGACGCCATCGACACCATCTCGGCCAAGCTCACCATTGCCAAATATGCTCAGGACCACGACATTCGTTTGGTTAGCTCCATGGGCGGGGCCAACAAGCTCCATCCCGAGTGCCTCCGCTTTGCCGACATTTTCGATACGGTACGTGACCCCATGAGCCGCATCATGCGCAAAGAATGCAAGAAGCGTGGAATCAAGAGCCTGCATGTACTGTTTAGCTGCGAGGAATCGGTTAAGACACAGCCCCGCGACCCTTCCAACATCCACGAGCGCACCGAGCTGGGAACCGCCAGCTTTATGCCGCCCATCATGGGCCAGATGATTGCCGGCGAGGTTATCCGCCAGATCAGCGGCCGCGGCACCGAGCGCGTGCGCGCCGATGGCCAGCGCCTAGACTAGCGGAGCGCGCCGAGATGGAGCCCCGGCTATTTGATGCACACTGCCATCTTGATTTAATGGCTCACCCGGACGCCGTTGCTGATGAGGCGACGGCGCTGGGCTTGGGTCTATTTGACTGCGGCGTCAATCCGCGCGACTTTTCGGCCGCAAACGAGCGCGCCTGTCGCCAACCAGGCATCATCGCCGGCGTTGGGCTTCACCCCTGGTGGCTCGCCGATGGCCACTGCGGTTTTGTCGAAGTCAATCTGCTTTGCGAAGTTGCTGCCCAAGAACGCTACATCGGCGAAGTCGGACTCGACTTTTCCGCGCGCTTTGCTGGAAGTGAGCCGCTACAAATACAGGCACTTAACCGGCTCTGCGATGCGCTCGTGCAGCATCCTCTTACCGGGCGCGTGATATCAATTCACGCCGTTCGTTCGGCAGGAGCCGTACTGGACGTCCTCGAATCGCATGGACTACTCATCCCAAACCCCGACTCCCCCGTTATCATCTTCCACTGGTTTAGCGGTACTTCGGACGAACTCGTCCGCGCGCGTAATGCGGGCTGTTATTTTTCCGTCAACGAACGCATGCTCGCATCTAAACGAGGACGCGAATACGTACGACAAATTCCACTCGATCGTTTACTGCTCGAGACCGATGCACCAGCGGAGGCAAACGCAGAAATAAGCGCACAGTCACTCATCAGATCGCTCGAAAGCGCCTCAGAACACGTCGCCTCGCTCAAAAAATGCGAAGCAAAGCATATTGAGTCGGCGGTTTTAGCGAATGCACACTCTGTTTTTAGCCTTCGCTAACCCCTGTGGTCAAAAAACGTCAAATATGAGTACTGCTAGCGAAATGGATACATTACTCTGAGCTTTCCGACCACCAGAATAATCTACGATTGTCCATTAACTAACACTTTTACAGTCACTCATCCTGCATTTTCGCAATCTTAAACCCCTCCAAACGCTCAAATCACGTCTGAAGGGGTCGATTTTGCTGCGACTAAATTAGTCACAGTACTCATATTTGGCTTTTTTAACCACCGAGTCACGGGAAGGCACCAATACAGCTCCCCGGGACAGCTCGGCTATTCGACGATTGGTGCTCCGTGGCCCCAAGAACCTTCCATGCCGCACACGGTCGAGGCAAACCCGGCAGCAAAGTCGAGCGCGCGCTCGATGGCCTCGGCGCCATCCTCACCACGCTTGGCGGAATCGAGATAGCACATCAAAAACGAGGTGAGGAACGAGTCGCCCGCCCCCATGGTGTCCTTCATGTCCGTTACCGGTTTAGCCAGCTGGCGGTAATAACGCTCGCCGTCGTAAGCAATGCAGCCCTCGGCGCCCGCCGTAGCCGACACAAAACGCGGACCCAGGCCCTTCACCCATGCCAGACGCTCGCGAATCTCGTCCTCACTCGCAGCATCCGCCGCACTAAAGAAAGCGAAATCGACGTAGGGCGCAATCTGCTCGTAGTACTCGTCGGTGGAGTCGTCCGAAAAGTCAAAAGAGACCGTGACGCCCGCAGCCTTCAACTTGGGCAGCTCGCGCTCGGTAAAGCAATAGTTGCCCGAATGAACCACATCGAACTGCTTCATGTACGCAAGATCAAAGCGATCGAGAACATAGCGCGCATCGCCACGGATACCGCCCTCGTTGGAGCCAAGGAAGACACGGTCACCGTCAACGACGGTCACGCGAGCCGCTCCGTTCTCGCCAATCATCTGCTCGCACTTGTCAAGCTCGATACCCTCATCCTCGAGGCTTGCAATGACATGCTCGGCAGCGGCGTCATTACCAAAAATGCCCATGTATGCAGAGCGTGCGGCACCGCATTTCTTGGCATAAACGGCGAAGTTCACCGCATTGCCGCCGGGATACATGGTGTGGATATGCTCGTAGCGATCGACGACGTTGTCGCCAAATCCGAGCGCGTTAACGTTAAATGCCATGGCCTTTGTCCCTTCTAGTACTCGACAACACCCATATAGCGACGGAAATCGGGATCGTGATCAAACACCTTGCCGCGTGCAGCACGCAGCTCGCAGTTCATGGCGTAGAACAGCACCGGGTCCAGATAGGCACGGACGCTCGCCGGCACGGCTTCCATACCGTACTCCTTGGCATCGAGCACCATCAGCGTATCGGTATGCGTCTTAAGGAACGCCAGGGCGCGCTCGTCCATGGCACGGCACTCGCTGGAGCCCATCTGCAGGAAGTAAAAAACGCCATCCTGAGTAGCCTCGAAGGGGCCATGGAAGTACTCGGCAGAGTGGATGTAGCTGCAGTGCTGCCACTGCATCTCCATAAGAGAGCAGATAGCGAAACCGTAGGTCTGGCTAAAGTTGGGACCGCTGCCCAGAATGTAGAAGAACTCGTGCTCCTGGCAAAGCTTGGCAAAACGATCGCCCAGCTCGGCATTTACCTTCTCGCGTGCCGAGGGAAGGATCTTATCCATCTCGGCGATACCGGCATACATATCGGCAAGATCGGCGTAGCCCTCCTGCTGATCGAGCAGCTCGGCCGCAAGCGACAGCGAAATGCCAGCGGGGACCTCGGCCTGCGGCACGCCCTCGCCCCACGGGTAGACCCACGTGGTCCACTTGCCGGAGTCAATCTTGGATCCAGCGTTGTCGGTCTGGGCGATCACCGTAGCGCCGGCAGCAAGGGCAATCTCGCAGCCCTCGACGACCTCGGGGGTGTTGCCACTGTGGCTACAAGCGATGACCAGGGACTTCTCGCCCAGACGACGCGGACGCATGATATCGAACTCGCGAGCCGTATAGATATACGAAGTGAAGGTGGTTGCCTCGCGCTGCAGAAGCTCATGAGCCGGGATCAAATCGATCATGGAGCCACCGCAAGCAATCCAGTAGACGCTGTCGAACTTGCCCTTCTCGGCAATTGCCTCTTTGATCAGATCGTGTGCGTTCATATCCAGTTCCTTTCTTGTTTGGCCCGCAATCAATGACGTTGGTTGCGTGGCCGATGGTTGTTTTAGTCAATCAGATATTTCTCGAATGCGGCCATGTTCTTGGCATCTGCCGCCGCCGGGTCATCGTAGTAACGACCGTCCGTGATTTCCTGGCCCAGCATGCCGTCGAAACCATGGGCGTTGAGTGTGGCGACGAAGGCGTCCATATCGTGCTTGCCATCGCCCCACACCAGATGGCCATACGGGTCACCGTCGATAAAGTGCATCTCGTGAATTGCCCCATCACCAAAGGCGGCAAACCAGTCCTCGAGCGTCTCGCCTGCAACGCCCATCGCGGTTGTATCAACCATGGGCTGTAAGTACGGGCTCGCGACCTCGTCAATCATGCGCTTCGCATCGGAAACCGTCGTCACAAGGTTGCTCTCCTCGGGACGCAGGCTTTCCATCGTAAGCACCAGACCGTGCTCGCCGGCATACTCCGCCAGAATGGACAAGTGCTCGCGGCTGCGCTTCCAGGCTTCCTCGCGGTCCTCGTCCCAGTCGCCCCAGCCCGAGTTGATGGACATGCGGTCGCACCCAAGTACCTCGGCAAGCTCAATGCCGTGCTTAAAGTACGCCAGGCTGCGCTGTTCATGCAGCGGTTTGCGTGCGCAGTACTGCCAAGGATAGACAACATTCTCGGGGCACAGAGTACGATACCTAAGCCCACGGTCTGCAGCCTTTTTCGCCAGGACCTCAGCCTCAAAGTAGCCCGTGTGGTCGAGTGTCACATGCGGCTCCGCACACCACAGCTCAATGGACTCAAAGCCCAAACGCTGCTGCACATCAAGGAAGTAATCGAGCGACCACATGATGTAGTGGATATTCATGCCCGCAATCTGCTCGCGGCGCAGCGTCGGTTTGGATTCAGGCATCTTATGCCTCCTTATTTCGATCGAACACGATTCGTCCGTCCGACATCGTCATATCAACCGCAAGATCGCGTGCGTCGCGATAATCGAGGTCAAACACATCCCGATCGAGCACGCAGATATCGGCAAGCTTGCCGACCTCGAGCGTACCCAGCTCGTCTTCGCGCATCAGGTCGTACGCGCCCCCGGCAGTCCAAGCGCGCAAGAGCTCGACAAGCGTCAGCGCGTTGACCTCATTCACGGGCAGTCCGTCGGCGAAGAATCCGCCGCACGCGCTGTAAATTGACTCGCCCAGGCTCGGAATCAGCAGCGGCAAATCCGTTCCACAGCACACTGTGCATCCGGAATCTTCCATGCCGCGGCGATTCCAGCTGTGTAAAAGTCGCGTCTCGCCAATTTGTCGACGCATCATCGACAGGCAATCCTCGCGCCGGTCCAGCGTCAGAATCTGCGGATAGACCTCGCAAATTCCACCTAACTTGCCAAACTCGACAAGATCGGTCGGGTCAGAGTTCTCGAGATCGGTAATCGCATGGCGGCGAAGCATCCGTCCATGCTCGTCTCGAGGCAGCGAGGCATAGAGCGCCACGGTGCGACGAACGGCGCCATCGCCCTGGCAATGCAAGGAATATCGGAAACCGTCAGCATCAATTGCACGCAGCTCGCTCTCAATCAGATCCCACTCTGGCTCCTCGACGACCGTCTTGCCGGCAGCGCCCGCATCGGCCGTGTCCTCATAGGGTTCAATCATCTCGGCAAGCCCCGCCCATACGCCGCGATCGGTCATACGGTTGAAGCCAGAAAAACGAACGAACGGTCCCCGGAAGCGCTCTCGTGCCTCGCGGGCATATGACAGATTTGCACCGGCACCCACCGGCTGCGACATCATAGAGACGCGAACCGTCAGCTCACCAGATTCCTCACGGCGAGCCATTTCATCGGCAAAGCCGTAGTAGTTATCAAACGCCATCTCCTTGATGGCGGTAACGCCGCGCTCGTTAAGCATGCTCATGTAGTCCGAATACCCGGCACGCACCTCGGGCAGCGCGAGGAAATCGCTCATCATGCGCCAGATCTTCTCGGCATAGCACGCCTGGGGCGTAAAGCCGTATTGCGCACTGGCGGCAGCATTGAGAACGCAGGTCTCCGCACCCGGTGTAAAGCAGACGACAGGGATATCACCAAAACAATCGTCAAACACAGCTGCCGTATTTGCGTTCTCGGCATCCGATGCCAACGTTTCGGGCAGGTTGTGGCCAAAAGCCGCCGCGCAATCCGGATGATCTTCTTTCCATGCACGCAAGAGCGACACGGCCTCTTTGGCATCAGCGACGCCGGACAGATCAGACCCCAACGTCCGCAGCGCCCAACCTGTATAGAAGGTATGCACATCGATCAGGCCAGGCATGACAGTGCGGTCGCCCAGGTCAACTACCTCGTCCGCCTGGGTCAAATACGAAGCCACCTCACACTTGGTGCCAACAGCCTCAATTCGATTGCCACGGACCGCTACGAAACCTTCAAACGGCAGGTCCCCCGTACCGGTAAAGACGCTCTTAGACGTCAGGACCGTCAAACGATCAGACATCACAACCACCTACACCGGAAGCATGCCAGAGATTGCCGTTACGATCAGGCCAAAGACGACCATGAAAATGAAGAACTTCCAAATGGTCTTCCACCATTGGCCAAACGAAATCCTAGCCACGGCAAGGCCGGCGACCGTCATGCCCGCCACGGGGCTGATGGTGTTGATGGTCTGGTTGGCAAACTGGAGCGCAGTGACGGCCGCCTCGGGATTGAGGCCCATGAGCTCGGTCAGGGAGCCCATAACGGGCATGGTGAGCGCCGCCAGGCCAGAACTCGAGGGAACCAGCAAAGAGAGCAGGCCAAGGACGATATACATAAACGTGGTGTAGACGGCGGCTGGTGCACCGGCGAGCGCAGTAGCGAGCGCCTGGAGGATGGTGTCGATGATCATGCCACCCTCGGCGATGACCAGAATACCGCGAGCGATACCGATAACGATGGCAGCGTACGCAAAGTCGGCGAGACCCTTAACGAACTCCTCAGCGATCGTCTGCTGGTCAAGACCGCCCAGGATACCGGCAAGCAAGCCCATGCCAAGGAACACGGTGGAAATCTCATTCATGTACCAGCCCTGGGTAACAAGACCCCAGACGATAATGCCCATACCGCAGGCAAAATCAATAAGCACGAGCTTCTGACGGATAGTGAACTCTTCCTCGATGGAGGCATCGGTCACGGAAAACTCAATACGCTTGAGCTTATCGTCCTCGTACGTAATGGACGACTCGGGGTTTTTCTTGACGCGCATGGCGTAGCGCATGGCCCATGCGATACCGACGGCAGTGAAGATGACCCAAGAAACGGCGCGCAGCCACAGTTGCGGATTGCCCTCGATGCCAATGATGCCTTGGGCAATCAAAACATTAAACGGGTCGATGGTCGAAGCACAATATCCCAGGTTGGGACCAAGGAAGCAGATGATGAATGCCGTCATCGAGTCATAGCCGATACCCATCATGATGGGAATGAAGATGGCATAGAACGGCAGGGCTTCCTCAGACATACCAAACGTAGTGCCGCAAATGGACAGCAACGTCATCGTGATGGGAATGATGAGGATGTCCTTGTTCTTGAGCTTTTTAACCACACGGCTCATGCCGGCATTCAAAGCGTTGGTCTTGGTGATGATTGCGAACGATCCGCCAATCAATAAGACGAACGCAACGACGTCGGCAGCCTCCTGGATACCCTTGGTGGGCGCTTGCAGGACCGCGAAGATATCCTGGCCCAGATTGATGGTCTCGCCGGTCTCGGAATCGGTGTAGTTCTTATCGACCTGTTCATAGGTTCCAGCAACGGCGACTTCACGCTCGCCCGCCGCTGTCGAAATCGTCTTGCGCTGATACTGGCCAGAGGGAACGATCCAAGTCAGGACCGCAAAGACAACGATCAGCAAGAACATGATCGTATAGACATGCGGTAATTTGAACTTAAAACGTCTGTTTGTCTTCTTCGCCTTCGTATCTGACATAGATACCTCCAAAGAACTCGAGGCTGCATCGCATCTCGCTTCAACATTTGCACAATGCAAACGTTCTATGACGTCCCATAGATTACCAGCAGCTTTTTCCTTCATCAAGATAATTTCAAACTGATTGCCGCAACGCGGTTGAACGGTTGCGTTCGCGCCGTGAACGGTATGGAAGCGCCCGGTGAGATGATCCACCGGGCGCTTCCATTCGCAATGTCCTAGATGTCAAAAACGTAGCGAGACCCAACGATCCGCTGACGACCGATGATAAACGGCCGCCGCTGCTCATCGAAAAAGAAGGCTTCCATATAAAACAAGGGTTCGCCAACGGGAACCGCCAACAGTCGAGCGACCTCGGGCGACGCGCACGCGATCTCGAGCGTGCACGGGTCGGTAAACGCGGGCGTGCGGCCCGTCCGGTTGCGCACGAACTCAAAAATGGATTGGTTAGATAGAGGTGCCGTTGATAGATAGGCGTTGTCCTCGTAAACATATATGTTGTTCTCGAGCATGACAGGGACGCCATCGGCAGTGCGCACGCGCTCAACGCAAATCAAGTCAGTTCCAACGGGAACACCAAAGAACTGCGCTTCGGTGGAATCCGCCGGCAGTATCTTTCTCGAAATGACGCACGCCCCCGGCTCCATTCCGTTAACGCGGCATGCGTCCGAAAAACTCTGGACGTCATCCTTCTGGCGAATCTTGCGCTTAAGCTTGGGGGCATTGACAAACGTGCCTTTCCCCTGCCGCTTCGTTAGATAGCCCTGCTGGACGAGCTCCTCAATAGCGCGTCGCACGGTAACGCGGCCAACTTCATAGCTCTCAGCCAATTCGAATTCGTTGGGTATCCGCGCGCCTGACTTGTAGGCGCCGGAGTTGATTTCGTTTTTGATGATATCAATAACCTGTTGGTACAGCGGTATCGCTGCTTTACCGTCAGTTAGCCCTTCAGTCGGTGGCATATACCCTCTCCAAGCACAATTAAGTCTAAAACGGGCTTAAGGGCATTCAACAAGTCCTTAAGCCCGCATTAGCATAAAGTATGCTTGCTGCCGCACCAAAATGTCGGATATTTACTCATCTGACCCGAAAAACGCGCAACTACCGCGCTCCTAAGAAAGCGTGAGCAGCTCCGGCAGCTGGTCGATAATCTTGTCCGCGGCATCCTGGCTAAAGCCAAAGCGCTCCTCGCGCTTGGCAATGACTGTCAGGCCGGCTCGCTTGCCAGCGGTGATGCCAGGCACCGAATCCTCAACGCAGCAGCAGCGATTCGCGGGCAGCCCCAGCAGATCCAGCGCATGCAGGTAGATGTCGGGCTCGGGCTTGCTCTCCTTAAACTGCTCGCCGCTCACCACATACTCAAAGGCATCCGACAGCCCGCATGCGTTGAGCACTTCTTCGATGCTATCCATGGGAGACGAGCTGGCAAGCGCCACGCGAACGCCGCGGCGCGGCAGCTCTCGAATCGTATCCACGGCGCCTGGGTTAATCAAAGCCTGATAGTCGCGCGGACGCTTATGGGCCCATTCGTCCCAACGGGCCAACGCTTCCTCCCCAGTGAAATGCCCCTTACCGGCGCGCTCAAACCAATCGACCAGCATATGCAGGAAGAACTGATGCGAGGTACCGACCTGCCCATTCAACTCCTCTTGAGTCAGATTAAGCCCAAGCTCCTTGGCAAACGCGGCAGTCTCGCCCAGGTAGTAATACTCGGTATCGACAATGACACCGTCCATGTCAAAGATAACGGCGTCGAACGGAAATGCGGACACGGCACCCTCCCTAACAAAAGGACGCCCGCGAGCAGGCGCCCGAACCATGCATTAATCGGCGATTCTAGCCCAGCAGCTTATCCAGCGCCACCGCAATACCGTCTTCGTTGTTATTGGCGGTCACCATCTGGGCTACCGCCTTAACCTCATCGACGGCGTTACCCATGGCAACACCGGTACCCGCCCACTCAATCATGGACTTGTCGTTCTGGCCGTCGCCAAACGATACGACTTCGCTGGCATCGATGCCGAGCTTGGGCAGGGCACCCTCGAGCGCACGGGCTTTGTCGATACCGGGCGCCGTGTACTCAAAGTACCAGTCGGCCGTAAACATGCCCGAAAGCGTCTGCTTAAAGGGCGCATACATCTCCTCGTAATGCGCCTGCAGGTAGGCCGGATCGCCCGCCGTCAGCAGCTTGTCCACGGGATAAGCATCAGCGACCTCATGCAGGCTCTCGACCTCGCGGATCTTAAGATCGCACGCATCGCGCTCGTATTTGACGATGTTTTTCTGCGAGCCGTCAGGCAGCGTGATCATGCAGCGGTACGAATCCTCGACGTGCAGATCGCGACCAAGCGAAATCATAGGAATCACGTCAAAATTACGCAGGTGATCAATCAGACGGTGCAGCTCGTCAGCCGGCATGGCCTGGTCAAAAAGAACCTCATCGGTCTGAGCGTCGACCACATGCGCGCCATTGAAAGCGACTAGCAGACCGTCATGGTTTTGAAGGTCGAGCTCCTGCGCCAGAGCATGTAGTCCCCATGCGGGACGGCCCGAAGCCAAAATGAGCTTAATGCCCGACTCCTGCGCCGCGAGCAGCTTTTCGCGCGTGCGCGGGCTGATGACCTTTTGGTCGTTGGTGAGCGTACCGTCGATATCCATCGCGATGGCTTTGATTGCCATATATGCCTCCCTGTCATTGAACAACCTTGTCTGAGCCATCATACAGAACACCCATCGCGACTCCGTTTACAACGGGCAAAAAGTCAAATTGTCTCGAACATGAACGACGCGTAGTCGTGAAGCTTTATCGCTCAGGTCAAATACGTCTGCTAGCGACGCTCATCCGTCGGTGCGCCGTCGACGATCGCGATGCCCGCCGAGGCACCCAACGCGCTGGCGCCGGCCTCGATGAATGCGCAAGCCTCTTCGTAATTATGGATACCGCCCGCCGCCTTGATTGCCACGGCATCGCCGAGCACCTCGTGCATCAGCCGCACGTCCTCGAGCTTAGCACCGCCAAAGCTTCTGCCAGTCGATGTCTTAAGGAATCCCGGCTTGGCCTCCAGCGCGATCTCGCATACACGGCGCTTGGCGGCGTCGTCGCCGTCCAGCTTGCACATTTCGACGATCACCTTGTCAGTGATGCCATGCGCGCGACAAAAATCAGCAATGGTAGTCATCTCGCGCTCGATGGCATCAAAATCGCGGTTCTCGACCGACTCCTGATTCAAAACGTAGTCAATCTCGGTAAAGCCACACGCAGCGTATTCCTCAAACCTCGCAAGCTTCTCCTCAAGCGTCATAGTGCCCTGGGGAAAGTCGATAGCGCCGGCAAGGATGATGTCAGAGCCCTCGAGCATGGCGCGGCCCGTCTCGTACTCCTGCAGGTTCGCAAATACGCAGCGAAAGTTGTACTTTAACGCCTTCTCGACATACTGCTCAAACGTGTCCTCGGGGGCATCGATATAGTCGATGTATTTATTGATGGGTTTGGCAAGCGTCATGCTGGGCCTCCTTGTTCGGGGCTGACAACCGATTCGTGGTTTCACGCGAAAAACCACGTTCAATGTACGCCCGACATGCAAGGACAGCGTCCGCATTCCGACAAGTGGTATGAAATTAGCCGTAAACGTATATTTACGGACAGCGAATGGCACCGCACGCGGATGCCGACAGCAAGACATCCCCCCCCCCTCAATACACCCTCATGCCCATTTAAATAGCAAGGGGCCCGTATCTGTTGGGATACGGGCCCCTTTCGGCATAAGCCAACTCAGCCGTAAAAACTACTTGCGGTGAGCGCGGTAGAACTCGATTGCACTATCTTATCCGAGCCGGGGCACGTTCGCACAGCGCGCGTATGACGGTTGCAAAACCACCCCATTTGAAACAAAGGCAAAAAAGTACTTGCAAAGACGCGTTCCGACATATAAGTTGATAAAAGACCGCCGTTGCGGTTTTAAGTAGATCGAGCATATTCAGTTTCAGTTTTCAGCGTGTAAGAGAAGGAAGATCGGCAAAGTACAGCCCCAAACGCAATGACAACTTAATGAGGTAACTGCCACATGTGAGGCACCCAGGGCATTGCTGTCTCGATTTTGAGCACGATGCCTTCCGCCTTGCATGGGCCGTTCCATCCCGCCCCTGCAGCAACTGCCTCACGGGCTCATTGAAAACCGCATAGCACCCCAACGTCAGCACATTACCCACGGCAAGCACATCACTCACGACAACCAACACATCAACAAACAGCACGAACATCAACCGATTGGAGAAGCTATGACAAACCACCACGCTGAAGACGGCGATAAGAAAAGCATTCTGGATGCCCGCATTGAGCGAGCATATGCAAACGAATATGACGCCGCCTTTGCCGCCGCGACCATCAAGAACTACGCGTCGCTACCGCTCGCGACGATCTTGGCCGACCACCCTCAACTGCTGAAGCGCTGCACAAAGATCATGGGCGACCCCGACATTCGCAAGCTGACAGACCCCTATGCCCCAAAACGCGACAACGATTCGTACGTTCTTACCGTAGGCTGCCTAGCCCATATGCTTACGGCGCTCGACACGAAACTCAAGCTCGAATGGGAACCCGACGAGCGTCATGAACTCGAAAGCAAGCGGAACACCCTGCGCACCGCACTGTTCCTTCCGTTGGACGGCCTCAAGCGCTGCAACGTCGAGCTCAATACACAGGTGCTGCAAAAGCCCGGGACCACGGGGCAGAAAACTCCAAGACCCCATGCGGCCATCGTCGACCGCAACCGATATAACCGCATGACCGCGCACTTTTCTGCCGAGGGAGCAGCCATAAGGACGCTGATCGACCTGCTGTGCCTCCTGAACATCAACGAGCTATTTGAGGGCTATCTCGCCCTTGTTCCCGCGACGGCACCCAAGTCGGTAGCAAAGATCATCGAGACCTGCAGACGCCAGTTTGAGCGCCATCGCAATGGCAGCGAGATGAACGCCAGCATCGCGCAGTACTACGCGGCTCATTACAAAAATGACGGATGTGCCCCTATCGAGCATCAGCTGCGGCTCGCCTACACCACGCCCGTCGCAACGCTCCATCGCTTTGGAGCCCTTGGCGCTTGCGAGCCGCACGGACAGGCAGCCTGCCCCACAACCGAGCTCGATCTCAGGCTCGGACGAACCCTG
This sequence comes from Collinsella sp. CLA-JM-H32, assembly GCF_040098165.1. Lineage (NCBI taxonomy): Bacteria > Bacillati > Actinomycetota > Coriobacteriia > Coriobacteriales > Coriobacteriaceae > Collinsella > Collinsella sp. CLA-JM-H32. Next base: position 25,581 of record NZ_JBBNMZ010000010.1, read on the forward strand.
TAGCCCGCCAGCCCCTCCGCGGGCAGCGACTCTATTCCACAACACCACCAACAGAAAGGAGTCCTCATGGACACCAATCATTCCCCCATCATCAGCCCCCTCACCATGCGTGAATCCGCCCGAGGTATCACGCTCACCAGCATTTACGATGAGATGCTCGCCCGTCGCGAGCTCTCCGTCATGGGAAATATCGAAACCCCGATGGCCCACGACCTATGCCAGCAGATCCGCCTGCTCGATGCCACCGACCCCAGCCGCCCCATCACCATATTTGTCGCCAGCGCCGGCGGAAGCGTGCGATCGGGTCTTGCGATCTATGACGCCATGCGCCTCGCATCGTGCCCCATCCGCACCGTCTGCCTGGAATTCGCCGCGTCCATGGGCGCCGTGATCTTTATGGGCGGCGACGATCGCCGTATGGCGCCCCATGCAGAGCTCATGATTCACGACCCGCTGATCCCCCAGGGGGCAGGCGGCTCGGCACTTGCGCTGCAGGAAACCAGCCGGCGTCTCATGCAGACCCGCAAGACCCTCACGCAAATCCTCTCGGACCGCAGCGGCCTCACGCCCAAGCGCATCCAGTCCCTCACTGCAAAAGACACCTACCTTTCGGCCGAGCGCGCCGTCGAGCTCGGCTTTGCCCACGAAATCCTCTCGACCACCAAGGAGGTCGCCCATGTCTAACCTCGCCAGCCGCCTCGCCGCATCTGAGTCCGCATCGTCCACCATCCTCGCCAAGGATCGAACGCTTTCCTGCAACACCCGCCAAACGGGACTCAACAACAATGCACTTGTGATCGGCCCCTCGGGAGCCGGCAAGACCCGAAACGTCCTCAAGCCCAACCTGCTGCAAATGAACGCAAGCTACATCGTGCTCGACACCAAAGGCACGCTCTGTCGCGAAGTGGGACCCGTGCTGGCAGCCCACGGTTACCGCGTGCAATGTCTCAACTTCGCCGACCTCAACACCGTCCCGGCCCTTGCGCCCGGCATCGAGCGCTGCGGCTACAACCCCCTGAGGCACATTCGCCGCAAGGCGGACGGCAGGCCCAACCAGCAGGACATCCTCTCGGTGGCAAAGGCCATCTGTCCCATCGAGGACAACAACCAGCCTTTTTGGGATCATGCGGCGGCAAACCTGCTGTCGTGTCTTATCGCCTACGTCACCGAACAGCTACCCGCCGACGAGCAGACGATCAGCTCGGTCATCAAGCTGATCGAGCACCTGCAGGACGGTGCCACGGGTCGATTGTTTGACGACCTGATCACGACCGACCCCCAAAGCTATGCCCTCTCGCTATGGCGGCGCTACGCCATTACGCAAAATGCCGAGCGCATGCACGCGAGCATCGTCGGCATCCTTGCCGAAAAGGTCATGTGTCTGGGATTCGACGGTGCGGCACAGCTCTATCGTGAGTGCCATCAGGTGGACTTCGCTTCCATGGGACACACCCCCTGCGCCCTGTTTGTAACCGTGAGCGATATTGACCGCAATCTCGATCCGCTGACCGGCCTCTTTATTTCGCAGGCGTTTATGGGCCTCATTCGTGAGGCCGATAGGCAGCCCGACGGCAGCCTGCCCGTGCCCGTGCGCTTTATGCTCGATGACTTCGCAAATCTGCAGATCCCCCAGATCGACAACGTGCTCTCGATTATCCGAAGCCGCAACATCTGGGCAACGCTGCTGCTGCAGTCGACCAACCAGCTCGATGCGCTCTATGGCGAGGCACGCGCACGCTCCATCATGGGCAACTGCGACACGCATCTGGTGCTGGCGTTCCAGGATCCCGAGAGTGCCCGGGTGTTTTCCGACCGCGCCGACGCGCTGCCCAGCACGCTCATGGCGACGCCGATCGATCGCTCGTGGCTCTTTGTACGCGGTCGCACTCCCGAACAGGTCGAGCGCTTTAGGCTCGAAGACCATCCGCTCTACGGGGAGCTGCCCGAGGCGCAGCGAGGCCATGCGGAGGCCAAGATCTAGGCGCAGGGTTCTCGCAGCGCGCGGCGCCCCGGCGATGTTCCACAAAGGCCGTGCGCCCTGGGACCACGGCAAAGCAAAGGGGCCCGCATCCGATAGGATACGGACCCCTGGCTATAAGGCGCGATGCGTTAACAGCAGCGACTACTTGCGGTGAGCACGGTAGAACTCGATGAGCGCCTGGGTCGAAGCGTCCTGCTCGGCCTTGGCGGCATCGTCGTGGAAGGCAGGGGTGATCTGCTTGGCAAGCTGCTTGCCCAGCTCAACGCCCCACTGGTCGTAAGAGTCGATGCCCCAGACCGTGCCCTCGACAAACGTGATGTGCTCGTACAGGGCGATGAGCTCGCCGAGTGCGAACGGGGTCAGCGTGTCGCCGAAGATCGAGGTCGTCGGGCGATTGCCCTCAAAGCAACGGGCCGGGACGATCTGCTCGGGCGTGCCCTCGGCACGAACCTCATCGGCCGTCTTGCCAAAGGCGAGCGCCTTGGTCTGGGCCAGGAAGTTGCCCAGGAACAGCTCGTGGACATCCTGGCCGCCGTCGGTCGCAGGGTTGGCGGTATTGGCGAAGGCGATGAAGTCGGCCGGAACCACCACAGTGCCCTGGTGCAGCAGCTGATAGAAGGCATGCTGGCCGTTGGTGCCGGGCTCGCCCCAGAAGATCTCACCGGTGTCGGAGGTCACGGCGCTGCCGTCCCAGCGGACATGCTTGCCGTTGGACTCCATGGTGAGCTGCTGCAGGTAGGCCGGGAAGCGGTGCAGGTACTGGCAGTACGGCAGCACGGCGTGGCTCTTGGAACCGAAGAAGTTGACGTACCAGACATTGAGCAGGCCCATCAGCGCGACGGCGTTGTTCTCGAGCGGGGTATTGCAGAAGTACTCGTCGATGGCGTGGAAGCCCTCGAGGAACTGCTGGAAGCGCTCGGGGCCGAGCACGACGATCAGCGACAGGCCCACGGCGGAGTCAACGGAATAGCGGCCACCGACCCAGTTCCAGAAACCGAAGGCGTTGGCGGGGTCGATACCGAAGGCCTCGACCTTCTCGAGTGCGGTGGAGACGGCGACGAAGTGCTTTGCCACGGCCTCGGCGTTCTGCTCATCGGAGCCGTCGATGGCGCCCTGAGCCTTGAGCTGCTCGAGCATCCAGGTCTTGACCTCGCGGGCGTTGGTGAGGGTCTCGAGCGTGGTGAAGGTCTTGGAGACGATGATTACGAGCGTGGTCTCGGGATCCAGGCCCTTGAGCTTCTCGGCCTGGTCGTTGGGGTCGATGTTGGAGATGTAGCGGCAGTCGATACCGGCGTCGGCATAGGGACGCAGAGCCTCGTAGGCCATGACCGGGCCCAGGTCGGAGCCGCCGATGCCGATGGACACCAGATGCTCGATCTTCTTGCCGGTAACGCCCTTCCACTCACCGGAGCGCACGCGCTCGGCGAAGGCATACATGCGGTCGAGGACCTCGTGCACGTCGGCGACGACGTCCTGGCCGTCGACGATGAGCTGGCCCTTCTCGCTTGCCGGGCGGCGCAGCGCGGTGTGCAGGACAGCGCGGTCCTCGGTAGTGTTGATGTGCTCGCCAGAGAACATGGCGTCGCGGCGCTCCTCGAGCTTCACCTCGCGGGCAAGATCGCACAGCAGCTTGACGGTCTCATCGGTCACCAGGTTCTTCGACAGATCGAAGTGCAGGTCACCGGCGTCAAAGCTCAGCTTGTTCACGCGGTCGGCGTCAGCAGCGAACCAGGCCTTGAGGTCGATACCTTCGGCCTCGAGCTTCTCCTGATGAGCCTCGAGCGCCTTCCAAGCGGCAGTCGACGTAGCATCGATAGGTGCGGCAACAGTTGCCATAGAGTCCTCCTCAGCATACGGGCGCACGCCTCCATGCGCCCGGACATTCAGATGCCACTATTCTAGCGCAGGTCAAGACTACAATCAGCGAGCGTTGCCAATCGGCCCCCAAACGGCAACCGATTAAAAAGGGACAGGCTTATTTTGGCAGGTCAAACGCTTTACCAACCAAAAATAACCCGTCCTTTTATGGCAAATATTAGGCCGCGGCGCAGATGCTACCGAGCAACTCACGCAGAGGAGACCCGATGCCCTCCAGCAGTTCGGGCGCGATAATGGCAAAAACGGGAACCTCACCGGTGCCCACGACAGCAGGCGCCTTGCCCTCCGAGAGAATGCATCCATAAGGGACAAAACCGTCTTCGCCGGCATCGAGCGCAGCCATGCGACGCGCGAGCTCGCGCGCAAAGCCAGCAGTATCGGCATCGCCAATCGCCAGGACAAAGTCCACGCCTTCGTCGGTCGCCAGGGCCACGGCTTCGTCGATCAGTTCGTCTCCCCCGTCGCCCCCAACCGAGCCGCAGCGGAAAAGTACGCGCTCGAGTAGGGCTCGATCAAGCGAGCCAAGTGCCGCCGAGACAAGCTCATCGCGCGTATGCTTGTCACCGCCCAACACGACCAGCGCCTTAGTGCCACCGTAGTGAGCGACCAATCGTCCGCACCAGCGAGCCACGTCTCCATCCACAACAAGGCGCGTCGGCATACCAAACCCGTAATTGACCATCTTTCCCACAACCCTTCCGTGCGCATAGGCGGTATCAATCGTTAGGCTCATGCTACGAAGCAAGGTTTTCCGAGCTGTTTCGCACTCTTTAGAGCTGCGTTAAAAACCCGATCCAACCGCACGACCATACCTACCAAAACAAACCAGTCCCTTTTTGACAGGTTTTGACGATGTCCGGACGAGCGGGTATTATCGAACAGATATTCGATAAGAACATGTGTTTGATGGGAGGACGCGTGGGGCACGAGCGTCACACCTATATCTGCATCGACCTCAAGACGTTTTATGCCAGCGTCGAGTGCGTCGACCGTGGGCTCGATCCGCTCACCACCAACCTAGTCGTTGCCGACGAATCGCGCGGACGCACGACCATCTGCCTCGCCATCACGCAGGCCATGAAGGACTTAGGTATTCACAACCGCTGCCGCCTATTCGAGATTCCCGACGGCATCGACTACATCAAGGCCGTACCGCGCATGCAGCACTACATGGAGGTGTCGGCGCAGATCTACGGTATCTACCTGGAATACGTCAGTCCGCAAGACGTTCACGTCTACTCAATTGACGAGTGCTTTATCGACGTGACACCCTATCTGGACCTCTATCACACCGATGCGGAAGGCTTCGCCTGCATGTTGCGCGACGAGGTCCTGGCGCGCACCGGCATCACGGCGACGGTCGGCATCGGCCCCAACCTATTCCAGGCCAAAGTTGCACTCGATATCACCGCCAAGCACGTACCCAGCCGCATCGGCATACTCGACGATGAGACCTTTCGCAAGGAAATCTGGCCCCATCGTCCCATCACCGATATCTGGGGCATCGGCCCCGGCATGGCAGCACGACTCGAAAAATACGGCGTCTACGATCTGATGGGCGTCGCGGCGCTCGACGAAAACCTGCTTTACGACGAGCTCGGCGTCAATGCCGAGTATCTCATCGACCACGCCTTCGGACGCGAGCCGACAACCATCGCCGATATCCAAGCCTATCGCCCGCAAGCAACTTCGACCACCACAGGACAGGTGCTCTCGAAGGGCTATGCCTACGAGCAGGCCTACACCGTCTTGCGCGAGATGGTCGACAACGCCGTGTTGGACTTGATCGATAAGCACGTGGTCTGCGACAGCATCTCGCTCTTTGTGGGCTACGCGAGCGAGCGCGCCGACATACGCAGGCTTGATGCCAGCGGTACTGCACAATATGTGGACGGATGCGGACACCTGCGCTCGAGTACGTCGAGCATCGAACCCACCGCAACCGCCGGCCCCGAGCTCGCGCCCCGTGCTCCCAAGCCCGTCCAGCGCGATGACGAACGGCGCCGCCTGGTGCGCGAAGCGCAGGCAATCGATGGCATCTTTGTGGGAGAGCATGGTGGCAAACCGCGTGGTGGCTATGCCGCGCTCTTTGCGCACTCCAACGCCTCGCGCAAGCTGCCCGAGCGTACCAATTCGTTTAAGAAGATCATGGGCTATTTCGATGAGCTCTGGGCGCAGACTGTCGATCCCAAACGACCGGTCAAGCGCATCAACCTGGGCTTTAGCAATCTTGTGCCCGAGGAATTTGCCACCATCGATCTGTTCAGCGATATCGAGGCCGATGAGCGCGAGCGCGACCTGGCGCGCGCCGTCCTGGCCGTGAAAGGCAAGTACGGCAAGAACGCGCTCGTCAAGGGATTAAGCTTTACCGCCGGCGCCACCGCGCGCGAGCGCAACGATCAAGTTGGAGGACACCGTGCCTAAACCCAAACAACAGCCCATGCGCCCGCCGACCGCCTTCGAGCGCCTGGCGGACCCCGAGGGCAGACGCCGCGCAGCCGACCCCAACCTCACTGCCAACGGTGCCGTGCGCGCCAACCGCGCCGCACAGTTTATGCCCTTTGCCGCCCTCACGGGATACTACGAACTCGTGCGCAAGCAGGAAATCACCGTCGAGCAAAAACGTGAGCTCACGGAAGAAAAAGCCCTCGAACTTTCGAAAAAGCTCGAGGGCCTCAAACGCGGCGACCTGGTGCGCGTCACCTATTACGATATGTACGGCTATCGTAGCCGCACGGGCATTCTCGACGAAGTATTACCCGCATTCAAGCTGCTCAAACTCAGGGATATCGCCATCAACTTCGACGATATCCAAGGCATCGAGCTGCGTGGTCGAGCCTAGCGACGAGAACGCTTGCGCAAGACGAGAGCAATGCCAAGCACTGCGGCAGCTGCAACCAGCAATCCCAAGACCAGCGTGAGGGTCGAGTCGCCAGCGCGAGGCAGCGAGCCGTCCTTCGGAGTCTTCTTAGCGGTCGTCGTGGCGGTGGTCGTGGTGCTGCTCGACTGGTCGTTGCCACCCGTCTGGCTGCCGCCAGGCTGATCGCCGCCACCCGGCTGCGAAGGATCGGTGGGTTCCGTCGGATCCGGAGTACCGGGATCAACCGGATTCTCCGAATTCTCCTTGCGCTGGATCCAGACCTGGCAACCATAGAACGGGTTGGCGGTACCAAGGCACAGACCCTGGTTGGTCACCGCAAAGGTGCGCAGACCATGGTTATACGGATCGTTAAAGCCATTAGTCGTCAGCGTCGTAAAGTTCACGCCGTCCTCGGTCACATACATATCAAAGCCGCGCTCGGCATCGCGCAGGTAACACATGCACGTAAGGACACTCTGCAACTTCTTGAGGTTCTCCTCGCTCAGCAGCTTATCGAGCGCATCCTGAATATCGCTCGGCAGCTCGGTGCCATAGGCATCCTCGTACTGCTGCTTAAGGCTCTCATAGCTATCGAGCATGTCCTGATACTGGTCGGCAAAGGACTTGAAGTACGCGATCTCGCCATCGATCTTCTGGACATAAGCGGCATCGTCCTCAAAGTCCTGGGGCATCGTCGCGGCCTGATCGCAAAGACCGCCCGCGGCATCCTCCAGCGCATCGCTCAGATCGCCAAAGCCCTTAGCAACCTCGGTCTTCTCGTCATCGACATCGACGGTCTCGTTTGAATCATCGACCTCGGCAGCTTCGTTCGAATCATCGACCTCGACGGCCTCGTTTGAATCATCGTCCGCAAGCGTGTTCACGGGAACGATGGGGTCGTCAGGCGATTTCTTGTCGAGCAGGTGATCGAGCAGGTCCTTAAGGCGCTGAACCTGAGAGTCCCACTCCTCGGGCGTCATATCGATAATGTCGCCATTGGAGAACTGGCCGATCGGCTCAAGCAGGCTCGCGGTATCAAAGGTACCGATATACAGCTTGCCGTCGAACTTCTGCATGCGCCAAATGTACTGGTTCTCGTTTCGGCCAAAGCCCGAAGTCAGGCCGGAAATACCGCCCTCGGGGAACATGTCGGTGCGATCGCCAACGACGAGCTCCATGTTCTCGTCCTTGTCCATGCGATAGATGTTAACCGACTGCTCAAGATTGGCATTCACAAACGAGCAGTCAACGCCGCCCATGCTGCTCTTACCGCCCTCTTCGGTGTTGGATTTGTTGAACAGGATGCGCTCGAGGGCAATCTCCTCGTCGTTGTATTCACCGATATAGAGGTAGTCGTTGTAGACGATGAGGTTGGCAGCGCCAGAACGGGTACGGGCAGGATCGATGCCAAAGCAGTACTTTGCACCGTCCGTCTTCTGATCGCCGACAATGGGAGTCCACGAATAACTGCCGTCGGCATTCTTGTCGCCACGGACCATGGCAAACGACTGCATGGAATTATCATCGGGAGCGTTCTCGGGCGTACCGGTGCAGATGGTCGCATAGAGATGGCCATTGTACGAGACCATATCCCAAATGGCGCCGCCGTAGATGCTGTCCTTATAGCGAATCACCGGATAGCCAAACAGCGTGTCCGAGTTGGCAATCTCGGTGAAGCTGTCCTGGCCCTTCGAGGGGTCAGACGACGTCAAGATCGTCGCCACAAACTTACCGGCTGCATCTTTACCCACATTGCTGATGACGAGCTGGCCATCATGGACGCACATGCCGCGGATACCGGTAGAAATGCCCTGCTTGTAGGCAGCACCGTAATCCTGCATGCTCGAAAGGCCCCGATAGACAGGTTTGCACTCATCCGTTTTAGGATCGATCTCGTATACAGCAGGCAGGCCGCCTTTGCCGTCATTGGTCCTGACGCTGCCGCAGAAATAGAGCTTACCCTTATAGCTCACGGCGTTGCGGAACAAAGGAGCGACGCCGTTGAGCGATTCAGAGAGTAGCAGTTTGGTCTCACCGGTCTTGGTATTGATCTTGACCAAGATGCCACCGCTGTCCTTGTCGGCCGTGCCGTCCTCCTTCTGCTGTCCATAGAAGAAGGTACCGTTAAACATGGCCTCCAGCGTCAGGCGCATGGTTTCGACATCAAAGGAATCGCCCAGCGTGCTGTTCATGAGCGTCAGCGTGTTGCCCATCGCCGCATAGCAGGTGCCCACATAAAGCCAGTCACCATAGCTCGCAGCCGCCCAAGTGTAGCTCTGGCCGCGATCGCCTTCGTTGTTGGCCGTATTACCATCGGCGCCCGGAACGGCAACGGCACCGTTACCCTGGTAGTCGACGATGCCATCCGGCTGCGACGTTCCTACCGTAGGATGCGAGAGCTTCTCAAAGGAATACCCATTTCCCGCATTGTAGGTAACGGCACCCGATGCGTCTTCGGCGTGCGCCGGCAGCGGCGATACCAAGATAGCGGCAAGCGCTGCCACCAAGCCAAGTGTTCCCACCCATCTCATAAGGTTATAGCCTCCCCTGTCCTAAAGCCCAGTTTTAGCATTCTTCATTTCTGTCCACGGTTAATTGCAATCTGAGCACAGCAATAATCAGTGTATAAATATACACCTGTAATTTTTTTGACGGGTTCATAGATGCTCGATTGGTAGCGAATTCCGCGCAAACCGTCACCAAACTCCACTTTTGCCGCATCTAAAGGTTATTTTTGCGCAAATTTTTGGATGCCGATAGTCACAATGGGCAGGAGGCTGGTACCCACCGGAGAGGGCAACGCCTACATTTTCATAACGTAATAGCCCGCACCCCTCACCGCCGTCTCGAGTGTGTCGCGATCAACCGGGCGCTTCGAGCGCACGCGTGCCGTGTGGTCCGCGTACGTTACCGTAGCCCACACGCCATCAAGCGCATTGAGGGCATTCGTCACATTCCGGGCGCAGCCGTCGCAACTCATGCCGCCGATAAGGAGTTCCTCACGATAGGGGTAGTGGGACTCGTCGGTATCCACCACAACAACCTTTTTGGCCTTCTTGCCGCTCGCACCATCGCTGCAGCAACTCTTCCCGTGTGTCGAAGCGGCAATGCGACGCAGTCCAAAAAACATGCCGACGGCAATGACGGCCAGCACGATGAGATTCGCAGAGTTGAGCAAGTCACTCATGCGTTCCCCTTTCAAGTAGCACTATCTAGATACCCCCATGGGGTGTCCCCATCTTAACCCAAATTCATGTCCGTTCGGTCAATTAGTTTCCCTCTTCAAACTTTTTTGTTGACCATGGCTTACTTTCGTGTATAAGTTTTCCTAGGCTAACAGTTTAGATCCGTAAGGAGCGCCGTGACTCGAACCATAGACATCTCAACGTTTCAGGCGGCAGTCGTGCGCAACTGCTCTCCCACGCTCGCGGGCATCAAGCCGGCATCGCTCTTTACCTATCCAGGCACCTACGCCCACGGGGACGGCTCGGTCGCAACCGAAACCATCGCAGAGCGCCGAGCACGCCTGCTCAACGTTATCGCCCAGTGCAATCGCGAGCTTGACCCGTTCGGTATCCACCTGAGTGTTTTGGTCTGGCGGCCCTGCGGAGCGCTCGTGTATATGTACCGAGCCAAAAGCCTCACCACCTATTTCGCAGACCCTCGCGCCCAAACGGCGCTCGCCTCGGAAGGCTACGACACGAGAGACCTTTCGACATGCCTTGTGCATTTGGCATCACGCATCACGCTCGCGAGCAATAACGTCGCGGAATGCGCCTGTAGCCAGACTCGATGCGCACTACCCCAGCAAGCTAGCTGCAGCAACAACTGCACCTGCGAGTTTCCGCACGAAATAGGCTACTTCCTCGGATATCCCTACGACGACGTGCACGAGTTTATCGCCCAGCGCGGCGAGAACTACAAGGTCTTTGGAGCTTGGAAGGTCTACACGAATGTCGAGCAAGCGCTTGCGATGTTTGACGCCTACCGCGCTTGCACTCAATACCTCACCTTTGTCTATCAGCAGGGCTGCAGCCTGGCGCAACTTGCCCAGGCAACCCGATAGAACATAGAAGCCGCGGCAACCTGCCGCACAACTGAAAGGACTCAACATGAGCAAGATCGCCGTCGTCTACTGGAGCGGTACAGGCAACACCGAGGTCATGGCAAATCTCGTCGCCGAAGGCGCCACGTCCGCGGGTGCCGAAACTGAGGTCATCCCCTGCGCCGACTTCTCTACCGACAGGGCCGCCGACTACGACGCCTTCGCCTTCGGCTGCCCCGCCATGGGCTCCGAGGAACTCGAGTACGATGAGTTCCAGCCGATGTGGAACGAGGTCAAGGAGACTCTCGGCGACAAGAAGGTCGTCCTCTTTGGCTCTTATTCGTGGGCCGAGGGCGAATGGATGGACAACTGGAAGGCGGACGCCGACGAGGCGGGTGTTAACGTCGTCGATTCCGTCATCTGCTACGACGCCCCCGATGATGAGAGCGAAGCGGCCTGCCGCGCCCTTGGAGCCGAGCTCGCCTAGCGGCAATGAGCTCCGCCTGCAACGCGCATTGCAACAAAACACATTCGCGTCCCAACAAAAACGGGAGCCGGATCACATCCGGCTCCCGTTTTCTGCTATGTCAGTCATATAAAGCGGCTACGAGATATTGCCCAAGAACGCCTTGGTGCGCTCGCTCTTGGGGTGGTCGAAGACCTCGCTCGGCGTACCCTCTTCCACAATGACGCCGCCGTCCATAAAGACGACGCGGTCGGCGACATCGCGGGCAAAGCCCATCTCGTGCGTCACGACGATCATGGTCATACCGTCGTGCGCCAGGTCGCGCATGACGCCCAGAACGTCGCGCACGAGCTCAGGGTCGAGCGCCGAGGTGGCCTCGTCAAAGAGCATCACGTGCGGGTTCATCGACAGGGCGCGGGCGATGGCCACGCGCTGCTGCTGGCCGCCCGAGAGCTGGCTCGGCATAAAGTCGATGCGCTCGGCCAGGCCGACCTTGGTCAGCTCCTCGACGGCGATCTTCTCGGCCTCTTCCTTGCTGCGCTTGAGCACCTTTTGCTGCGCAAGCATGACGTTCTTTTTGACCGACAGGTGCGGGAACAGGTTGAACTGCTGAAACACCATGCCCAGGTGCGTGCGCACTTTGTTGAGGTCGACGCCCTTGGCACACACATCCACGCCCTCGACGACAATCGAGCCGCTCGTGGGATGCTCCAGGCGATTGATGCAGCGAAGCATCGTCGACTTGCCCGAGCCTGAGGGGCCCAAGACCACAACGACCTCACCCTTGTGCACATCCAGATCGATATCGCGCAGGACCACGTTGTCCCCAAAGGCCTTCTGGAGGTTCTTGATGCTGACGACGACCTCGTTCGAGTTATTGGTTTCGCTCATGATAGGACCTCCTTACAGACCGGCGATGTGATCGGCGGGCGTCGCGACAACCTGTCCGGCGCTCTTGGCGGGACGCTTCTTCTTGGTCTCGGCCGTGCCCAAAAGCCTCGCCTCAAGACCGCTCACCAAGCGAGCGAGCGGCAGGGTGATGACCAGATAGAACAGGGCGGCAACCACGTACGGTGTAATGGAGCCCGTCGTGGCCACGATGGTACGGGCGTTCATGACGATCTCGACCACACCCACGGCGGCAAGCAGCGACGTATCCTTGTAAAGCAAGATAAACTCGCTGGTCAGCGTAGGCAAAACATTACGGAACGTCTGCGGAATCATGACATAGAGCAGCGTCTGGAACGCGTTCATGCCCAGCGAACGCGCAGCCTCGTTTTGGCCCTTGGGGATCGATTGAATACCGGCACGGAAGATCTCGCATAGGTACGCAGACGAGTTCATGGCCATGACGATAACGCCAAGCACGTAGTCATCAACCTTGACGCCGGCCAACGGCAGACCGAAGAACGCGATATAGATCTGCAGGAACGCCGGCGTACCGCGGATGATATTCACATAGATGCCGGCGAGGCAGCGCAGGATGCGCGACTTGGAGATGCGCATGAGCGACAAGGCAAAGCCAAAGGGAATTGCCAGCGGAAACGCCACAAGCACGATCGAGAGCGACATAAGGAAGCCCTTAAAGACGATCGGCAGGCTTTGGACCAAAATGACTGGGTTTAAGAACAGGCGCAGGAACATATTGGAGTTCCAGGCCTCGACCCACGGCTGCTCCTTAAGATCGGCCAGGAAGTTATCGAATGCCGTCACGCCCTTGATCTCCACCGACGGAATCTTGGAGATCTTCTTGGTCGAGCCATCGGCCAAAGTGCAGGTGCCGCTAAAGGCCTCATCGCCGCCCTCGACGGGGAAGGTCACGCCGTAAACCTCGACACGGAAAAAGCCGCCGGCAGGCGCCGTCTCGCCAAAGTCGATCTTGAGCGTCTGGCCGTCAGCCTTGCACGTGGGCTTCATGGGCGTACGATCCATGAGGTCCTCGCCCGAGAGCATCGTCAATCGCGTGTCATCGGTACCAAACGTCGTGCCGTCGACAAACGTCAGCGAAAGACCGCTCAGCTCCTCGTCGGCATCGGCCTGGACCTCCCAGGTAATGCGCGTCTCGGTACCGCCGACCACAGCGCTGCCCGAACCAGTGTTGGGTCGGGCGGTAATCTTTGCGGTCTCAAGCGCCTGGGCGGTCGTGGGCGCATATGCCCCTGCGCACACCAGCGCGAGCGCCACGGCCATGGCGCAGGCTAGCTTTTGGAGCAAGGCGGGCAGTGGAAAACGCTGCTCCGCGGCCCCTTTGTTCAGTCGAGACAAGGTGGCTCCTATCGTAGAAGTTGCCGGCAAAACGAGACGGAAACGCTCTCCGTCAAGAGAAGCGCAAAGGCCCTCTCCGCCAAAACGGAAAGGGCCCGCGAGCAATCAAGTAGCTATTTTACTTGATGTTGTACTTAGCCATGAGGGCGTCAATGGTACCGTCGTCGGTCAGGTCCTTGATGGCCTGGTTGATGTCTTCCTTGAGCTTGGTGTTACCCTGGTTGATGGCGATGGCGTACTCCTCGCCGGTGCTGATCTGCTTAATGGTCTGGCAGGTGTTGAACTGCTCGGCGGTCAGCTGGCTGGCAACGGAGCGGTTGGTGACTACGGCGTCGCCCTTATCGGACTGCAGGGCGCTGAAGCACTCGGTAGCGTCCTTGTAGGGGACGATCTTGGCCTTGGGGAAGTTCTCCTGGGCAAAAGACTCGGCGGTCGAGCCAGACTGAACGATGATGGTAGCGTCGGCGTTGTTGAGCTTCTCGCTGTAGTTGTCGGCCGTGATGTCGGTGTTATCGACCTTGGTCACGATAGCCTGATCGTCCATGTAGTAGGAATCGGAGAAAGTGACTTCCTTCTCACGCTCGGGCGTGTCGGTGATAGCCGCGATGGAGACGTCGTACTTGGCGCCCGAAGCGACACCCGGAACCAGCGTGTCAAAGTCATTGTTGACGTACTCGACATCCAGGCCCAGCTTGTCACCGATAGCCTTGATGAGCTCAAGGTCAAAGCCCTGGTAGTCGCCGTTGTCATCCTTGTACTCAAACGGCGCGTACTCGGCAGAGGTGCCGACGGTCAGCGTGCCGTCCTTGACGAGCGCGTACTCCTTGGAGCCGTCGACCTTCTCGACCTTAGCGTCGTCAGAGCTGCTGGAACCGGCATCAGAACCAGAGGTGGCGTTGGACGAACCGCAGCCCGTCAGAGCAAGGGCGAGCGCCATAGCACCCGTGGCGGCAAATGCGCCAAGCTTCTTCAGCTTCATAATCAGTCTCCTTCCGGTGACCTCGTTTGATTCAGAGGTCTGCAAAAACTGTTGGCTATTATGCACCCGGAATTACGAATCTGCAATGAGAAAACTGATTGAAACAAACCCATAACGTGAATGGAATACTCTACTTTGTGACAGTCATTACTGCTGCAATGACCTTAATAGTCTAATTTCAGCTGTATAACCTGCAAGTTCGTTCGGAGTCTCCAAAATAAACGGCAGCGAACGCAAGTGGCCATTCGATACAATATTCTGCATAACCTGCATACCTCCACCAAATTCCTCACTGCCAAGGTATCCCTTGCCGATGCACTCGTGACGATCTTTATGGGCGCCACAAGAGTTCTTCGAATCGTTGATGTGTACGGCATGCAAGCGATCGATACCCACCACGCGGTCGAACTCGTCGAGTACGCCGTCCAGATCATGGATGATGTCGTAGCCGGCATCGCTCACATGGCAGGTGTCTAGGCAAACGCCCAGCTTGGCCGACAGCTCGGGGCGTTTGCCGGCAACACCCTCAATGATGAGCGCCAGTTCCTCAAAGCTGCGGCCCACCTCGGTGCCCTTGCCCGACATGGTCTCGAGCAGCACCGTCGTCTGCTGGCCCTCAAACATCACCTGACACAGGGCGTCGACAATCATCTGAATGCCGGCGTCGGAGCCCTGCCCCACATGCGCACCGGGATGGAAGTTGTAGTAGTTGCCGGGCAGCGCCTCCATGCGCCGCAGGTCCTCTGCCATAGCCTCCAAGGCGAACTCGCGCGCCCGCTCTTTGGCAGAACAGGGGTTGTAGGTATACGGGGCATGCGCCACCAGCGGTCCAAAGTCGTTTTGCGACATAAGCTCGCGCAGAGCCGCCACGTCATCCATGTCAAGTTCTTTTGCCTTGCCACCGCGCGGGTTGCGCGTAAAGAACGCAAAGGTATTGGCGCCAATGGACAACGCCGTCTCCCCCATTGCCCGATAGCCCTTCGTCGTCGAAAGATGACACCCGATCGTCAGCATCTCCAGCTCCCTCCTCATCAGTTGCGGTGAAATACGGTCTATTGGTGCCCTATTTTGGCGCAAACAGACCGTATTCCACCGCAAGTTATAAAAGGGGCATCAGAGATGTGGGCCGCCAGGCACCACGGGCGCCGGCGTCATGATCCCCTACGCGTCAGCGCCAAGTCCTAGAGGGCTAGACGGATTGCATCGATGATGTGCGCGCAGCGCTGCGTGGCGGCTAGGGACATGATGGGGCTTTCGAGTTTCCCCGCCTGAATGAGCTGCGTCGCATGCTGGATTTCGCCGTAGAAATCATCGACCTCAAACGGGGCATTTATTTCGAGCGTTCGCCCGTCGGAGTACTTCACATGGGCGAGCTCGGGGCGATGGAGACGCTCGATTTCCAACGAACCCCGCTCACAGGCAATCGTTAAGCGGCTTTCATATGTTGCTTTGCCGTCGCACACCATATGAATGGGTATACCGCCGACGCTCATATGGATCTCGTCGGCCCAATCGACGCGACCGCCCGATACGTCACGCCAGCGAACTTCACGGGACGAAACCTCGCACGCGCCCGCGAGCAAATCCTCAAACCAACCGACCGCATAGCAGCCCATGTCATATAGACAGCCGTCCTGCAACGGATCAAGCAGATAGCCCGAAGGAGACTCGCCGTAATCGAGCTTTTGCACGCTTTCAATCGAGACAATACGGCCAAGCTCACCCGACGCAAGCAAGTCCTTCACGCGAGTGCGCATCGGGCAAAACCGATTCTTCATCGCCTCCATAAACAGCGCGCCGCGCTCGCGAGAGATGGAGGCAATCGAGAGAGCCTCTTCCTCACTCAAAACGGCCGGCTTTTCGCACAGCACGGCCTTTCCGGCGCGCAGCGCGCGACAGGCCCAACGCGTATGCATGCCATGCGGAAGAGCCAAGTAGATTGCGTCGACATCGGGGTCGGCAATCAGCGCGCCATAAGCCGCGTCGCCGTTATTGTCGACCGAGGCATGGCCATGCGCAGCATCGATCGAAAACGCTCGGCAAAATTCCTCGACATGTGCAGGAGTGCGGCCGGCCGCAGCCACAAGCCGTGCCCCGTCCACCTCCTTGAGCGACGATGCAAATCGATGCGAAATGTGCCCGGCGCCTAAAACGCCCCAACGAACCTCACGCAAATCATCACATGAATCTCGATGACCCACGACAGCCCCCTTCAGTTGCGGTGAAATAGTTCCTGTTTGGCCCCTATTCTGCCGCAAACAGGAACTATTCCACCGCAAGTTATAAAAGGGTCATGAGGAGCGCGTTTTGCCGAAGGCCTTAAGCACCGCCGTCACGGGACCAGGCTGGAAACGTCGGCGCACATCGTCGAGACGCTCGGGAATATCGATGTGCTGCGGGCAGTGCCGCGCGCATTTGCCGCATTTGACGCAATTGCTCACCAACTTGGGCTCGCTTGTGCGCACCGCGCTCGCCGTAAAGTATTGAGACAGCCCCGTAAACCAGCTGTGCGCATAGCTTGCGTTGTAGGCGGCAAAACATCCAGGGATATTGATGCCTTTAGGGCACGGCATGCAATAGCCGCATCCCGTGCAGGGCACACGGTTCGATTTCTCAAACTCCATCAACACGCGCGCAATCGTGTCGAGCTGGTTGGCCGTCATCGAATTCGGCAACGCGAGGTCTGCCAGTGACGAATTCTCGTCCACCTGCGCGGTATCGGTCATACCCGAAAGCAACATGGTCACCTGGGGATGATTCCACACCCACGAGAGCCCCCAAGCGGCAGGCGTATGCAAATGCCGATCGCATGCACCATCGAGAACAGCGCGCGCCCGCGGAGGCAATTTGCCTGCCAAGCGTCCGCCCAAAAGCGGCTCCATCACAAACACCGCGAGACCTCGCTCGGCGGCGGCCATGAGCCCCGCCGTTCCCGCCTGATATCGTTCTCCAGCGTAGTTGTACTGGATCTGGCAAAAGTCCCACTCATACGCATCGAGCATCGTAAGGAAGTCCGCCGCGCTGCCGTGGTACGAAAAGCCTATCTGACGAATACGCCCTGCAGCCTTTTGCTGCGCGATCCAGTCCTCGATGCCCAACGCCACCACACGTTCCCACTGGGCGGGCGAGGTAATGTTGTGCATGAGGTAATAGTCGATATGGTCAGTCCGTAGGCGACGCAGTTGCTCGTCGAAGAACCGGTCGAAATCCTCCGCGCATTTGCACGAAGCATGCGGCAGCTTGGTTGCGAGCAAAACCTGGTCGCGCAAGCCCAGGCGCTCAAGCGACGCACCCACGCACGCCTCGTTGCCGGGATAGAGATAGGCCGTGTCCAGGTAGTTAATCCCCTGCTCCACCGCACGGGAAATGATGGCATCGGCTGTCTTCGCATCCGGACGTCCCGGCGCACCGGGAAACCTCATGCAGCCCAGACCCAGAGCGGATATTCGGTTACCACTTTTAGGGTCAACGCGGTATTGCACGGCCCCTCCCCTCCCATCGAAGCCCTGACAAGGCGAAACAAACCCGTCACGTCATCGAAACACATCGGAATCGCAATTGAGAACGTATCGTAACGCAGCAGAAATCGAGCCGTCACGGCACCGCTTTAACATCAGCAAAAAGCCCGATGAAAGGAGCCGGGCATCACCACGTGCGAGGACGCCTACCCCTACCCCGGCGAGCAATACATCCTCTCGGTCGACCGCCATCAAATCGAAGTCATGGACCATCTGGACGAGCTTCCCGCCACAGGCGCCGTCATCTTCTGCACCTTCCCCAAGGTCCGCGATGGCGTCGGATACCCCGCCCGCGTCTTTGCGGTCTGCCCCGCGGCATAAGCGCACAGCGCAATAGTTTCTTTTTCATAACAGCCGCCCCGCGCACCCACCAATCACCCTGGCAGCATACAATCCATCAGGCGCCCCTTACGCGGGCGCCTTTTACATGGGGAGATGATTCACATGCAGATCAACAAGGTCGCCTTTATCGGCAAGGGCGGCGTCGGCCTGCTCTACGGCAGCATGATTGCCAAGGCCCTCGGCAATGACGCCGTCGAATACGTTATGGATGACACCCGTTTTGAGCGTCACGCGAACGACGCGCTCACCGTCAACGGCAAGCCCTGCGATCTCACGTCCGTCCGTGCCAGCGAGGCGACGCCCGCCGATCTGGTCATCCTGACAGTCAAGACCACCGGTCTCGACCAAGCACTCAAGACTATGGAGCGCGTCGTGGGACCCAACACGCTCATCGCCTCGCTGTGCAACGGCATTACGAGCGAGCAAAAGATTGCCGAATGCTTTGGCTGGGAGCATACCGTTCTTGGTATCTGCCAGGGCATGGACGCCGTGTTTCTCAACGGCGCGCTCACCTTTACCAATGCGGGCGAAATCCGCTTTGGCGCGGCGGCCGGCACGAACCCCGCAACCATCACCGCAATCGACGAGCTCTATACGCGCTGCGGCATCGCCCATACCGTCGAGGACGACATCGCCCACCGCATGTGGGCCAAACTCATGCTCAACGACGGCATCAACCAGACCTGCATGGCCTACGGCGGGACCTACGGAAGCGCCACGGAGCCGGGCTCCGAGCAGCGTCGCTGCTTTGTTTCCGCCATGCGCGAAACGCTTGCGGTCGCCAACGCCGAGGGCGTTGAACTGACCGAGGCAGACCTGACGCAAATGATGCACCTCATCGAGGGAATCGACCCCGCCGGTATGCCCTCGATGGCTCAAGACCGCATCGCAAGGCGCAAAACCGAGGTTGATGAGTTCGCGGGCACCATCTGCCGCCTCGCAGCCAAACACGATATCCAGGCACCGCAAAACGAGTGGCTCTATCGGCGCATCCGCGATATCGAGAAAAGCTGGTAGCGCCGACGCGCCGCATTCAACAGCCTTAACAGCAAAACCGCCGCAAGGGAACCTTTCCCCTGCGGCGGCCTTCATCTTCGTCTATGACCGGCGGCCGATCTCACAACAGTTAGCGTTGCGACCCCGGCACCTCGTCCTCATCGTCGCGGCAAAGAACCACGCCTGCGCTTCCCAGCAGCGTGGCCGCGATCAGCGCGCCGACCACGATAGGAGCAGCCCCGCATGTCCCCTGCATGCCCGCGACGAGCGCGGCCGTGGGACCAAGGCAGCCAAGCATCAACGCGACGGCGGCAACGGCAATATCTCGAGCATTCACAAGACCACTTCCTCCAAGAGAAAGACCTTATTTCTCAAGAACCAGTGTGCCCCGCATCCATACGCCCAGCGTACCGCCACGGTAAGGGCTCTGTTAACTCAAACGCATACATAGAACGGGCGTCTTTACGTTGCCCTAAAGCTCGGTAAAGACGCCCGTCCGCCAAATATCCGTGATGCAGAAAAATTACCAACCGATGTAGTAATCGGTGGTTCCGGCAGCGCAGCCGGAGTCATAGACCTTGCAATCACCCTTGGAGCCCGTAAAGGTCGAGCCCTGGGCCATATCGCCCGCGGCAACAACGTAATAGCCGTCGGAATCGCGCCAGAAGCCCTCAGAATCCTGAGTCCATTCGCCCGTGCGATAGTGATAAAGCACATTGCTGCTGTAATAGGTCTCGCGGCGCCCGTTGTAGTTATTGACACCCGCAGAGCGCGTCAGGCCCGATCCGTTCGCGTAGGACGCGGCAGACGCGTAAGACGGAGTGTAACCGGCGTTGTAGTACGAAGCCTGGGCGGCCTCGGCAGCCTCCGCCTCGGCGGCAGCCTCGAGCGCTTCGCGCTTGGCATCCTCAAGCGCAGCGCGCAGCTCATCGAGCTCGGTCGACTTGGCGTCGACCTCCCCCATCGTCAACAGGCTACCCGCACCGTCGATGCAACCCTGCAGCACAGCACGCTCGTCATCGGTAGCATAGTCGCCATACATATTCATAATGATCTGAGCGCGCATCTCAAGGGAATCGCGCTTGGCCTCCATCGAGGCGTTCCACTCCTGCATGGAACCATAACCATCGCCGCGATAGTCAACGGGCTGCACCAGCGTCGCCTCGGACGGCGTAGGTCCAACCGTATCGGATAGTGTTGCCGCGTGGGCATCGGTTGCACCGGCGCCCGCCAAAAGTGCCACGGTCAGAGCGGCGGAAAGGGCGGCGGCTTTCGGTTTTCGTGAATCGATCCTCATGTAGCTAGAAACCTCCGTAGTGCGTTTTTGCTGCGTTTGAGCTGCGTGTGATTCGATCGCGCTGCATAGTACCCCGAGCAAATCGCGACCTGCGGTTTTACTCAAAAGGCGCACGTCAATTGCGTAAAACTCACATCCTCTTAACAGGAGTTTTCCACATCTCGATTGCATAAAGCATGCCAAAAACCCTGTTTTTGCACCCGCTCTATGCAAAAAAGGCGCCTGTGCAACCATTGTTCGCACAGGCGCCTTGAGCAGGCATTTTATGCAGTTATACCTATCGAGTCGCAAGGGGTCCTTGCACAAGTCGCCTTACTCGTCCAGCGCGGCGAAGGCCTGCTTCAGATCCCAAATGATATCCTCGGCGTTCTCGGTACCGATGGAAAGACGGATCGTGGAGGGCGTGATGTTCTGCTCGGCGAGCTCCTCGGCAGAGAGCTGGGAGTGCGTAGTGGTAGCCGGGTGCACGACGAGCGACTTGACGTCGGCCACGTTGGCGAGCAGCGAGAAGACCTGCAGATGGTCGATGAACTTCCAAGCTGCCTCCTGGCCACCCTTAATCTCAAAGGTAAAGATCGAGGCACCGCCGTTGGGGAAGTACTTCTGATAGAGCTCGTGATCGGGGTGCTCAGACAGGCTCGGGTGGTTCACCTTGGCGACATGGCTGTCACCAGCCAGGAACTCAACGACCTTCTTGGTGTTCTCGACATGACGGTCAACGCGCAGCGACAGAGTCTCGGTGCCCTGGAGCAGGATCCAAGCGTTGAACGGGCTGATGCAGGCGCCCTCGTCACGCAGCAGGATGGCGCGGACATAGGTTGCGAAGGCGGCGGGACCGGCAGCCTCGGCAAACGAGACGCCATGGTAGGAGGGGTTGGGCTCGGCGATCTGCTCATACTTGCCGCTCGCCTTCCAATCGAAGTTACCGCCGTCGACGATCACACCGCCCAGCGAGGTGCCGTGGCCGCCGATGAACTTGGTTGCGGAGTGGACGACGATGTTGGCACCATGCTCCAGCGGACGGAACAGATACGGGGTGCCGAAGGTGTTGTCGACGACAACCGGTAAACCGTGCTTCTTGGCGATCTCGGAGATGGCGTCGATATTGGGGATGTCAGAATTGGGGTTGCCAAGCGTCTCGAGGTAGATGACCATGGTGTTGTCCTTGATGGCGCCCTCGACCTCGTCCAGGTTGTGGGCATCGACGAAGGTGGTCTCGACGCCAAACTGGGAGAGCGTATGCTCCAGCAGGTTGTAGGAGCCACCGTAGATGGTCTTCTGAGCCACCACGTGGTCACCGGCCTGGGCAAGAGCCTGCAGGGTATAGGTGATGGCAGCAGCACCGGAGGCGACGGCAAGACCTGCCACACCACCCTCGAGTGCGGCGATACGGTCCTCGAAGACGCCCTGGGTGGAGTTGGTCAGACGGCCGTAGATGTTACCGGCGTCGGCAAGACCAAAGCGATCGGCGGCGTGCTGGGAGTTGCGGAACACATAGCTCGTGGTCTGGTAGATAGGCACGGCGCGGGAGTCGGATGCGGGATCGGCGCTCTCCTGGCCAACGTGAAGCTGCAGGGTATCGAAACCAAAGGTGTGCTCGGGGTTGTTGATGAACTGGCTCATGATGATCTCCTTGATCGAACAAAAGTTAATAAATTAGAGAGAAGTAAGTCGCTGTCTCCTGATCACGCCGACGGGCGCAAACAGGAGCCCGGCATTCGTCTTGGTAAGCAATTCATATGCGGGCCTCCTTTCGCATCCCGGTTCCGTGTTTGGCTTAATTACCTACCGCCTTTGTGTGTTTTGAATAGTACGAGCATTGTTTCCCTCGGTCAATCACTTAAAAGCGCTAACCTGTTATCGGTTATATAGATAACACTCGAAAGGATGGCGCCGATGACCCTCCAGCAGCTTCGTTTCCTGATCGCCGTAGCAGAGTCCGGCTCAATCAATGCCGCAGCTCAGCGCCTCTATACCGCTCAGTCCAGCATCTCAAACGCCGTCAAAAGCCTGGAACAGGAGCTCCACCTGGAGATCTTTACGCGCTCCAGCCGCGGCGTCACGCTCACCAACGACGGCACCGAGCTTTTGGGCTATGCGCGCCAGGTCGTAGAGCAGGCCGATATGCTCGAGGCGCGCTACGAGGACGGCGGCACCCCGCAAGCCCGCCTCGCCATTTCCGCCCAGCACTACGCCTTTTCGGTCGAGGCCTTTGTCAACGTGGTCGAGCGCTGCCGCGACAGCAAGTTCGAGTTCATCATGCGCGAGACTACCACATCGCAGATCATCGATGACGTCCGCGCGTTTCGCAGCGACATCGGCATCCTGTATCTGGACGACTTTAACGCCCGTGTTCTGCAGAAGGCTTTTGCCGATGCGCGCGCGAGCTTCCATCCCCTATTCGACGCGACGGTCCACGTCTTCGTTAGCGAGCGCCACCCGCTTGCCCGCCGCCCGCAGCTGTCCCTTGCCGACCTCACACCCTATACGCGCTACAGCTTTGAGCAGGGAACCTCAAACTCCTTCTATTACGCCGAGGAACCTTTTAGCTATATCCCTTGCGACCGCAACATACGAATCTCGGACCGCGGAACACTTACTAACTTACTTATCACGTCGAACGGTTACACCCTGTCGACCGGTGTCCTCTCCAATGAAATGCAATGGGGTATGGCATCGATCCCGTTAGCAGACGCCCCAACGATGCACGTAGGCTATATCATGCACAACGAGCGCAAGCCCTCTCCCCTCTTGCAGCAATACCTCGACGAGCTCAACCGCATCGTCCATGCCAACTAACTGTCGGAAGACGGGATAGAAATCGTAGATTGCTAGCCCCCGGCGGGCATGGCGCTACAATGGTCACTCACACGAAACGTACCCAACGAAAGGAAGCCCGTGAAGGTCATCATCTATACCGACGGCTCGGCCCGATCAAATCCGGGACGCGGCGGCTACGGCGCCGTGCTCAAATACACCAACCCCGCCGGCAAGACCTTCACCTCCGAGCTTTCGCGCGGTTACGCCAAGACCACCAACAACCGCATGGAGCTCATGGCGGTCATCGTGGCGCTCGAGGCACTTAACCGCCCCTGCGAGGTCGAGGTCCATTCCGATTCGCAGTACGTCGTTAACGCCTTCAACAAACACTGGATTGACGGCTGGAAAAAACGAGGCTGGAGGACCGCCAACAAGCAGCCTGTCAAGAACCGCGATCTGTGGGAGCGCCTGCTCACCGCAAAGAGCAAACACAAAGTGGAGTTCATCTGGGTTAAGGGCCACGCCGGCCATGAGCTCAATGAGCGCTGCGACGAGCTTGCCACCACGGCGGCCGACGGCAGCAACCTCGATATCGACGCCGGCTTTAACGAGAGCGACCTGTAACGGCGTTTTCGCACGCTTTTGTGTCCTCCCGCGCTACACTCGTCCTGTAAGCCAAACAACGCAAGGGGGACACATGTTGCGTATCGCAACCATCGGCACATCCATGATTACCGACGACTTTATCCAGGTCGTCAACGCCAACGACCAAGCCGCGTTTGTGGGCACGCTTTCACGCGACGCCAATCGCGGTACTGCCTTTACCGCCGAGCGCGGTGGCGAGCGAAACTTTACTTCACTCGATGAGCTCGCGGCAGCCGCCGACGTCGACGCCGTCTATATCGGCAGCCCCAACGCACTTCACTACGAGCAGGCCCTTGCCTGCATCGCCGGTGGCAAGCACGTCATCGTCGAGAAGCCCTTCTGCGCCACCGAGGCGCAAGCGCTGGAAGTCTTCCGCGCTGCCGAGGCAGCAGGTGTCGTGGCCCTCGAGGCCATGCGTCCCCTCCACGATCCCGCCTTCCACGCCATCGAGGACGCCCTGGGTGAGATCGCCCCCATCCGCCGCGCCTCATTGCGCTTTGGAAAATATTCCTCGCGCTACAACGAGATTCTCGCGGGACGCGCCACCAATATCTTCGACTGCAATATGGCCTCGGGTTCCCTCATGGATATTGGCGTCTACACCGTCGAGCCCATGGTCGAGATTTTCGGCATGCCCTCCGGCCTTACGAGCATGACCACCCTGCTCGATCCCACCACGCGACAGCTCACGCACGGCCCCATCGACGGCTGCGGTTCCATCCTCGCCAGCTACGGCGGTGGCCGTATCTCCGTCGAGCTCGCGCACTCCAAAATTACGAATGACCTGCTGCCCTCGCAGATCGAAGGCGAGCGTGGCACTATCCAGATCGACCATCTGTCCACGCCCCGCAACGTCCGCATCGACTATCGCGGCGACGTCGTACGCGGCTCGGCGACCGAGGCGCCGCGCGAACAGGGCGACAACGGCCGCGTGCTCGACCTGCCCAAATCGAGCAACACTATGGAATACGAACTCACAGACTTCATCACCGCCATCGGCGGCATCGATAACGTCAAGGAAGAGATTTGGGAGACCCCGGCGGGACGCCACGAGCTTGGCCACTACCGCGATGTCACGCTCGTCTCACTACGCATCATGGATGCCGTGCGCCAGCAGGCCGGCATTACCTTCCCGGCCGACGCAGGCAAGCAGGCATAGCGATGGGCCTCTTCGATACGTTCTTCTCCAGCGTCACCGGCGGCAGTCGAGAGCCTCAAAAACCATCAAACGTCGAGCTCGAGCTGCGCCGCAGGCTTACTGTGCTCGCAAGCGACGAGGCCACTCAAGACACTCCCCTGCGCTATTTCCTGCGCTGGGAGGGGCAAGTCCAAGGCGTTGGTTTTCGCTTTACCAACACCAACCTCGCGCAGGCACGCGCACTCACCGGCTGGGTGCGTAACATGGAAGACGGCTCAGTCGAGATGGAGATACAGGGAGCTCCGGCAAATATCCTATCTCATCTCGAGGCGCTTCATGCCTCCTACGAGCGCATGGGAACGCGTTTTCGCCTCATAGACGCTCAGGCCCGAGCCCCACTTGCCAATGAAGACGGTTTCAGTCCTCATTATTAGTATTGTGTGCTAAATACGGTATCATTTACCTACGACCGTTGATAGAAAAGAGGCGAGGCGCATGGCGGTGCAAAGAAGGAATACCAGGCAGCGAAAGCTGGTTCTTGACGTCGTGCGCCAAAGCTATAACCATCCCACCGCCGACGAAATCTACAACGCCGTGCGCGCGCAGGATGACAAAATCAGCCGCGGTACGGTCTACCGCAATCTCAATCTCTTGGCCGACGCCGGCGAGATCCTCTCCATCAAGACGCCGGGCGGCAGCCGCTTCGATCGCACGATCGAGCCGCATGCGCATATCATCTGCACCTCGTGCAGCCGCGTCATCGACGTACCGCTCCCCTTCGATGCCCAGCTCGACGCCAAAGCGTCCGAGCAAATCGGCTGGCACGTCACGTCGCACTACACCATCTTCGAGGGTCTCTGCCCCGACTGCCGGTAGATGTTCGGGACATGCCTTAAAATCCACCTTTCCGCGCTTTGCAGCAAACAGTACATTTCTAGGCATGTCCCGAAAACCTACTCGGCGAGCAGGCGGTGCAGTTCTTCTTCGACCGTGTGCACGTAACGGACGCGATCGTTGATACCGCGCATGGTGGGGTTGCAGCTCTCCATCAGATAGGGATGGCCCACGACGTTGAGCATGTCGCGATCGTTCTCATTGTCGCCAAATGCCATCATCTCATCGGGCGAAATCCCCAGGACACGACCGTAATCGACAAGCGCGGAGCCCTTGCCCGAACCGAAACCGATAAGGTCCGTCCATGCGGTTCCTGACGTCATCACATCGACACGGTCGCCAAAGAGGCGCTCGAAATACTCCCGGGCCGCCGGATAATCCACCTCGGGCGTCTGGAAGCCAATCTTAATGACATCCTCGTCGATGTCCTCGGGACGGTCGACCACCGCCACATCGCAGTGGACCACATAGCGCAAATGGTCGACGAACGCATCGTTGCCGCTCATGGTGTAGATGTGCCCCTCACACGAAAGGGTCATGTCGGTATGGGGATACGCAACCACGGTATTCGCGATAACCATAGCAAGGCTACGCTCCATGGAACGCTTGACGACGGCACGCCCCTCGCTCATCACCAGGGTTCCGTTTTCGCATACATAGGCGAGCTCATCGGCCACCGGGGCAAACAGGTAGCGCAAGCTCGCATATTGACGGCCACTCGCCGGCATAAACACGATACCACGACGATGCAGCTCATCGATAAGCTCAAAGGCCTCGGAACGCAGCTCGCGCTCCCCCGGATGCAGCAACGTGCCGTCCAAATCGCATGCAATCAGTTTGATTCCCTCAAGACCCATATGCTTCCCCCAAAGCCTCATATCAACAGCAAGACGGACCTTGATCGGTCGCCCCTCAAAGCCCGTCTTGCGCATACGCGCGCTTAGCCGCGCGCCTTTTTTACGATGGTAAAGTCGGGAGCCATGCTCACGACGACCTCCGCCGCACTCGACGCAAAGCGCCGGTCCGCATCGAGTTCACGGGTAACCAGCGAGAGCCGAACACCCTCGACACCCCGGAGCATGCGGCCCAAAACAGGCTGCACCGGCGTATACATGCGCACAGTATGCTCGTCCGAGTCGCCCCGGAAGAGCGGCGCATGCATGTTGCCGATCTCCCAGCACGAATGCGCGAGCGCAATCGGGTCCATGCGGTCAACTTCGACCAAATAAACCTCGGCGCTGCGCAAGCGCACGACAACCGCCACGGGCACCATGCCCGAACGGTCAATGGCGAGCACGTCGCCGTCGGCAAGACGACCGCCGTTGGCAGTATCCAGCCGAACATCGACCGTGCGCCCCAGCTCCGTCACGCCCACAAACGCGTATACATCAGCCTGGTCCCAATCGAGCAGCAGATCGTCAACTTCAAAGACGCCGCCCAACTTCCGGCGAAGCAGGAGTTCATAGGACGGATCGTTGAGATTTCCCAAGCATGTCGTCGAAACCAAGCGTTCAGGCATACTCTAACCCTCGACCTCGACGAGCTCGATATCAAAGTTGAGGTCCTTACCGGCCAGCTCGTGGTTGGCGTCGAGCGTCACGGCCTCGGGCGTTACATCGATGACCACGGCGGGGACGGGCATACCGCTCGGCGTGGACAAGAAGAGCTTCATGCCCTTCTCAATCTGCTCGATGTTGGGAACCTGTTCGGCCGGGAAGGTCAGAACCATCTCGGGATTGTGCTCGCCGTAGGCATCGGCAGCAGGAATGTGCACGGTCTTCTTCTCACCCACCTGCATGTCGACAACAGCGGCGTCGAAGCCCTTGATCATCTGGCCGGCGCCGCAGGTGAACTCCAGCGGCTCACCGCGATCGTAGGAGCTATCGAACTGCGTGCCGTCGTCGAGCGTGCCGCGATAATGAGTCTTGACCTTCTTGCCCTGGTTGGACATGGAAACCTCCGTGATAAGGGCGGCGCACAACACGGGCCGCCATGAACATATGGCGCTAACTATACCCTAGTCATACAATTTGAAGACAGTTTGCAAAGAAACGCTGCAACCGGAGGAACCATGGCATATCCCGTATTTGACCTACACTGCGACACCGCCGACCGAATCGGCTGGGCCACGCTCGATCTCGACCTGCGCTTTACCGCCGGCACCGACGGTTATTTCCCCGGCGACGAAACGCATCCGCAAGATTTCGACCTCATCGAGGGCAACGCCTGCGCCATCTCGCTCGCAAAGATCGGCAACACGCCATGGGCACAGTGCTTCGCCACGTTTGTCCCCGATGAGATTCCCACCGCCCACGCCGCGCGCTTCCAGGCGCAGCTCATGGCGCATATGAGCGGCCAGGCAATGCTCAACCACGACCGCATGGTCAACGTACGCAGCGCGGCAGACATTCGCCCCGCGCTCAAAGACGGCAAGGTCGCCTGCATCCACACCATCGAAAACGCCACGTTCTTTGCCGAGGACCCCGCGCTGATCGAGGTGCTCAAGAGCTTGGGCGTACTCATGTCATCGCTCAGCTGGAATGCGCAGGGACCGCTCGCGAGCGGACACGATACCCACGCCGGCCTCACCGCCGCCGGCATCGAGGCACTTACGCAGATGGAGCACGCCGGCATGGTGCTTGACGTCTCCCACCTCAACGATGAGTGCTTTGACGAGGTTGTCGCCCACGCCACACGTCCCTTCGTCGCCAGCCACTCCAACTCTCGTGCAGTTTGCGGCGTTAAGCGCAACCTCACCGACGACCAGTTCCGCACCATTCGCGACATGGGTGGTATCGTCGGCCTCAACTACTGCAGCGAGTTCCTTTCCAACGACGCAACCGACAAGACAGCCGCAGACGTCACCTTCGACCAGCTGGCGGCACATATCGAGCACTGGCTCGACCTGGGCGGCGAGGACGTCATCGCGCTCGGCGGCGACTGGGACGGTGCCACGGTGCCCGCCTTCCTCTCCGATGCCAGCAAGATGCCCGAGTTCCAGAACATGCTCTCCAAGCACTTTGGCAAGACCGTGATGCAGAAGCTCTGCAGCGATAATGCCCTTGCCTTCTTTGAGCGTTATTAATTTCACATCCCCTGAGCGGGCCGGCATGCCGAACGGTCGACATGCCGGCCTGGAGTGGGTATGATGAATTGGACACCTAGTTAAGAGCGAAAGGTGTTCAAGATGACCCAAAGAAGAAAGCGATACGACAGGCAGTTCAAGGTCTCGGCGGCAAAGGTGGTCCTGTCCGGGGAAATGACGGTCAAAGGCCTATCGGAGGAACTCGGCATAAAGGATTCGACGCTGGGAAGATGGGCCCGCGAATACGAGGAGATGGGAGACGGCGCGTTCCCCGGAAACGGCTCCCCGAAGATCAACAAGGACTACGAGATCGTGAAGCTCAAGAAGAAGGTCGAGGAGCTCGAGCGCGAGAACGAGATACTAAAAAATTTCCGGGCCTTCTTGAGTCAAGACCATGCGTGAGGTTCGAGTTCCTCAAAGAGCATAGGGGCGAGATTGGCCCCATCAAGAAGGCATGCGGGCTGATGAAAGTCTCGAAATCCGGTTTCTACGAGTATCTCGGCCGGAAGAAGTCCGACGCCCAGATAGAGCGGGAGGCGATCGAAGGTTTCGTCGTCGAGGCCTTCGAGCGGCATAAGGGCCGTTACGGCTACCGGCGCATCAACCGCGAACTGCGAAAAAGCGGCATCGTCGTGAGCGAGAAGCGCGTGCTCCGCATCATGCAGAAGCTCGGACTTGCCGGAAAGGGCGCGACCCGAAAACACCGCATCCAGAAGAAGGTCGAGCCGGGAGACCCTCGGTTGAACCTGGTAGAGCGCGCTTTCACCGTGGGCGAGCGCAACAGGCTTTGGGTGGGCGACATCACCTACATACCCACAAGAGAAGGGTGGCTCTATCTCGCAGCCGTGATAGACGCCTTCTCCCGCAAGGTCGTGGGCTGGTCGATGTCCGAGCGCATCACCGAGAAGGTCGCGATCGACGCGATGGAGCAGGCGGTCGGCAGGGAGGGTCCGCCAGATGACGGCAGCCTCGTCTTCCATGACGATCAGGGCGCGCAGTACACCTCCCGTTCCTTCCAGCGGTGTCTGGACTCGCATGGCATAGTCCAGTCGGTATCAAGGCCCGGCACGCCGCTGGACAACGCGGTGGCCGAGTCGTTCTTCAAGACGCTGAAAAGGGAATTGGTGAAAGAGAGGAGCTATGGGACGAGGGACGAGGCCAAGCAGGACATCTTCAAGTACATAGAGCTCTATTACAATAGGGTGCGCATGCATTCCACCCTGGGCTACATGTCTCCAGCGGAATACGAGCGGCAATACGCTTGAGGATCCTTAAAAGAAAGTCCAGTTTATCCTTCCCACTCCAGGCCCCCGTCCCCAATCTGAAGGACCACTTTTGACGCAGCAATTTACGCTTTTCCTACCCCAACCGGATGGGACTCCCATCCCCGTCGTCGTTACCAAAAAGCGCGTCAAAAACTTCAACCTGCGCGTCACATCGAGCGGTGAGGTCCACGCCAGCGCACCGCTCGGCGCCAGCCGCGAGCGTATCGAAGCGTTTGTGAAGCGCAACAGCGCCTGGATTATCGGTCGACTTGCCCAGCGCGAGCAACGTCAGGCGACGGCGCGAGAGCCGCTCAGCCCCTCGTCCATCATTGCACTTTGGGGCAAGCCCATCACGGTACAAGATGCGCTCGATCGCAACTTTGCATCACCCGCACCGCGGCCCAAGCAGGCCACCTTCGCAAGTTTTATGGGTGCCGACAAATCGAACGAACGCCCACAGGCCAAGCGGCGCGCAACCCTCGACGGCCTGACGTCCGATGAGCTCCAGACCCGCATCGACCAGCTCTATGCATCCGAGGTCACCACGGCGCTGCGTGATATGGTGCACGCATACGAAATCGCAATGGGTGTCGCCGTTTCCCGCGTTTCCGTGCGCAGCATGAAAACGCGCTGGGGATCATGCACGCCCAAAACCGGCGCCATTCGCATCGCACGAGAACTTGCCGCCTACCCCGTCGAGTGCCTTGACATGGTTGTCGCCCACGAGCTCGTCCACCTGCTCGAGCCAAGCCACAATCAGCGGTTTCACGCCCTGCTCGACACGTACTGTCCCAACAATAGAGCTCTGTCGCAGCGGCTCAAGCAGCCGCCCCTCAACAAGCTCTAGCGTCGACTAGCGCACGCGCTCGATCTCGACGCCGCAGCTTGCCAGGGGAAGACCGACGGGAGCCCAAGGCTTATCGAGCTTAACACGCACGCCAAGCAGCAAGGGGTAACGACGCAGCAGCATCTGGGCCACACCCTCGGCTGCCGCCTCGATGAGTTTAAACGTATGCTCGCGCAGATAGCCATCGACATCGTGGCACACCGAGCCGTAGTCAATCGAAGCGTCCAGGCTATCGTGCTCCCCCGCTGCACGCAGGTCGGCATAGAGCACCAAGGACACGATGAACTTCTGGCCCAGCACGTTCTCTTCGGGATACACGCCATGGTTAGCAAAGACCTCAAGACCTTCAACGGTGATGCGGTCGGCATGGCGCAGATCGTCATAGCTCACGTGGGGTACCGCCGTTGCGGTGGATATTTCGCCCCTTCCACGGCGGGCGAGCTCGGCGCCTTCAGTCTTGGTTGCATTCTCGGGCAGTTTCTTATTGCTCATCGCGATCGTCTCCTTCGTTTAGGACCCCGACCGCGCAAACTAACTACACGCGAATCGACAGGTTCTTTTTATCATCGCTCCAGTTGCAAGCATTGCGCGCGGGGCATGCAAAGCAAGCGCGCGACGCTTTGTCGGCTGCATAGAGCAGGCGCTCAAGCGGTTGGCTGTTCACGCGCAGCTTTCGATGGCCCAGAATGGCCGTCTTAATGGCTGCGGCATCGGCCGGCTCAAACGCCACGTCATCGGGCATGCCGCCGAGAATCGCATCAGCGACGCGTTCGCTTGCAACATCATGAGATATACCCGATTCATACTGTTCATCTTTGCCGATATCGTGAAGAAGTGCCGTGGCGTAGATGACCTCGCGGTCAAATTCGAGCTGTTCCTCGAGATTCTTGATCCACATAATGCGAGCGACATCGAGAAGATGGTCAATACCATGGCGGCAGAAGATGCGCCCCGATTCCAACTGTGCAATGTTGCCCAGGTGCCGCCGGAACAGCCCGTTGGCACAAATGTAATCAATACGAGGCATGGCACCAAAGGGGGCCAGGCCCGAAGCCATAAAGCCGCGACGCGACGTCCCCTCGTCGGTCTTCGATGTAAAGTCGTTGACGACCCTCATGCTAACGGCCCAGCATCCTAAAGAACCGCTCCTCGAGCGCGGGATCGGTCTCAAAGACGCCGCGTCGAGCGAGCGTTACGGTCTTGGCACCAGGCTTTTGCACGCCACGCATCGTCATGCACATATGCTCGGCTTCCATCAGTACGATCGCTCCTTGGGGAGCGAGATAATCCATGAGAGCGTCGGCAACCTGCGCACACAGCTGCTCCTGCAGCTGCAGACGGCGGGCATAAACCTCAACCGTGCGGGCAAGCTTGGAAAGCCCAGCCACCCGACCGTTAGGGATATAACCAATGGCGGCCTTGCCATAAAACGGCAGTAGATGATGTTCGCACAGCGAGTAGAACGTGATGTCGCGCTCGATAACCAAATCGTTCGAAGCGACGGCAAAGGTTTTGGACAGGTGCTCCTCGGCACTCTGGTCCATACCGCCGGCGATCTCACCATACATACGGGCAACGCGCGCCGGGGTCTCCAGCAGGCCCTCACGAGTTGGGTCCTCGCCTATGCCCTCAAGCAACAGCTTAATGGCGGCCTCGACTTTTTCCTGATCGACCATCTGGGCCTCACTTTTCCGATTTTGCGTTCGCGCTATGGTACCACGCCCTTTGGCATCGGCCACAAGCTACATAGTATGGGTCGAATAGACTGGATCGTCCCGCCAAAGCTCCACAGCGTCGCAAAGCGCAACGCCCTCACGCACAGCGCGGTCGCGCGTGGCGTTCATATCAATCACGCGCTGATTGCTCGAGCCCCTAAAGCGCAACGAGATATCGTACAAATCCTGAACGAACGGGCCGTCCACCAACATGTCGAGGCAGGCCAGGATACGGTTCGTCACCTCGGTATGATGGCGACCGCCCGGCATAAGCTCCTCGAGCACGTCGCCGGTAAAGCACCAAATGGTCTTGCCCGACCCCGCGGGATAGGCCGCACGCACGCGTTCGATAAAGTCAACAAGCCCCACCTGATTCTCGGGCTCCATAGGCTCGCCGCCCAGAATCGTCAGGCCATCGATAAAGGGATGGTCGAGGCTCTCGATAATCTTGTCCTCGACGGCACGATCGAACGTTTCACCCGCGGCAAAGTCCCACGCGACGGAGTTAAAGCAATTCTTGCACCCGCGACGGCACCCGCTCACAAACAGAGAAGTACGAACGCCTTCCCCATCAGCAATGTCGAAATACTTAATGTTCGCGTAGTTCATAGGTAACTCTCCCGGGAGGCCGGGACATATCATCCCGTCCTCAAACATTCTCGGCCTTCGGCCTGCGAAACTGCGGGCGGGACGATATGTCCCGGCCTCATGCAAAGGGTAACTCAATGAACGAAGCGAACATCGAGTATAGGGTTCGAGGTCCAATAAAAACTTTGTTGCAGCTCAACCGCCATCGCAAGCAAAGCGTTGTTGCAAGTCAACTCATTTCCGCTAAGAACTTCGAGGAGTGAGCAGGCCGCATGCTGCATCTCAGCTACATCAACTTGGCTGCCCCGTAGCGAGGCCCCGGGCCTTTGCTCGATATGAGTTCCGCACGAACAGGAGGCGCCAGTGGCGCCTCCGTCGTGAGCCAGGACTGTCCGAAATAGCGAGTAAAGGCCCGGGGCCTCGCTACGGGGCGGCCTGGGATGGTTATTAGAGATGCAGCACGCGGTCGCGGATCTCCTCGGTTCGGCCCTGGTTCCAGAACTGGGTACCGATGTAGCCGCACGTACGACGAGCGACATTCATCTTCTCCTGGTCACGATTGCCGCAATTGGGGCACTCCCACACCAGCTTGCCGTCATCCTCGACAATCTTGATCTCACCGTCGTAGCCGCACACCTGGCAGTAGTCGCTCTTGGTGTTGAGCTCGGCGTACATGATGTTGTCGTAGATGTACTGCATCACGCGAATGACAGCCTTGAGGTTGTCCTGCATGTTGGGAACCTCGACGTAGGAGATGGCACCGCCCGGCGAAAGCTGCTGGAACATACCCTCGAACTTGAGCTTGTCGAATGCGTCGATCTCCTCGGACACGTGGACGTGGTAGCTGTTGGTGATGTAGCCCTTGTCCGTCACGCCCGGGATGATGCCAAAACGACGCTGCAGGCACTTGGCGAACTTGTAGGTCGTCGACTCAAGCGGGGTACCGTACAGCGAGAAGTCAATATCGCTTTCGGCCTTCCACTCCGCGCACTTGTCGTTCATGCGCTGCATGACGGCCATGGCAAAGGGCGTGCCCTCCTTCTCGGTGTGGCTGTGGCCCGTCATGTACTTAACGCACTCATACAGGCCGGCATAACCCAGACTAATGGTGGAGTAACCGCCCACGAGCAACTTGTCGATCGTCTCGCCCTTCTTCAGGCGGGCGAGGGCACCGTACTGCCAAAGAATCGGTGCGGCATCCGAAAGCGTACCCATCAGACGCTCATGACGGCACAGCAGGGCGCGGTGGCACAGCTCAAGGCGCTCGTCGAAGATCTTCCAGAACTTATCCATGTCCTGATGCGAGCTCAGCGCGACATCGGGCAGGTTGATGGTCACAACGCCCTGGTTAAAGCGACCGTAGTACTTGGGCTTGTTCGGGTCATAGTTCAGCGCGTTGGCCACGTTGTTAAATCCGTTACCGGAGCGGTCGGGCGTCAGGAAGCTGCGGCAACCCATGCAGGTATAGCAGTCGCCGTTGCCCGCGGTCTCGCCCTTCGACAGCTTGAGCTCGCGCATCTTCTTCTCGGAGATGTAGTCGGGCACCATGCGCTTGGCGGTGCACTTCGCAGCCAGCTGAGTCAGGTAGAAGTACGGGGAATCCTCGTGAACGTTATCGTCCTCGAGCACGTAGATGAGCTTGGGGAACGCCGGGGTGATCCACACGCCGGCTTCGTTCTTAACGCCCTCATAGCGCTGACGAAGCGTCTCCTCCACAATCATGGCAAGGTCATGCTTCTCCTGGGGCGTACGGGCCTCATTGAGATACATAAAGACCGTCACGAACGGCGCCTGGCCATTCGTGGTCATAAGGGTCACGACCTGATACTGAATCGTCTGAACGCCGCGACGGATCTCGTCACGCAGGCGGTCCTCAACAACCTCGCGGACCTTTTCGGGAGATGCGGAAACGCCGAGCTCCTCGAGCTCGCGGGCGACCTCGCCGCGAATCTTTTGACGGCTCACCTCGACGAACGGGGCAAGATGGGTCAGCGAAATCGACTGGCCACCGTACTGGGAGGAAGCAACCTGAGCGATGATCTGCGTCGCGATGTTGCAGGCAGTCGAGAAGCTGTGCGGCTTCTCGATCAGCGTGCCCGAAATAACAGTACCGTTCTGGAGCATATCCTCCAGGTTCACCAGGTCGCAGTTATGCATGTGCTGGGCAAAGTAGTCCGAATCATGGAAGTGAATCAGACCCTCATTGTGAGCATCCACAATCTCCTGGGGCAGCAGCACACGCTGGGTCAGGTCCTTGGAGATCTCGCCGGCCATGTAGTCACGCTGAACGGAATTGACGGTCGGGTTCTTGTTGGAGTTCTCCTGCTTGACCTCTTCGTTGTTGCACTCAATCAGCGACAGAATCTTGTCGTCGGTCGTGTTCTTCTGGCGCTTCAGGCTCTGAACATAGCGATAGATGATGTAATGGCGAGCGACCTCGTAGCAGTCGAGACGCATAATCTCGTCCTCGACCAGATCCTGAATCTCCTCGACCGACACGGTGTGGCCCGCGTTCTCGCATGCCTCGGCGACGTTTTGTGCCGCGTAAACCACCTGGCGGTCGGTAAGACGAGAGCTCTCCTCGACCTCCAAGTTTGCGGCACGGATGGCATTGACAATCTTATCGATGTCAAAGACAACCTCGGTGCCGCTGCGCTTGATGATCTTCATCCTCTTGCCTCTTTCGCGTCGAAATCGTATTGCGCTTCAGAGCCAAACGATGCCCGGCAGGGCTTGCCCCTGTCTTGCGGCGCCGTCGCGCAATCTGTGTTTTCGAAAACCATAGGCCCTCATGCGGACAATCCTCGCAGCCAATCAAGGGGCTCGAAGATCCATCCAAATGGGGCGAATAAGGTCCTCGTTCTCTGTCCGCCATCTATCATACGACAAAGAGGCATCTATATCCTGTATTCTTTTTTTAGGTCAAACACAACATATAGTGTTTCAGCAGGTCAAAGCAATTAGTCATTTTGCAGACGCATTAATTATGAGGGGTTCTTGGCAAGTCGGTAAAACGTTACCAACACGGCTACCTGCATGGCAGTTATAAAACCCCCTTAGTCAAGCCGCTGACAAATCCTACCAAAACCAAGCCGCTCACGCCAAAAGAATCCAAAAGATTATGCTTGACCAACATGTTGCGGTCACGGTCGGCCAGGACGTATGCAACCTGCCGGCACCTCTACGGGGACCTTGGATCAATATTTGCTGGCATATTTGACGGCGTGCTTGGTAGCAAAACAAAACAGCTCAGAGGACATAGCCTCTGAGCTGCGAACATTTGGTGGGCGTTAGAAGATTTGAACTTCTGACCTCTTCCGTGTCAGGGAAGCGCTCTCCCCCTGAGCTAAACGCCCAAATGGAGCGGACAACGGGGCTCGAACCCGCGACCCCAACCTTGGCAAGGTTGTGCTCTACCAACTGAGCCATGTCCGCTTACGAGGATTAATCTTACGTGATGCCCGCATCCTATGCAAGAACTTTTTTTGAAAAGTTTTGCGACGCTCTCGCGAGGGCATCAGTCGTCACGAAAGGCGCGAACAAACGCAGGCTCGCAGCGAGATGCCCCTACATCTCACCGAGCATGATCCAGGCAGAGCTGTCCTGCGCGAGCCTGCCGTCTGCAAGCGGTGATGAGGTGAGCAGGACCCTGCCCGCCGGCAGCTCCACGGGTGCTGCACCGAAGTTCGTCACACACGCCCAGCCGTTATCGCGGCGATAGGCGATGACGCCGCCCTCAGCGCCCTCGGCACCATCCGCAAGACCGGCGCGCCCGTCAAGATCGAGCCACGCAAGATCGTAGGCGCACCCGCGCAGCTTGCGCCGCAGCCAGAGGGCGTCACGATAGAGCGCAAGCATCGATGTCGGGTCCGCTTCTTCCCTATCGGCAGCATAATCGGAAAACCATGCAGGCTGCGGCAGATGGGGCGCCGCATCGGCGTCTGCCGGCGAAAACCCAAACGATCCGCCATGCGCGGGATCGTCCGCCGCCACCCACGGCAGGGGCACACGACAGCCGTCGCGCCCCTTCTCACGCTTCGGTCCGTGCGTATTGGTCGCAGTAGGGTCTTCGAGTGCAGCCCACGGGATATCAGCCACCTCAAAAAGGCCGAGCTCCTCACCCTGATACACGTATGCCGAGCCCGGAAGCGCCAGCTCAAGCAAAAGGGCCGCCCGCGCGCGGCGCTCGCCGAGTTCACGGTCCTCGTCATAAGACGACCCGTCGCGCAAGAGCCAGTCGAGCGCAATCTGGTGGTAGCGCGTCGCCTTGATTTGCGGCAGGGCATAGCGTGTCGCCACGCGCGGCACGTCGTGGTTGGAGAGTACCCAGGTCGAGGCGGAATCGGATTCGACGGCTGCCTTCAAGCCCTTCTCGATTGCAGTGTGCATGTCATCATAGGTCCAAGTGGCCTTGGCAAACTCAAAGTTGAATGTCTGGCCAAGCTCGCTGGGACGCGCGTAGAGATACTGGCGCTCGGGCAGCACCCACGCCTCGGCAACGGCACTGCGCGGCGGATTATAGCGGTCGAACACGCGGCGCCACTCGCGATAGATCTCGTGGACCTCATTGCGGTCCCACAGCGGATGGGTGCCGTCGTCAACCATGTCATCGCCCTCGGCGAGATGCCACCGGTCGAGGTCATCGCGGTCGAGATCCTTGGCGAGACCCTGCGCCACATCAATGCGAAAGCCGTCGACGCCTCGATCGCTCCAAAACGCCAGGACGTCGCAAAAGAGCGCGTGAACCTCAGGGCATGACCAGTCAAAGTCCGGCTGCTCGGGCGTAAACATGTGCAGATACCACTGACCGTCCGCAACACGCGTCCATGCGGGGCCGCCAAAGTTGGCATTCCAATTGGTGGGAGGCAGCTCGCCATGCTCGCCGCGACCATCGCGGAAGATATAACGGGCGCGTTCGGGCGATCCGGGGCCGGCGGCAAGAGCGGCTTTGAACCAGGGGTGCTGGTTGGATGAATGGTTGGGCACGATGTCGACGATGACCTTGATGCCGCGCGCGTGAGCCGCAGCGATCATGTCATCGAAGTCGTCAAGCGAGCCGAGACGTGGGTCGACATCGCAGTAGTCCGCCACATCATAGCCGCCATCGACAAGAGGCGAAGGGTAAAACGGGCTCAGCCAGATGGCCTCGATACCCAGCCGCTCAAGATAGTCCATCTGCTGGGTAATGCCCGCGATATCGCCCAGACCCGAACCAGTCGAATCCTTAAACGAGCGCGGGTAGATCTGATAGATCGCGGCATCGGACATCCATGAGCGCGAAGAAGACTTTTCTGTAGCCATGGGGCGTATCTCCCTTGCAACGAGGTTATGCGAGATGCCCACGATGATACGCCCAAAGCGGACATTCGCGGCAAACAACGCCACAGCCACGACCCAAAACGCTCGCCCCCTCTCGGGTTCGAGCCCAGGAGATAGGTACAAAAAAGCCCGGCTACCGTAGTAGTCGGGCTGTTGCGCTTGGAGCGGACAACGGGGCTCGAACCCGCGACCCCAACCTTGGCAAGGTTGTGCTCTACCAACTGAGCCATGTCCGCATATGTAAAACAAAACGGGCGCCGGAGCGCCCGGATGTTGCCTGGAGGCGAAGCCCGGATTCGAACCGGGGGTAAAGGCTTTGCAGGCCTCTGCCTTACCACTTGGCCACTTCGCCGAAAAAGGACCGCCTAAACGGTCCGGAAATGCAATGGAGCGGACAACGGGGCTCGAACCCGCGACCCCAACCTTGGCAAGGTTGTGCTCTACCAACTGAGCCATGTCCGCTTGCGGGTTATTAATTTACGCGAGTTGTCCTAAAGACGCAAGTACTTTTTTCAAAAAAGTTGCGCGAAGCAAGTTCATGCAGGTAAATAATGCCAAGCCAAGACCCTAAGCGCACGATTCCAATGCCGAGCCAAACAGCTTCACCATCCGAACGCGCGTGCCGGCGCCATCCGTACGGCGGGCAACTTCCACATTATCGACGAGCATGCGCATAAGCTTGATACCGCGTCCGCGTTCCTCAGATGCCACCGGTTCGCTCACTCCATCGATAGAATAGCCAGCGCCCCGATCAAGCACCTCGAGCACAACACGGTCCCCATAGGCCTGAACCGTCAGGATGCAGCCAACACCGCCCGCATGGTCATATGCGTTACCCAATGCCTCCCCCAACGCCAATGCGACGTCATAGCGCTCATCACGCCTCAGGGGAAGCGATTCGAGGAGCTCGGCCACACGGTGCCGATAATACGGGAGATTCTCGATGCCTCGCTGCACTTCGACGCTCTTGCTCCATCGCGGCAACTCCCCCACCGGAATGGCGGGAATCGACTCCCGCGCCGGGCCCGCGACATGAAGGATGTCGACAAGTCGGGCAATTTCCAAAAAGCGAACGACCTCATCGGAAGCGTTAACGAGCGAAAGCAGCCCCTCATGCCTCATGAGCTCTCTGGCACGTGTAAGCAAAAACGCCAAACCCGTCGAGTCGATAAAGCCCACGGTCTGGCAATTGATGACAACACGACGCACGCCCCGGTCGATCAAATTATCCAACCGTCGGCGCAGTGCGGGCACCGAGGCGATGTCGATATCGCCCGGTGGCGTCAAAACCGCTATGTCATTCCACTCATTCATACGACCATGGTTCCCCAAAAGAGCTCGCTCGATGCACACGTTTCTTCAACCGTAGGGATTTTGCCCGTCAGGCGTCGTGACCTACGATCGACCCCGTAAAAACTCAAGGGAGACCAGCGCGATGTCATCGTCCAGCGCCGACTCGGTAAAGCGATCAAGCTCGCCCAAGACCTTACCGCAGATTCCCGATACGCCCTCACCCGAGACAGAGAGCAGAAGGTCGCGAAGGCGTTGTTCGCCAAAGAAAGCACCCGAGCGATCACGTGCTTCGATTGTTCCGTCGGTATACATAAATAGCATGTCACCAGGAGCGAATGTAAACACGCCCGTCTCGTAGACCATGCTCTCAAAGGCACCGATCACGCCCGATTGGCACCCAAGGAGCTCCACTTCTCCCCCGCAGGTCTCGCCGCCGTCACGCGGCGTCGACGACGGCCTAATGACCATAGTGGGAGGATGTCCCGCAGAGCAATAGGTAGCGCGGCCCGCTTTAAGATCGATCTTGGCGATAAACGCCGTCACAAACGTCTCGACCCTCGAAAAGCCCATGAGCATACTATTGAGCGAGCGTGCCATACGGGCAGGCCCTGCACCCTCCCAGGCATAGGCCGTCAGCGCTGTCTTGACGAGCGCCGACATCGACGCCGCCTCGATTCCCTTGCCGGATACATCGCCCAAAATCATAACGGCGCAATCGTCGGGAAGTCGGACAAGTGTATAGAAGTCACCGCCGACCAACGCAGAATTCGTTGCCGATAGATATACCGAATCGGTTGCAATGCCCGGAACGTCACCAAGCGAATTTCTCATGCCAATCTGAAGCGTCTGAGCGATATGACGCTCTTCGCGCTTTTGAGATTCGCCTTCGTAGATCAGCTCAAAGTCATGCGCCAGATGCACCAGGTAGTCGTATTCAAGGTCGTCAATTGGTTCTTGGCTGCCATCGCGGAGCAGCAAAGCGCGCCTCGTCGGCCCCTTGGCGATATCAGCGGGAACGATCGCATCGTTACTTCGTTTGCCATCCGCTTCCGAGTGGTAGCGCCCCGCTTCGATGCCGGAGTCGACATAAAGTCCCTGACACGGTAGGCCGTGGGCCCTCAACCATGCACCCATAGACGTGGATTCGTCCACACGTGTAAGGCGCACGTACTTGAGGTCGTCAGCGCTCGTCCCGCCCAACACCGATGTCTCAAACCCGTCGGGGGCTGCCCCCAGGCGCGCTGCTGGCGCCGTGACAGAAAAGAAGAGTGACTCCGGATCGTCCGGCAGCGTCACACGACTGCCGCCCTCAAAATCGATGACATAGGTTTCGAGGCCCGCATCATACTCCACGGGGCAGAAATGACAATTGAGCACCGTGCAGATTTCGGTCGACACCGCTCGCGAGGCGGCAACGGGATCATCGAGATAGGTAAACAGTTCGTCGCGCAGCAAATTGAGCGAGCGGCCGAGCTCCGCCGTGCGGCGCGAACGTAAGCTCGACGCCATGCCGACCAGCTGAATAGACAGGTAATCGCAGATGACCTCGAGCACGTTAACGTCATAGGCAAGTGGCGCCTGGGGGCGTTTCCAGCCAACTTCCAACACGCCAAGGACCTGCGTGCCGTAAAACACGGGAAGACAGATCTCGCTGCGATACGGGGGCATATCCTGCACGCGCAGCAAGTGCTTGGAACGATTGTCCAAATCCATGAACATACCCGAAGCAACCCGGTCGCCCTCAAGGTCCTGCTGGATCGACAGGCGACAGGCACGCGACTCGCGAAGTACGTAGGTCGGAATGCCCGCGCCGTACGGCATAAACTCGGGCAGATAGCTGTCCTCAAGCTCCTTAGAAACACCGCGGAGCTTAAAGCCGCCGCTCTCGGAAAAATAGATAGCCGCACCGGAGGCATCGAGCGTTCCAACGAGCTGATTCAAAACGGTATCGAGCAAGCTGGGGAGCTCATCGGAGCCCACGGTACTCATAATGACTGAAAGGGTACCCGAAAGGCGTTTATTCGCCACCCTAAGCTCCGATAGCGCACGTTTGAGCTGACGATCGTGGGAATACTGCTCTTCGATGCTGTGAAGCGCCACCAGGACACGCGGTGCACGACGTCCAAAGATACGCGGAGGCGTAACGGAACCCGCGCGGACCAAGACGGGAATAAAAGACCCGTCGCTCAGCTTGAGCATCAGCTCGCTCTCGGAGCCATCGGTCTCAAACGGCAGACGATGTTCGGTCGCGCGCTCAAAGGCAGACGAGTACAGAACGTCTTTGACATCACCGCTGATGATGTCAGCGCGTTCCTCGCACATCAGGTCGAGCAAACGATTATTCACATGAAGAATGGTTCCGTCGAGCTCACAGATGATGACAGCATCGCTCGTGATCTCGACCAGTTGGGCAACGTCTGCCCACTCGTTGCGCTCAAGCGTTTCCATCGTGGACCTCACCGTCTATCGGTAACAAAAAAAGCCTCCGAAGAGGCTTCTCAAATGCGATGGTGTCGGAGGCGGGACTTGAACCCGCATGACCAAAAAGCGGTCACTAGCACCTCAAGCTAGCGCGTCTGCCAATTCCGCCACTCCGACATGCTATGTTGTTGATTCGCAGTTCGTTCTGTTGGACCCGCGCGTTCAACGAGGAAGATAATAACCTATGATTCGAGAACTGTGCAAGCACTTTTTAGAAAAAAGTTTACGAATTTGTAAATGCGCAGGTAGATCTATATGTCCGGCCCCGTATCGGTGTTGCCTCCCAGCGCGTCCTCGGGCATGAGCGATATTTTGCTACGCACTTCGTGCTGCAAAATATCGCTCCCCCTGCGGAATGCGCCGGGAGGCAACACCGATACGGGGCCTGCAAATACGTACTTCAGGCACAGTTCTCAAACATGTTCTGGGGGCTGATGCAAATTTGGTGGCTCGGCTTTGCCGAGCCCTTATATGGGGAGGCCGGAGCTAAAGCTCCGGCCTCACTAAATTTCTTATTAGACAAAGTGAGCGATCAAGGAATCGCACTCCCCCTGCCGAGTTAACGTAGGGCCCGCCCTGGTGTTACTTTTCAGAACACTCCGCAGGACGCAAGAAACCCCCGCCGCACGAAGTGCGCAGCGGGGGTTTCTTGCATGTCCGAGGACGTTCTGAAAAGTAACACCAGGGCGGGCCCGGACAAGAACAACCGACTACAGGTCGATGTGCGATTCCTTGATCGGGAACGGCTCGGCGAAGTGGCAGGCGCAGCAGTGGCCCGGTGCAACTTCCTTAAACTCAGGAAGTTTCTCAGAGCAGATACCCTGCGCGATCGGGCAGCGGGTGTGGAAACGGCAACCGGTCGGCGGATCCAGCGGTGACGGCGGATCGCCGGCAAGGATGATGCGCTTGCGCGTCTTCTGGATATCCGGATCGGGAACCGGCACAGCAGACAACAGCGACTGCGTGTACGGATGGTGAGGCTCGCTATAGAGCGTCTTCCAGTCCGAAACCTCAACCATCTTACCCAGATACATAACGGCAACGCGATCGGAAATGTGCTGCACGACGGACAGGTCGTGAGCGATAAACAGATACGCGGTACCGAACTTGTCTTGGAGTTCCTTGAGCAGGTTCAGAACCTGGGCCTGAATGGACACATCCAAAGCGGAAACCGGCTCGTCGCAGATGATCAGCTTGGGCTTCAAAGCGAACGCGCGGGCGATGCCGACACGCTGACGCTGACCGCCGGAGAACTCATGAGGATAACGGTTGATGTGCTCGGGGTTCAGTCCGACAACGTCGAGAAGCTCGCGGACGCGCTCAATGCGCTCCTCCTTGGTGCCCACGCCGTGAATGGTCATGGGCTCGGAGACGATCTCACCGATGGTCATACGAGGGTTGAGCGAAGCATAAGGATCTTGGAAGATAAACTGCATCTCGCGACGCATGTCCTTGATCTCATGCTTGCTCATCTCGGCAACATCTTTACCCTGGAAGAACACCTTACCGGCGGTCGGCTTGGTCAGGCGCATGATAGTACGGCCCGTGGTGGACTTACCGCAACCAGACTCGCCAACCAGACCGAAGGTCTCGCCAGGATAAATCTCAAAAGAGATGTCATTTACAGCAGAGACGACACGCTTGGAGAAGCGCTTGGCGAACATGCCGGACTCAGCGGGGAACTCCTTAGAGAGGTGCTCGACCTTCAGCAGCGGAGTACGCTCGTTGGTATCTGCCATTACGCCTCGCCTCCCTTCTTGGAATCCTTGCGCGTACGGGACGTCACAGGAGCGTTCTTGAGGAACTCGGGGTCGCCAGCGTAGTGGCACGCAGAATAGTGAC
The DNA here is from genome assembly GCF_040098165.1 of Collinsella sp. CLA-JM-H32. Lineage (NCBI taxonomy): Bacteria > Bacillati > Actinomycetota > Coriobacteriia > Coriobacteriales > Coriobacteriaceae > Collinsella > Collinsella sp. CLA-JM-H32. The sequence goes on from NZ_JBBNMZ010000010.1 coordinate 70,080, forward strand.
CAGACTCGGTAACAAAACGCTCGGGGCGCTGCTTGCGGCACTTATCCGTCGCATAGGGGCAGCGAGGAGAGAACACGCAGCCCTCGGGCAGGTTCATGAGCGAAGGCGGGTTGCCATGAATCGGCGTAAGCGGCTTCTTCTCATCGATGGCCTGCTCCGGGATGGAGCGGATAAGGCCCCAGGTGTAGGGGTGGCGGCTCTCGTAGAAGATTTCCTCAGCAGTACCGAACTCGACGGGACGGCCGGCGTACATAACCATGATCTTGTCGGCCATATCAGCGACAACGCCCAGGTCATGGGTGATCATGATGATGGCGTTGCCGTTCTTCTCCTGCATTTCCTGCATAAGCTCAATAATCTGAGCCTGAATGGTAACGTCCAGGGCAGTCGTGGGCTCGTCGGCAATCAAAATATCAGGATCGCAGGCAAGAGCCATGGCAATCATGACGCGCTGACGCATACCGCCAGAGAACTGGTGCGGATACTCATTGACGCGCTTCTCGGGCTCGGGAATACCAACGAGGTCCAAAAGCTCAGTGGCACGCTTGAGCGCCTCCTGCTTGGAGTAGCCGCGGTGCAGACGAAGACCCTCGCCCACCTGCTTGCCGATCTTATAGACCGGGTTCAAGGAGGTCATAGGATCCTGGAAGATCATCGCGATGTCGTTACCGCGAATGTGCTGCATCTCTTCCTCGGTCATCTCGAGGATAGAACGACCGCGATAGCGAACGTCGCCGCCCTCGATCTTTCCCGGAGGCATCGAGATAAGACCCATGATGGTCATGGCGGTCACGGACTTACCGGAGCCGGACTCACCGACGACGCCCAGGGTCTCGCCGCGATCGAGCGTGTAGGAGACACCGTCGACAGCGCGAACAACGCCATCCTCGGTGTGGAAATACATCTTAAGGTCATCGACCTCGAGCAGATGCTGGCCCTCGGGAACCGGCTGGTCCTTCAGGTCCACATAGTTCTTGTTCTTCTTCATCCTTATGCGTCCTTCATCTTGACGTCGAGGGCGTCGCGCAGACCGTCACCCAGCAGGGTGAAGGCGAGCACCGTCGAAAGAATTGCCAGACCGGGCATGATCATCATCCAGGGAGCAGTCAGAAGATACTGCTGACCGTCCTGAATCATGGAGCCCCACGAAGGCGTAGGCGGAATAACGCCCATGCCGAGGAAGGACAGAGCGGACTCGGTCAGAATGGCGCCACCAATGTTCATGGTCGCGTAGACCACGATGGAGGCGACGGAGTTCGGGAAGATGTGACGCACGACGATACGAGCATCAGATGCACCCATCGCGCGCGCAGCGTCAACATAATCGTTTTCCTTGACCGTCAAGATTGCAGAGCGGAAGACACGCGCAATCGAAGGCCAGCCGAGAATGCCGATGGCAAAAAAGACGTTCTGAAGACCACGGCCGATAACGGCGATCATGGCGACAACGAAAAGCACGTACGGGAACGCCAGGAAAATATCCGCACAGCGCATGATGATCGTATCCCAGATGCCGCCGTAGAAACCGGCCAGAGCACCCATGACCAGACCAATCACCGTGGAGATCGCAGTGGCCATAATACCGACGGAAAGCGAAACACGTGCACCGTAGATAACGCGGACGAGAATGTCACGACCAAGGGCGTCGGTGCCAAACGGGTGCTCTGCACACGGAGCCATCAACGACGTCTCGGCCATGGTGGTCGAGTCGGAAGCCGTTGGCGAACCGAGCCAGGGCTTAGCCCACAAATCTGCGGTCAGGGCAACCACAACGACGATGATGATCCAGCAGACACCGATAACGGCGAGCTTGTTCTTACGAAGACGCTTAAAAGCGTCGCCCCACAGCGTGCGGGACTTGGCGGGAGCAGATGCGGCCTTGGTGGCGGTAGCCTGCTCCTGAGACTGAGAATCAGTTTCCTGCATGAGACGTACCTCCCTTAGGCCTTATCCGACGGACCGCCAAGGCGGATGCGCGGGTCGAGGAATGCATAGCTAATGTCGACGAGCAGGTTGATCACCATGACGACGACGACGATGAGCGTAACGCCGCCCATAACGATGGGCCAGTCACGCATACTAATGGCGCGATAGACCTCATAGCCGATACCGGGCCAGTTAAAGACCGTCTCGGTCAGGATGGCGCCCGAAAGCATGCCGCCAAAGTCGACACCAATATAGGTAACGACGGGGATGAGTGCATTCTTAAGCGCATGCTTGATGATGATCGCGCGATTGGAGAGACCCTTGGCTTTTGCCGTACGAATGTAATCCTGGTTCATGACGTCAAGCAGCTGCGAGCGCATAATGCGGGCAGCATAAGCGGTCGAAACCGAAGCCAGCGTAATGGTCGGAAGCACATAGTGCATCCAATCCTGATACTGAGAGCTGGCACCGCCGGCACCCGAGATCGGCATGGAGAATGCACCGCCCGTGGCGTCCTTGAGAATGACGCCAAAGAACAGTTGCAGCAACATACCGAGCCAGAAGGCCGGGACGGCAACGAGGATCGACGTGGTGAGCGTTACCAAAATATCCCAGAAGGAATAACGCTTTACCGCCGAAATGATACCCGCACCGATACCCATGATTGCCTCGAGCACGATGGCACACGCGGCAAGTTTGACCGTATACGGATACTTCTGGGCAAAGATTTCCGTAACCGGCAGCTTGCGCTGATACGAATTGCCCAGATCGCCATGAAGCAGGCCGTTCATGTAATACAAGTAACGGTCCACGAGCGACGTTTGAACGGGGTCGCCGTTCTCGTCAAGGATCGCGTTGCCGTCCTCGTCCGACTGGACCAGGTGATAGCGGACGCGAAGCTGAAGCTCCACCTCGGGGGACAGAGCCTTGTCTCCACCGATCAGCTTGATCGGATCTCCCGGCACGATATTCTGGAGGGCGAACAAAATCAGCGTAACGCCCAAAAACACCGGGATGAACTGAAGCACACGTTTAACGATGTACTTACCCATACCACTCCCCTATCTAGGGATTAACCTAAATGGGATGCCGATCGCCAGACCGGCATCCCAAAATTACCATCAGCCAGTTTACCCCAGGTTAGGGAGAACTGTATGTTTCCCATGAGGTCTACGTAAATACTTGACCCTCACGGAAGCTGCAAACTCTTAGGCGAGCTCAGCGGTACCCAGATCGGCGTGCTTCTGCGGATCGACATAGAGGTGCTTGATGCGATCGGAGCCGGCGATGGTGTGCGTGTAGAACATCACCGGGATGACCGGGCAGTCGGCAGCGACCATTGCATCGGCTTCCTGCATCTTAGCGACGCGCTCTTCGTCGTCAACCGTGGTACGGGCCTCATCGACCTTGGCGTCGAACTCGGGGTTGTTGTAACCAGAGCGGTTGTCGCCACCGAGGGAGTCGGAGTGGAACAGCGGATACAGGAAGTTGTCCATGATCGGGTAGTCAGCAATCCAACCCAGACGACCGAACTGATAGTTAAAGTTCTGATACTGCTCGAGCAGGGCAGACCACTCGGGGGTATCGGAGACAGCGGTAACGCCAACCTTGGCGAGGTCGCCGATGATGGACTCCATGATCTCCTTGTGGCCACCGTCCTGGTTGTAGGACAGAGTCACGTTAATGCCACGATCGCCGTTAGCGCCAGCGGGAGCAACCTTGTCGAGGTACTCGTTAGCCTTGTCGACGTCATAGGCGCAGAACTCCCATGCGCCCTCCTTGTAGCCATCGATACCCGGAGGAACAATGCCGTCGGCAGGAGTACGGGTACCCTTGAAGATGGTCTTGCAGATGGCCTCACGGTTGATGGCCAGGGAGATACCCCTGCGCAGGTCGGCGTTGTTGAACGGCTCGGCCGTGTTGTTGCAGGTCAGGTAGTAGGTGGAAGGCTCGGCGCCGAGCAGCATGCGCTCGCCGTCACCCATGGTGTAGCCGTCCTTGGACACGCCGCGATCCTTCTTGGCAGCGTCGATCTGAGCAACGGGAACGTCGCAGACATCGAGGTTACCGGCCTGGAACTCCTTGTAAGCGGTCTCCATGTCCTTGATGACCTGGAAGTGGATGCCATCGATCTTGGCCTTGTCGCCATAGTAATCGTCGAACTTCTTGAGGTTGATCTCCTGACCATCCTCCCACTTGCCGTCCATCATGAACGGGCCGTTACCGATCGGGGCAAGGTAGAAGCTCTTGACATCGGACTCGGCGCACTCGGGAACCGGGGCCAGAGCCGGGTGAGAGGCAACGAAGGGGAAGTCGGCGTAAGCGGAAGACAGCTTGACGACGAGGGTCTCATCGTCGGGGCAAGTAACACCGCTGAGCTCGGTAGCGTTACCGGCAAGCAGGTCGTCATAGCCCTCGACCATGGAAAGGTGATAGGAGACCTCGGAAGGGCCGTACTCGGTAGCGATGGCCGACTTGGTGTTGACCAGACGCTCCCAAGCGAGCTTGAAGGACTTGGAGGTAACGTCGTCACCGTTGTGGAACTTGGCCTTCTTGATCTTGAAGGTGAACTCGGTGGCGTCGTCGTTGGCCTCGAAGGACTCGCAAGCCAGCGGGACGATCTTGCCCTTCTCGGCGTCATAAGAGGTCAGAGCATCAAAGAGCTGGTACTCGACCTGAGTGCCCTGGTCCTCCTGGACGTTGTAGGGGTCGATGCAGACCGGGTTGTTGATGTAGAAGTTCAGCGTCGAACCGGACTCAGAACCGGAAGCGTCGCCGCCCTTCTTGCCGCATGCGGCAAGAAAAGCCATGGAGCTCGCAGCGAGGGTGCCGCCGACAAAGGCGCGACGACCCATAACGGGCTGGTGGAACATAGAATCAGCCATGCCATCCTCCTTATGAGATAGGACAAAGAAATGTTCAGTCGGACACATGTCGAGACAATCCGATCCGAACCATTAAAACGCCGCCCGTCGCTATGGCTGGTTATGCACAACGGACCAACGTTTTGCAATACAGTAGCGCATTTTATGCACGATTTGGGGCTAATTCCGGTCAACGGTCAAGAATTTCTTTAGTTGGGCGAAGTATGTGGGGATATTTTGACTCTGTTACAAATATGTAAACAAAAAGGGTCCCGCACTTGCGGAACCCTTTTCAAGTATTTATACGGCTCGTGCTTAGAAGCCGACGATGCCCTGCGGGAAGAAGAACATGCACAGGACGACGCACACGGCAAAAACAACGGCCATAATTACCGTCAGGCGATCGAGGTTCTGCTCCATGACGCCCGTGGCAGAGCTGGAGTTATACAGCGAGCTAGCGATCATATCCGAAACGCCGGTGCCCTTACCGGAATGCATCAGGACGAGAATCGTCAGCGCCACGGCAGAGACAGCCCAAACGACAAACAGAAGAATCTGGAACGGACCCATAGATAAGCTCCTTAATAGAACAGTTCAAACTCCAGTACTGTACCACAATCCCCCGCTCTCCCCTACCTGCCACTCAAGGACGGGGTGGAAATGGCAGAAATACCAAAAAAGGGGGTTGTCCGGTTGTGGACAACCCCCTTACTAGAAAACGGTATTTGTTTTCTATTAGGCCTCGGTGGCGAGCACGCGGCCCGTCATCTCGGCGGAAGGCTCAATACCAGCCATGGTGAGCATGGTCGGAGCGATATCGGAAAGACGGCCGTCCTCGATACCGGTGAGCTTGGCCTTCTCATCAACGATGATGAACGGCACGCGGTTGGTGGTGTGAGCCGTAAACGGATGCTTGGAACCGTCGGAAGCAACGTCAAACATGTGATCGGCGTTGCCGTGGTCGGCGGTAATCAGCGCAAAGCCGCCCTTGGCGAGAATCGCCGGGACAACCCTGGACAGGGCATCGTCAACAGCCTCGACAGCCTTAACGGCAGCGTCGAAGACACCGGTGTGACCAACCATGTCGCAGTTTGCGAAGTTCACGATGTAGAAATCAGCGCGATCCTCGTTGATGGCGGCGACGAGCTTCTCGGTAACCTCGGGAGCGCTCATCTCGGGCTGCAGATCGTAGGTAGCAACCTTGGGGGAAGCGACGAGCACGCGCTCCTCGCCCTCCTTGGGCTCCTCGATGCCACCGTTGAGGAAGAACGTCACGTGGGCGTATTTCTCGGTCTCGGCGGTGTGCAGCTGCTTCAGGCCATTGGCGGCGATAACGTCGGCCAGGACGTTCTCGGGGAACGTCTTGGGGAAGGCGACCTCGACGTCAAACGTCGGATCGTACTCGGTCATCGTCACAAAGTGCGAAAGCTTGATTTGCTCGCGCTCAAAGCCGTCGAACTCCTTGTCCGTGAACACGCGGGTCATCTGACGAGCGCGGTCGGGACGGAAGTTGAAGAAGATGGCCGCGTCGCCCTCGTGAATGCCCTCGTTGTGGGCAGCGAAGGGCTCGACGAACTCGTCGCCGCGCGGGTCCTTCTCGTAGTAGGCCTTGATACCGGCAACGGGGTCGGTATCAGCATCGGACGCGTTGACCATGACGTCGTAGGCGCGCTGGATGCGCTCCCAACGGTTGTCGCGGTCCATCGCCCAATAACGGCCCGAGACGGTGGCAACGCGAGCGTCGCAACCGGTCTCCTCGGAAATCTTGGCCAGGAAGGCGCAGAACTCACTCATGTAACCGGCACCGGACTGCGGGTCGACGTCGCGGCCATCCATGAAGGCGTGGACGCGAACGGTCTTGACACCATGCTCGGCAGCCATCTTGACCAGAGCCTCGACGTGGTTCATGTGGGAGTGAACGCCGCCAGGGCTCATAAGGCCCATGAGGTGGAGAGTCTTGCCGTCAGCCTTGACATCGTCCATGGCCTTGACGAAAACCTCGTTCTTGGCGATGGAGCCGTCCTTGATGGCATTGTTGATGCGCGAAAGCTCCTGGAACACGATGCGACCGGCACCGATGTTGAGGTGACCCACCTCGGAGTTGCCCATCTGGCCGTCGGGAAGGCCCACGTCCTCGCCCGAAGCACCGAGCGTGGTGTGAGGATACTTCTCGTACAGGCCATCAAGGAAGGGCGTCTTGGCAGCGGCGACGGCGTTCTCGCCATCGGCCGGAGCCAGGCCGCAGCCGTCCATGATGATCAGGAGTGCAGGAAGATGACGCTGTGCCATATGTCCTACTCGCCTGCCTTGGCGACCATAGAGGCGAAGTCGGCAGCCTTGAGCGAAGCGCCGCCCACGAGGGCGCCGTCAACGTCGGGCTTGGCGACGAGCTCGGCGATGTTTCCGGGCTTGGCGGAACCACCGTAGAGAACACGGATGCCGTTGGCGAGCTCCTCGCCGAACATCTCCTTGAGGGTCTCACGGATAGCGCCGCAAACCTCCTGAGCGTCCTCAGCGGTAGCGGTCTTGCCGGTGCCGATGGCCCAGATGGGCTCATAGGCGACGACGACCTGCTTGGGGCAGGTGATCTCAAGACCAGCAAGGCCAGCCTTGACCTGGTTCACGACGTGCTCGACATAGGTGCCGGCCTCGCGGACCTCGAGGGACTCGCCGCAGCAGAAGACGGGAACAAGGCCGGCGGCAACGAGAGCCTTGGCCTTCTTGTTCTGGTCCTCGTCGGTCTCGTGGAAGTAGTCGCGACGCTCGGAGTGACCGATGATGCAGTAGGTGCAGCCAGCGGACTTGAGCATGTCGCAAGAGGACTCACCGGTGAAGGCGCCCTTGGCCTCCCAGTACACGTTCTGTGCACCGAGGGCGATGGGGGCAGCCTGAATGCGGTCATGAACCGTGGTGATGTCGATGGTCGGAGGGCAGACGAGCACCTCGACGCCAGCCGGAACCTCGGGCAGAGCCTGGGCCAGCTCGTCGGCGAGCTTGGCAGCCTCGGCGACGTCGTTGTTCATCTTCCAGTTACCAGCGATAAGAAGGGTGCGATTAGGCATCGAGAAGCGCCTCCACTCCGGGCAGGGCCTTACCCTCGACGAGCTCCATGGAAGCGCCACCACCGGTGGAGATCCAGCTCATCTTGTCGGCCAGGTTGAACTTGTTGACAGCTGCGACGGAGTCGCCACCGCCGATGATCGAGGTGCAGTCGGCCTCGGCGACAGCCTCGGCGATAGCCTGGGTGCCGTGAGCGAAGTTGTCAAACTCGAAGACGCCCATGGGGCCATTCCAGAACACGGTCTTGGCGCCCTTGACGGCCTCGGCGTAGAGCTCCTCGGTCTTGGGGCCGATGTCCATGCCCTCACGATCGTCGGGGATAGCGTCGGAAGCGACAACCTCGGGGACAGCGTCCTCGCCAAAGTGATCGGCAACGCGGTTGTCGATGGGGAGCAGGATCTTAACGCCCTTCTCCTCGGCCTTCTTGAGCATCTCGCCGGCGCGCTCGACCCAGTCCTCTTCCTTGAGGGACTGACCAACGGACAGGCCCTGAGCCAGGAAGAAGGTGTAGGCCATGCCGCCACCGATGATCAGGGTGTCAGCGGAGTCGATGAGGTGATCGAGAACGCCGATCTTGGAGGAAACCTTGGAACCGCCGACGATGGCGACGAAGGGGCGCTCGGGCTCGGCGAAGATGCCGGTCAGCGTGTCGACCTCCTTCTCGAGCAAGAAGCCGGCGACGGCAGGCAGGTAAGCGGCGGGGCCCACGACGGAACCCTGGGCGCGGTGAGCGGTGCCGAAGGCATCGAGAACGAAGACGTCACCATAGGAAGCGAGCTTCTTGGCGATCTCGGGATCGTTCTTCTTCTCACGCTTGTCAAAACGGACGTTCTCGAGAACGAGGACCTTACCCGGCTCGACGGCGGCGACAGCCTCAGCAGCCTTCTCGCCGTAGGTGTCAGCGACAAAGGCAACGTCGAGACCAGAGAGCTCAGCGAGTTTCTTGGCGACGGGCTCGAGGGACAGCTCGGGCTGGAAGCCGGTGCCCTCGGGACGGCCGAGGTGGCTCATGAGGATGACGCGAGCGTTGTGCTCAACGAGGTAGTTGATGGTGGGCAGGGCAGCCTTGATACGGGTGGTGTCGCCAACGACGCCATCCTTGATAGGCACGTTAAAGTCAACGCGGACGAGAACGCGCTTTCCGTCGACATCGATGTCGCGGACGGTCTTCTTGGTAAAGGCCATGTTTGCTTCTACCTTTCGTACGTGTCTGCCTCCCATTACGGCAGACGATTTCTTATAAAAAGGGCGCGACCCTAGGGTGTAAGCCCTATAAGGCCGCGCCCTTCTTTAGACGCTCAACGAGCTATTCGCTAAAAGCTAAATTAAGCAACGAACTTCTCGAAGTACTTGATGGTGCGGACCATCTGAGAGGTGTAGGAGTTCTCGTTGTCGTACCAAGAGGTGACCTGAACGAGGGTCTGGCCGTTGCCGAGGTCAGAGCACATGGTCTGAGTGGCGTCGAAGATGGAGCCGTGGGTCTCGCCGACGATGTCGCGGGAGACGATCTGGTCCTCGTTGTAGGCGAAGGTCTCGGGGATGGTCTCGGCGTAGGCCTTCATGGCAGCGTTGACCTCGTCGACGGTGACCTTCTTGTCAACGACGGCGTAGAGGTTGGTCAGCGAGCCGGTCGGCGTCGGGACGCGCTGGGCGGCACCGATGAGCTTGCCGTTGAGCTCGGGGAGAACCAGGCCGATGGCCTTGGCAGCGCCCGTGGTGTTCGGGACGATGTTCTCGGAGCAGGCGCGGGAGCGACGGAAGTTGCCCTTGCGCTGCGGGCCGTCGAGCGGCATCTGGTCGCCGGTGAAGGCGTGGATGGTGGTCATGATGCCGGACACGATGGGAGCGAAGTCGTTCAGACCCTTGGCCATCGGGGCGAGGCAGTTGGTGGTGCAGGAAGCAGCGGAGATGATGTTGTCCTCAGCGGTCAGCGTCTCATGGTTGACGTTGTACACGATGGTGGGCAGATCGCTGCCGGCCGGAGCGGAGATGACGACCTTCTTGGCGCCAGCGTTGATGTGGGCCTGAGCCTTAGCCTTGCTGGTGTAGAAGCCGGTGCACTCGAGAACGACGTCGACGTCAAGGTCGCCCCAAGGCAGGTTGTTAGCGTCGGCCTCCTTGTAGATCTTGATCTCCTTGCCGTCAACGGTGATGGAATCCTCGCCAGCAACGACCTCGTGATCGCGAGCGTAGTTGCCCTGCGTGGAGTCGTACTTCAGCAGGTAAGCGAGCATATCGGGAGAGGTGAGGTCGTTGATAGCGACGATCTCGGAGCCCTCATGACCGAACATCTGACGGAAAGCCAGACGACCGATGCGACCGAAGCCGTTAATAGCAACCTTTACTGCCATTGTGTCTCCTTTCGTAAGGCCCCCGCGAGCTACAGCGCCCGCCGTTGAGGCCCACAAACTAACCACTCGCCTAATATACCTTTTTTTTGACTTGAATTTCACGAGAATGCTCGAAATTGAAAATCAAATTTACGTTAAAACGTTTTAAATACTAAAATAGCAGCTAAATCCGTATATAAGTCGATACTTCAAACTACTTGTTTGCTTCAATGAGCTTTTCAAGCCTCAAAACGCGATGGTACAGGGCAGACTTCGACAAGGGAGGGTCAGCCATCTCGCCCAGATCGCGCAGCGACAGATCGGGATAGCGCTCGCGCAGGTCGCAAAAGACTGCCAAGGCGTCCGGAAGCGTGTCGCGCAAACCCCGCTGTTCGAGCTCATCGATCATCGCAAGCTGATGCTGGGCGGCACCCGCACTTCTGGTCTGATTGGCCAGTTCGGCATTCACGCGACGGTTTACGTCGTTCTTAACCAATTTGACCGCGCGCGCTTCCTCGATCTCGGCAACGCTGCGCTTGGCGCCAATCAGCTTTAGGAGCTGCTCGATCTCCTCGGCGCTTTTAATGTAGACAGCAAAGGATCCGCGCCGCGCGTTAACGCGCGCATGGACCCCAATCTGCTCCAATAGATCGCAAAGTCCCCGGGCATACTGCTCGCCCTGCACCGCGATCTCCAAATGAAAGTCGCCGCGGGGATCGGCCACGAAACCGCCGGCGATGAGCGCGCCGCGGATGTAGGCAAGCCTGCAGCAGGGACGGGCAACGATGTGCCGGGGAACACCGGCGACGAGCCCTCCCCTGCGGTCGAGAATGCCCAGCAGCACCAGAGCCTTGTCCAGGTCGGGTTGATCGGGCAGGGTAATGAGATAGTTACGGACCTTATGCAAGACCGATTTACGAACGGTGAATTCCGTTTTGAGCTTAAGGATGCGATGCGTCAGCGTGATCATCGTGCGCGCGACGGCACCCGTCTCGGTCGCGACCGTCAAACGATACCGCCCGGAGCCGGCCAGCGAAAGTGTACCGCTCACACGCGTCAGGGCGGCAAGCGTCGACAAGTCGCAGTATTCACATTCGGGTTCGCAGCGCGCAAGCTCGTCGCGCACCTCAGCGGTAAACGACATGCAGGCCTATGCCTTCGTGTTGGCGCGCGACAGGTCGCGGTGGGAAATGCTCACGTGATATTGGGCGCCTTCCAAATAACGTGCCGTGGCCTCGGCGATGGCAACGCTGCGGTGTTGACCGCCCGTGCAGCCGATGGCAATAGAAAGCTGTGGCTTGCCCTCCGCGATATAGCCGGGCATGACCGTATCGAGCAGCTGCGTCCAAGCTTTCCAGAACTCCTGGGTCTTGGGATGGTCCAGAACAAAGTCGGAGACCTTCTTATCGAGACCGGTCATGGTGCGCATCTCGGGATCGTAGAACGGATTGGGCAGGAAGCGAACGTCGATCATAATGTCCGCCTCGACGGGCATACCGTGCTTAAAGCCAAACGAGAACACGTGAACGTCCATGAGCTGCTGGTCGGACAGCTCGGAAAATGCCATACGTAGCTTGTTGCGCAGGGCAGAGGTACGCAGGCGGCTCGTGTCGATGATCATATCGGCTCGGTCGCGCACACCCTGCAGCTGCAGGCGCTCGCGCTGAATCGCATCGGCCGTAGTCTCCCCCGGCTTGGCAATGGGATGGCGGCGGCGGTTTTCGCTATAACGACGGATCAGCACCTCGTCAGAGGCCTCGAGAAACACGATGTCACAGCTCATCTCGCGCTCCTCGAGTGCGGCAACGGCATCGAGCAGCTCATCGAACAAGCCCTGGCTGCGCAGGTCACAGGTGACGGCGAGATGCCTGCCCACGCCCGTATTGATGCCGACGAGCTCGGCAAGCTGGGCGATGAGACGCGGAGGCAGGTTATCGATGCAAAAATAGCCCATGTCCTCGAACACGTGCATGGCCTGTGTGCGGCCCGATCCGGACATTCCGGTGATGATGACGATATCGGGGATGCGCTCCGAGCGCTCCGCCGCATCCATGGCATCTCCCTTTTGCATGTGCTGCCTCCCGAAAACAAGCGCGGGACCCAGCAACCCGGATCCCGCGCGGTCAATTGCCTATATTGAGTATACCGCCCCGAGCGGATACGAGGCCTGTCTTACGCCTCAAGTGCAGCCTTGAACCAACTCGTAATACTCGTGGGGTGCGTGATGGCGGTGCCGACGACAACGGCCCAGGCGCCAGCATCGATTGCGGCGCGAGCCTCCTCGGGCGTATGCACGCGACCCTCGCAAATGATAGGAAGGCCGGGGAATTCCTCAGTCGCCTGACGCAGGAGCGGCAGGTCGGGGCCATCGGCCATAGTGCAGTCGATGGCGGCGACGCCGTGAGAAAGCGTGGTGGATACCAGGTCAAAGCCCATATCAACAGCACGGCGAATATCCTCGATGGTGGCACAATCCGCCATCAGGAGCACACCCTCCTCGTGCAGCGGGCGGAAGGTATCCTCGACCGTCTTGCCATCGGGGCGCGGACGATCGGTGGCGTCGATCGCCACGATATCGGCACCGGCAGCAACGCAGGCGCGAGCGTGACGCAGCGTCGGCGTGATGTAAACGCCCTCGTGCCCATCCTTCCACAGGCCGATGACGGGAACCTCACAGCGACCCTTAATGGCGGCAATGTCGGCAAGGCCCTGGCAGCGAATGGCGGCGGCGCCGCCGAGCTCGCAAGCGCGAGACATTTGCGCCATGGTCTCGGGCGTACGAAGCGGCTCGCCCATATACGCCTGAACGCTCACGACGAGCTTACCCTTCAGGGACTGGATCAAAGGATCAACGGTCATGTTCGACTCAACCTTTCTCAAAAACAGCCTTCTGAGACACCGCACCTTGACGTTCAAACCGTCGCTCGCGTACCGAAGTACGCTTCGCTCCTCTTTCACGTCAATCTGCGGCACCTCAGAAGGCGCACTTGGTAGCTATGTTTATTTCAACGACGCAAGAAGGTGTTCGGCGGCACCGATGAGCGGAGCATCGCCCTCCAGAGAACCGATGAGGATCGGCGTGTCCTGAAGCGGATCGAGCGCCTGGCTGGCATAGCCCTCGTGCACCGAATCCTTCCAAGTCTGTGAACGCCAATCGGGACCTTGGTGAATCACGCCGCCCGAAAGCACGATGACCTCAGGGTCCAGGATGTTAGCGAGCGAGCCCAAGCTGGCACCCAGCGCAAAGCCGGCGTCATGGATGACCTCGGTCGCCTTTGCGTCGCCCGCACGGCACAGGTCGTTCACATCGCGACCGACCGAAGGACGGCTGGGGTCGACGCGGCCAAAACGCTCATCGTACATTCGACCAATGGAAGTGCCCGAAGCAACCGACTCCAGATGGCCGGAACGCCCGCAGGCGCAGGGAATGCCGGCGGCAGCCGAGCACTCGATGTGGCCCATATGGCCGGCAGCACCATGGAAGCCCTGCATCACGCGGCCATTCTCGACATATGCGCCGCCGATGCCCGTACCGATGCCAAGACACAAGACGGAAAACTTGCCCTTGCCGACGCCCCAGTGGGCCTCGCCCAGAGCATGAGCCTGCACGTCGCCTACAACGGCAACGGGAAGACCGAGGTCCTCGCGCAGACGCGGCCCCAACTGAACGCCGGACCAGCCGGGCATGATCTCGTTGGCATACGCAATGGCACCCGTCTTGGGATCGACAACGCCGGCGGCACCGATACCGACGCCAAGGACCTCGACATCGGGATTCGCCTCGAGAGCAGCCTTGATGGACGCCTCGATACGCTGGAAGACGGCCTCGCCGCCCTCTTGGGCCTCGGTGGGAACCTCGGCCTCAAAAACGGGATGGGGCACGCTGCCGTCAGCCGGGTACTCCATGATGGCAGTCGCGATCTTAGTTCCGCCGATATCGACAGAGCAGACGTACTTGTTCTCCATGTCGCTCTCCTTAGGAGATAAAAAACAACTACAGGAAATGCGCCGTCAGGCTAGCCGTCACAGCGCGGAAAAGGTTTTCCAGGTGCCCGAGATCGCCAAGAAACCGTGTGACCATTGATCTAATGGGTCATGGCCGCACGGTTGAACGGCGAGGTCGGGTGCCCGGGGAAGCTTTACAGGAGACCGTTGTCCTGGAGGACCTTCTTAATCGCCTCGACGTTCTCGCCGGTCATGGCCTTCACCGGGCGCGGCATGGTCGGGCTGTCGAAGATACCCATGAGGTTCATAGCGGTCTTGAAGGCGCCGACGCCACCGGCATAACCCTGGACGCCCGAGGTGACATCCCAGATGTGCGAAATCTCATTGAGGCGATCCTGCTCGGCCTTGACGGTAGCCCAGTCACCAGCCTGAGCGGCCTTCCACTGACGCACGTAGCCCTCGGGCTCAACGTTGGCGAGACCCGGAACGGAACCGTCGGCGCCACCGAGGTAGGCGCCGTCGACAACAACCTCGTGACCGGTGAGGATGCTCATCGGATGGCCGTTCTTCTCGTTCTCCTGAACGAGGTAGCGGAACGAGATGTCATCACCCGAGGAATCCTTGACGCCGGCCAGAACGCCCTCGGCACCGAGCTTGGCAAGGAGCTTCCACGGGAGCTTGGTGTGGACACACACGGGGATGTCATAGGCGAAGATGGGCAGGTCGAGTTCCTCATGCAGGATGCGGAAGTGCTCCTCGACCTCGGTCATGCCCTGCAGGGCATAGAACGGGCAGGTGGCGACAAGCGCATCGGCGCCCAGCTCCTGAGCGACCTTACCGTGCTCGATCATGCGCTCGGTCTCGGTGTCGATGATGCCGACCAGAACGGGAACGCGGTGGTCGACGATACGGACGGCCTCGGAGATGATCTGACGGCGACGCTCGTCGGTGGAGAAGACGACCTCGCCCGAGGAGCCCAGGAAGAACAAGCCATCGACGCCGGCATCGATCATGCGGTTGATGCTGCGCTCAAAGGAGGCAACATCGAGCTGGTGGTCTTCGGTATCGGGAACAACGACGGGAGGGATAACGCCGGTGAATTTCTGAGTTGCCACAAGAATCTCCTTAGTTGTCTGGTGGGCAGCCCTATGCCGCCCACTCTTGTTGGCAGTGTCCAGGCCGTCTAGGCCAAAGAACACGAGTAGAACGTTTGGTTAAAAAAGTCGACGACTTCGTTTTCGAACGCATTGATGCGCTCGTGAGCGTATTTGGCATAGATGATATGTCTCCGGTCACACTCAAGACCGTTGAATACGGCAAACTGATCCTTGGGATCGCTCACGGTATCCATGAGCGATGTGCCCATGAGCACCGATCCGCGCACCCGAGACGACAGCGCCTCGAGGCCGCCAGGAAGCGGATTGGCAACCGCCGTGCAGGCGAGACCCCGCTCGTCCAGAGCAGAAACCGCCAGCGCGACTCCGCCGCCTAGACCCTCGCCCCATGCAAAGATGCGGTCGGGGTCCATGCCATCAAGATTGCGCGCCACCTTCGCCAGCGCGCAACCCCAACGGACGCGCTCGACAAAAGCGGGCGAAGAAATCCCCCGCTGCAGGTCGTCCGCACCAGCAACATCGTCATCCAGCGCGAGGACGGCATACCCCATGGCGGCAAATCTCGTCATGTGATGCCAGCCGCGCACAGGCCGATCGATATCGTGGAACATCAGGCACAGCGGCACGCGCTCAGACACTCGGGCACGACCGACAGGCTCGATCAAACGAGCGTGAATCGCATCGTCAGCGAGCTCATAGGAGACCTCCGAGTAACGGGCGCAGGGGTTAACAAAGTCAATCGCCGTAATGGCCAGGCCTTGAATCTCAAGATTCGAAGCGCATGTCTCTAAATCAGAAACATCTGCTTGGACATCACCGCGCCAGTCCCGATATTCTGCGAGCCTTGACGAAACCGTTCCAGGAATTCCCACGAGCCCGGGGACAATCAGCTCATTAACATTGCTCTCGCACTTAGACATGAGCCTCCCCTCCCTTGCAGAAAAACGGAATGATCAGATCGTCAAAATCCTGAATCTCCTCGTGGCCAAAGCCTTCAAAGAACTCATGACGCTTTTCGCAGGTCAGGTTGTTATAGACCGCAAACTGCGTCGCTGGCGGGCAGACGATATCGGCTGTGCCGGTGCCAAACAGCACGGGGCATTTGACCATAGGGGCAAAGTTCTTGGAATCGAAGTACGCCAGCTTGGCATAGGCTTCGTCAATACGAGTCGAGTCCTCGTCAAACCAGCGAGACCAATAGCGCAGGCCCTCGTAGGCAATGTCGTCTGCATCCAAATCCCAGACTAGGCGGAAATCTGACAGGAAGGGATAGAGGATGGCGGCACGATTGATAAGCTCGCTGTTAAGCGCACAGGTCGCAATGCCCAAACCACCACCCTGCGACGCGCCGTTCACAAACACACGCGCAAGATCGATGCCCTCGAGCTCGCGAACGATGCGGCACAGGATGCGAATATCTTGGTGCAAGCGGACATAGTAGAGGTTGGCCGGATCGCCGTCGATACCGGCGACGATATGACCGGCAACCGTTGTGCCCTCAAATCCACCAATGTCCTCGGAGGGACCTCCTTGGCCGGGGCAGTCGAGGGCGATGAGTGCCATGCCCATGCCCGCAAACGACGCCTGCTCAAACCAGCTGCGGCTTGCACCCGGATACCCATGGAACTGAAGTACCAATGGCACGGGCTCGTCCGAGACGGGTTTAAGGTACTTGGCATGCAGGCGCGCGCCACACATGCCGGTATACCAGAGGTCGAAAAGCTGGCAGGTCGCGGCATCGGTGACCGATGCCGCCTCGATCGCATAGTCAAGCCCGACGGCGTCGGCCTCGGCCATGCGATCCTTCCAAAAGAGATCGAAATCTGATGGACGGGGCATGGCGCCTCGATATTCACCAAATTGATGTTGTAGCTCCTGAGCACTTGGCATGGCTCGTGAACCCAACCTTTCGAAATCGCAACGGAGGTGCGCCCGGCAAGGGGGCCGGGCGCACGGGAGGGAAAGCGAGGCTACTCGCCGAGCTTGGGGTGCAGCAGCGACGGCGCAGCGCCGAGCAGCATCTTGGTGTAGGGGTCCTGGGGGTGCTGGAAGACCTGCTTGGCCTCGCCCTGCTCGACGATCTTGCCGCCATTCATAACGATGATGTCGTCAGAGATATAGCGGACCGTCTGGATGTCATGGCTGATGAACACCATGGCCAGGCCGAGCTCCTTCTTAAGGTCGGTCAGCAGATTCAGAATCTGCGCGCGGACCGAAACGTCCAGAGCCGAGGTGGGCTCGTCGGCGATGATGGCATCGGGGTTCAGCGACAGGGCACGGGCAATTGCGACGCGCTGGCGCTGGCCACCCGAAAGCTGGCCGGGAAGAACCTCGGCGGCGGAGCTGGGCAGACCGGTGAGCTCCAAGAGTTCCTTGACGCGCTTCTCCTGCTCGGCCTCGGTACCCAGGTTGTGGACGCGCATGGGGTCGAGCAGTTGCTCGCGAACGACCATGCGGGGGTTGAGCGCCGTGGCCGGGTTTTGGAACACGACCGAGATGACGCGACCCATGTGGCGACGGTCCTCGGCGGTACGTTTGGTAACGTCCTTGCCCTTAAAGTAGACCTTGCCGCTCGTGGGGGCCTGCAGGCCGCACATGACGTTGGCGGTGGTGGACTTACCGCAACCGGACTCGCCGACGATGCCAATCGTCTGACCGGGCATGAGCTTAATCGTAACACCCTGGACGGCGTGAACCAGGTTGGGGTGCAGAATCGAGCCGGTACGGGTCCTAAAGGTGACGTGGACGTCATCAAGGAAGATGATCGGCTCGACGCCGTTGACTGCGGTCTCGCTCATCTACATCACCTCCGCGTGAGGGGTCAAACCATTTGCCTTGAGCACCTCGTCGGGGAGCTCGGAATAGAAGTGCTCGGTGCCGGGCACGCGCTTGAAGACCGGACGGGTATCCAGGCCAATACGCGGATGGCTCGAGCGGGGTGCGAAGCGATCGCCCTTGGGGAAATCTCGCGGGCTGGGAACGGCGCCGGGGACCTGGTGCAGACGGCCCGAGCCGCTCTCGATGGACAGAACGGAGCCCAGAAGACCGCGGGTGTACTCGTGGATCGGGTTGGTGAGCAGCTCCTTGGTGGGTGCCTGCTCGATAACCTGACCGGCGTACATAACCGTGATGTTGTGGGCGACCTCGGCGACCAGAGCCAGGTCATGCGAAACGAAGATCATGGCAAAGCCGAGCTTGGCCTGAAGATCGTTGAGCAGCTTGATGACCTGCTTCTGGACGGTAACGTCCAGAGCGGTCGTGGGCTCGTCGCAGATGACCAGCTTGGGGTCGCGGGTAAGGGCCATAGCGATCAGGACACGCTGACGCTGGCCGCCGGAGAGCTCATGCGGATAGCTCTCGAGCGTGCGCTTGGGATCGAGGCCGACGAGCTCCAGGAGCTCCTCGGCGCTGCGGGTTCCGCCGCGCTTGGTGAGCTGCTTCATCTGGGCAGAGATGAGCATGGAGGGGTTGAGCGAGGACAGGGCGTCCTGATAGACCATAGCGATATCGGTACCACGCAGGCCGAACCACTCCTTCTTGCTCATCTTGAGCAGGTCACGGCCCTCCCAGAGGACCTCGCCGGAAAGGTGCTCGTCCTCATCGGTCAGGCCCATGATGGCCAGCGTGGTGATGGACTTACCGCAACCGGACTCGCCCACCAGGCCCATGGTCTGACCAGGACGGACGTCAAAGTTGACATGGTCGACAACGTTGATATCACCGTGATGCTCAAACTGAATGCAGAAGTCACGGACCGAGAGAATCGGTTCGACAGACTCGTCGGGCACATGGCGATCGTCACGCTTGAGCTCGACATCGCGCAGGGCGCCAAGGCGAGCGGAGAGGGACTGGGCCTGCTCCTTGTAGGCGCGAACGGGGTCGGAGACCAGCAGGTCGGCCTCGCGACGCTTGGAGGAATCGGTCGGATCCAGGGCGGCGGAGGGAGCAGCGGCCATGGCGTCGGTAATGCCCTCGGAGAGGATGTTGAGCGCCAGGCAGGTGATCATGATGGCCAGGCCCGGGAACAGCGCCTGCCACCAACGGCCGGCGAGCACGCCGCCGCGGGCGTCGGCGAGGATGTTGCCCCAGGTAGCGGTGGGCTCCTGAATACCAGCGCCGATGAAGGTCAGCGAGGCCTCGAAGATGATGGCGTCGGCGACCAGGGTAACGGTGAAAACCATGATCGGGGCGATGCAGTTACGCAGAACATGCTTGATCAAAATCCACGGAGCCTTGGCGCCGGAAACGATGACCGCGCGGACATAGTCCTCGCCGTACTCGGACACGATGTTGGCGCGCACGATACGGGCAATCTGCGGAGTGTACATAAAGCCAATGGCGAAGATGATCGACGGCACGGAGTTGCCCAGGATGGAGACGAAGACGGCCGCGAGGGCGATGCCCGGGATGGACATGATGATGTCCAAGATACGCATGATCGTCTCGGAGACGGCCTTGCGCGAAACCGCTGCAAGGGCGCCCACGACCGAGCCGCAGACCAGAGCCATGGCAGTGGCGCCAAAGCCGATAATCAGCGAGTAACGACCACCGTAGAGCATACGCGACAGAATGTCGCGACCCTTATCGTCGGTACCGAAGATAAATCCGTTGCCGGGAGCCTGGCGAGCCGTAAAGATCTCGACCGGGCTATAGGGGGCAAGAAGGGGCGCCAGAATCGCAGTCAGGGCGACCAGCACCAGCACGACGGCGGCAATCTTAGAAGACAGCGTCATCTTCTTCCAGCCACCGAGCTTGAGCCCCTTGGAGGCAGCCTTCTCGAGCTGCTCGGTTTGCTTCTCTCGAATCTTTACCATAATCTACACCGTCCTGATGCGCGGGTTGATGAGCAGGTAGAGCATGTCAACCACGATGTTGATGATGATGAAGGCAAGAGCAACGACGATGACGACGCCCTGAACCAGGTTCGCCTCGTTGCCCTGAACGCCCTGCAGAATCGCGGTGCCCATGCCGGGGAGGTTGAAGATAACCTCGATGACGACGGCGCCGCCCATGAGGTAACCGATCTTAAGACCGAGGGTGGTGACCGGGGTGATCAGCGCATTGCGAAGAACGTTGATGCCGACGACGACCTTCTCGGGAACGCCGGCGCCGCGAGCCATACGGACATAATCCTTGTCGAGCTCCTCGACCATGGCGGTACGCACGATACGAGTCATCTGGCCCGTCAGCGGAAATGCCAAGGCGATAGCGGGCATGATCATACGTCCCAGATAGCCAACCGGATTCGTGGTGAAGTGAGGCAGAGCACCCGATGCCGGGAGCACCTTAAGGTAGGAAGAGAACAGCAGGATCAACAGAACGGCAAGCCAGAACGACGGGGTTGCCAAGCCGGCGATGGAAAAGACGCGGATCACTTGGTCCGGCCATTTGTCGCGATACAGTGCCGCGATGACGCCGAGCAAAAACGAAACGACCGCACCGATAGCAAGACCGATAAAGGTCAGCTGCATCGTGACGGGCAGGGCCGTGGAGATGCGCTTGGCAACGGAGTTGCGAGCAGCACCATAGGTGCCCATGTCGCCATGGATCAGATCGCCCATATAGCGCACGTAGCGCACGGGCCAGGGGTCGTCCAGACCATACTTCTCATGGTACTCGGCAACCGCCTCGGGCGAGGCACCGTCACCCAACGCCGTGTAGGCGGGGTCGGTCTTGGAGAACGACATAAGGAAGAACACCAGGACGGTGACGCCCAATGCCATGATCGGCAGCGCCACAAGACGCCTTCCAATCAAACGTAGCAAGTTGTTCACGTTCTCTCCCCTTTCTTTTGTCGGTAGGACCAACTGGTATATGAGTACGGATACTCATTACAAGACCCGAGCGACATCGTTGCCGCCCGGGTCTTTGTTTCAACTATGAGGATACGGTCCCAACGGCCGACATCCTGCATACAGACTCAAGCGAGTCTTACGCCTTGACGGTCGCAACGCCCCTGAAGGACATGCTCGTCGTGCCGATGCCCTTGAAGCCATCGAGGGCCTCGCCGTTGGGCGCAGTGGACGGATCGTCCCAGAAAGCGGAGACGGTCTTGACGTGGACAACGGGGTACAGAACGGCGTTGTCGGCAATGATGTCGAAGCACTCGTTCCACTTCTTCTGCTGCTCGTCGCCCTCGGCGGCAAGAGCCTCGTCCATGAGACCGTGGAGCTTCTGCCACTCAGCGGACTCCTTCCACGGGCAACGGGTCTGCATCCAGACGTTGTCGCCGTACCACCAGTTGAGCAGCAGGTCGGGATCAGCGCCGAAGCAGGAAGGATCGCCAGGGGCAAGGAGGATATCGTAGGCCTCGCCGCCGTCAATGGCAGCGTAGGTAGCCGGCGAGGTATCGGTCTGGATGGTCACATCGAAGCCGAGAGCGTCGAGGTCGTTCTTGACCTGGGCGGCCATGCCCTTAATCTGCTCGTTGTCGGTGGTGCGCAGGGTGATGGCACCCGGGGTGATGCCAGACTCCTCGATGAGCTTCTTAGCCTTCTTGGCGTCGGTCTTGTACACCGTGGAAGCCTCATGATAGTTGGTGAAGCTCTTGGGCAGGTAGCAGCTGGCAGCGGTAGCAAGGCCGGCGAAGGTGTTGCTGACCATCTTCTCGGTGTCGAGCGCATACATGACGGCCTGACGGACCTTGACGTTGTTCCAAGGCTCCTTGGCGACGTTGAACATGATGAAGCGGGTGCCGAAACCCTGAACGTTATCGATCTTGCAGCCGGCGCTCTCGAGCTGGTCGACGGCGTCAGCGGTAACGAGCTCCATAACGAGCGTGGAGCCCTCCTGCTGAGCGGTAACGCGAGCGGTGGGGTCGGTCAGAATGCTGTACTGGATCTTCTTATCCTCGGCAGCATACTCACCGTTGTACTCGGGGTTGGGAACCAGAGTGATCTCGGTATCGGAGATAGAGTCGTACATCCAGGGGCCGGAACCGATCGGCTGCTTGGCGCGATCCTCCTCGGTCTGGGTGGCCGGGGTAACGCGGACGATGGCCAGACGATCCTTGAGCAGGGAGAAGTTGGGGACCTTGGTCTTGACCGTCACGGTGCTGGCGTCCTTGGCCTCGATGGACTCGAAGGGCTGGAAGAACGGAGCATAGGTAGCGGAAGCGGCGCAAGCGGTGTAGGAGGCAACGACATCGTCAGCGGTGACCTCGGTGCCATCGGAGAACTTGGCGCCCTTGCGGATGGTGACCTCGAAAGTGGTGTCGTCCACAGACTTGGGATCGTCGGTGGCGAGCTCGTTGAAGGTGCTGTAGTCGTGGTAATCGATGCCGTAGAGGCCCTCGACGACGTGCCAGTTAGCACCCAGGCCCACAGCGGAGCCGGTGCTGGCGGGATCGAAGCTGGACGGAGCGTAAGCGGAACCAGCGGTGATCACGCCGCCGCCACGGTTGGCGGAATCGGTGGAACCGGAAGCGGAACCCTCGTCGTTAGAGCTGCCACCGCAGCCGGTGAGACCAAGCCCTGCGACAGCAGCGACGCTGCCGGTGAGGCCGAGGAACGAACGCCTGGACATACCCTTGTTGATGATGGCCATGTCTTCTCCTATCAATAGAGAATCTTACTCGGGAGCACCTAGACTTGCCCCCGCGCAACTTGCGGACGATATATACCTTACCTACCGACGAACCCAACTGAGGTGCCGCGCTCGGCGACCGATACATACATACGCTTGAACGGTATTTACTACCGTTCACCGAATTCGTTGACAAACGATTCGCCAGACAGTATGTATCGGCGAGGTGAGATATCAGTCTTCGTCAACCCGCAGGATAGCAGGGTTTTCGCTTGGGTTAGTCAAACGTTTTAGCGTTAATAAAACCCGAAACCAGCAGGCAATCATGGCGAAATAAATGGTTGAAAATCGCGCAATCATGTATATCAGTTGTTTAGGCTCGTGTTTAGCTATCGGAATGGCCAGCCGCCGCCTCGGCGCGCTCGGCATTCCACGCAACGAGCGCCTCGTGGACCGCCTTGGCAACATCGGCAGGTATGCCGCGAACTTCCGCGATCTCTTGCTCGCTCGCCGCGCGCAAACGCTTCATCGAGCCAAAATGGCGCATAAGGGCACGTTTTCTGGTGGGTCCCACGCCTGGAACGTCATCGAGTACCGAAACTGTCATGGCTTTATCACGCAACTCACGATGGAATGTGATTGCAAAACGGTGCGATTCATCGCGCACCTGTTTAATTAGATAGAGCGAAGCGGACCCGGTCGGCAGCACGACGGGAGTCTCGTCCCAAGGCACGAAAACCTCCTCATCGGCCTTTGCCAAGCCACAAACTGGTATATCGAGCCCAAGAGCCTCAAGTTGCTTGATCGCAGCGGTCAATTGCGGCTTACCGCCATCGACAACGAGCAAATCGGGGCGCGAGCCAAAGCGCTCGTCGGCCATGCGCTCGGGAGCATAGCGTCGTCCCAAAACCTCGGACATCGACACGAAGTCGTTTGCCTCGTCCAATTCGGCCTGAATTTTAAAACGACGGTACTGGCTCTTGTCGGCGCGTCCGTTGGTAAACACCACCATCGAGGCGACGGTAAAGGTTCCATGCAGCGTCGAGATATCGAAGCACTCGATACGCATCGGCGGCGCCGGCAGCGCCAGCGCGCTTTCGAGCTCCAGGAGCGCTTGATTGGTGCGGTCGTCAGCGTACCCCGTTCGCATCATGTAGCGCATGAGGGCATGGCGCGCATTTTTGGATGCCATATCGAGCAAACGGTGCTTTTCGCCACGCTGCGGCCTATGGAGATGGCAGGAACGCTCGCGCTTGCCTGCAAGCCACTCCCCCAGCGCCTCCGCATCCTCAAGCTCGACAGAGAGGTTTATCTCAGCTGGAATATCAGCCGTCTCATCGTAATAGCGCTTAAGAAAGCCCGACTGGAGCTCTTCCTCGTCAACATCAAAGCCCTTGTCGAGAATGAACTCGCAGGTGCGAACTGTTCGGCCCTCGCGAACGACGAAGACGCAAGCGGCAGAGATGGTCTCCTCGCGATAGAAACCGATGACATCGATATCGACACTGGAGGGAAAAACGACTTGCTGACGATCGTCCAGACCCCTGATGACCTCCAAACGACGTTTGACGCGTGCCGCGCGCTCAAAGTCGAGCGCCTCGGCGGCATCCGTCATCTCGGAGGTCAGCTCATCGACGACATCCTTGCGATGGCCCGACAAAAAGCGCTCGACACGTTTGACGTTCTTGGCATAGTCCATAGGAGAAATCGCGCCGACACACGCACCCGGGCCGCGCCCGACATGGTAGTCAAAGCAGGGACGCCCGTTTTGCGCGCAAATCATATTGACGATGTCTTCCTCGCCCTTGTGGGACTCGACGATACGACGACAACGACGCCACTCCGCACAGGATGCGGAGCAGATGGGGATAACCTTGCGCAGCGTATCTATCGTCTCACGTGCCGCACGGCTATCGGTATAGGGTCCAAAATAGCGCGTTCCCGGCTTATGGCGCTCGCGCGTATATTTGATAGCGGGATACAGGTCGCCCTTTGTAATGGCGATAAAGGGGTAGCTCTTGTCATCCTTGAGGTCGACGTTAAAGTACGGATGGTACTGGCCGATCAGGTTGCGCTCGAGTACAAGCGCCTCATGCTCGGTTTCGACAACGATGTAGTCAAAGCTCGCAACCAATTGCATCATGAGCGGTATTTTTTGGCGCTCATCCTGCAGCGTCACGTACTGGCGCATACGGGAACGCAGGTTTTTCGCCTTGCCAACGTAGATGACATCGCCCTTGGCATCTTTCCAAAGGTAACATCCGGGCTGCGTGGGAACGCGCGAAACCTGCTCGGCGAGTGTTGGAATGTTGTCGTGACCGGCCACACGCACCTACTTGCGACGAAGCAGCGCCGAGACCTCGGGCATCTTAAGGACGACGGCAAGGCCAAAGGTAACAGCAAGCGAGACGACACCCGCAACACAAACGTAACCAAGAGTAATCAGAATCGAGCCGCCAAGTGCCCCGACAAAGTGCTCAAGCGCCCACATGACGCCGGCGCCTGCGGCAGCGCCCAGGCCACCGAGCAAAAGGCCAAAGAAACCGCCATGCAGGATAGATTTGACCTGAAGGCCACGCAGACGACGACGCAGCCACCACAGCGAGCAACCGACCAAGATCACGTAGTCGACGACATACGAAAGCGCGATTGCCGGCATACCGAAGCCCAGCACAACGCCAAACAGCAGAACCGAGCCGGCCTGGCCGATGGCGGAATACAGGCAATAGCGGCTATAGGGCTTCATGTCGAGCAAGGCAGAGAAGCTCTTCTGCATCAACACGACCACGCCGTAGAGCGGCAGCGAGAACGCCAGGTAGACAAGGAACTCGGACACCAGCGCCACGCCGGACTCATCAAACTTGCCGGCACAGTAAATCATGTTGAGCGGACGCGCGAAGACAATCAGGTACAGCGCGAACGGAATCAGGAAGAACAGCATCTGGGCGACGCCACGCGAAATGCCCGTGCGAACGCTGTCGTAATCCTTCTCCTGCGCGTCGTGAGAGAGCTCGGTATAGAGCGCCGTCGAAAGCGAGGCGGCAATCAGCGCGTAGGGCAGCGTGTACCACAGGCGCGCATAGGCGATGACGGAAGGACCAGTCTCGGGCTGGACCACCAGCGCGGCAGCGTTGGTGATAGAAGTCGAGACAAACATGCACACCGTGGCGAGCAGCGTCGGGATACCGAGCGCAATCGTCTGGCGCAGCGCGGGGTCCTTAAAGTCGATATGGATATGGGGATGCACGCCGTGCTTGCCAAGCGCGGGAATCTGACATGCCATCTGAACAAAGACACCGAGGGTCGTACCGGCCGCAATCAAGATGATGCCGGCACGTTCGCCAAACTGTGCGGACACGGGCACAAAACCCATAAAGCTCGCAATGACGATCACATTGTTGAGGACCGGGGCAAACGTCGACCAGAAGTAGTCGCGGTGTGCGTTGAGAACGCCCGAGAACACCGAGCCCAAACCATAAAACAGAATCTGGATGGCAAAGAAACGGAACATGAACGCAGCGGTATCCATGCTGCCGCCGTCACCCGAAAGGAACGATTGCGTCCAGATAAAGCCCGGGGCGAACACGGTCCCCAGCAACGAAATGCCACCCAGCACTAAAAGCAGAATGCCGAGCAGGTTGCCCACGTACTCGTTCGAGGCCTCGCGACCCTGCTCACGCCTCACGCCCATGTACACGGGCAAAAACGCCGTCACGAGCATGCCGCCCATCACGAGTTCGTAGAGCATGTTGGGCAGGTTGTTGGCAACCTGATAGGAGGACGAGAGCAGCGACATGCCGATGGCGGCCGCCATGGCCCACGTGCGGATAAACCCGGTGACGCGCGACACGATGGTCAGCACGGTCATGAGGCCAGCAGAACGACCAACCGTGGAGTAGTCCGACGAACCCATATCGTCTACGTCGTCCTGAGAGTCCTCATGAACCTCATCTTGTGGCGGCAAATCGTCCACGACGGCAAAGGAGCCGGTCATCGCAAAGGGATCGTCAACCAAAACGGCGTCATCAGCAGGCGCGGCGTCATCGCTGTTCGGCATGTTGTTACCGGATACGGCATCATCATCGAATATGGCATGGTCGCCAAACACCGTGTCAACTTCTTTGGCGGCGACGGTTCGGGCAGAAAACGACAGAGGGTCCCAGTCGTCATCACCGTCGATGGCCACGCCCTCGACGGGATCTGTCGAACCAAGCGGCGACCATTCGTCATCCGAAAGAAGCGGCTCGTCATCATCATGAGCCGCGGGCTTGGCGGAACGAGCGACAGGAGCGCTCTGCGGCGCGCTCTTTCCCTGGGCTGCCATCAAAAACACCGCCGTCTCATCGGGACGCGGCACACGAGGAGCCTCGGAGGCGACCGGCGTCACGCTGGCGCTCGATTGAGCGGCGGCCAAAAAGACAGCCGTCTCATCGGGACGAGCCGAAGAAAGAACCGTACGGGGAAGCGCCGTGCCGGCACCGGCGGCACGCAAGTACACGGCCGTCTCGCCCGGGTCAGCGGCAGCGGACCAGGCGTTTCGAATCTCGTTATCGAACGAAGCAGCCTCGGGCGCGGGCGCCTGAGGAGCCGACCCTTTTGCAAAGTGAGCTCCGCGCTTTGATTCTTCCTGCGGCATCGCTCAGTCCTCTCTCGTGATCGGGGCAACCGTCGCCCCGCAAAATGCAACTAAGTCATCGGGAGCAAGCTCAAGCTGATAGCCGCGCTTGCCACCCGAGATAAAAATGGTATCCCAAAGGACGCATGTCTCATCGATCAGCGTCCGGAAGCGCTTTTTCATACCGACCGGGCTGCAACCGCCGCGGACATACCCCGTCGCGGCAAGCAAATCTTTGACATGCATCATGGTCAGCGACTTTTCGCCTGCGGCGCGCGCGGCGGCCTTGAGGTCGAGCTCGTCGGCAACGGGAATGCAGCACACGACATGGTCGTTGGACGGCGTCGTGCAGACCAGGGTCTTAAATCCCTGACCGGGCTCCTCGCCAAGCTGCTCGGAAATCGCGACGCCCAGACCTGACGATTCATCGCCATCGTCTTCGTACGTATGGAGAACATAGGAGATGCCGGCGCTTTCCAGCTCGCGCATCGCATTGGTTTTTGGCGTCTTAACAGCCTTTGCCATGGCACATCCTTTCCCTCGCAGAGCGACGCAAGGATTAAGTATAGGGCCAATTCCGCCGCATATGCCATCTCGACACACAGAAGCGCCACCGAATCAGAAGGAATCGGTGGCGCGTCGGTACTACAACGTCTCTTTACCGTGCGTCGAGCTGCGCCTGACGCTCACGGTCACGCTTGAGCAGCGGCGCCAAGAACTTGCCCGTGTAGCTCTGCGAACATGCCGCGACTTGCTCCGGCGTGCCCGAGACCACGACGGTTCCGCCGCCATTGCCGCCTTCGGGGCCCATATCGATCAGGCGGTCGGCGACCTTGATGACATCAAGGTTGTGCTCGATCACCAGAACCGTGTTGCCCGCATCGACCAGGCGCTGCAACACGTCGAGCAGCTGGCGAACGTCCTCAAAATGAAGGCCGGTTGTAGGCTCGTCCAAAATGTAGAACGTCTTGCCTGTCTGACGACGATGAAGCTCCTTGGCGAGCTTCACGCGCTGCGCCTCGCCGCCCGAAAGCGTCGTAGCGGGCTGGCCCAAGCTCACATAACCCAGACCCACGTCATATAGGGTCTGCAGTTTGCGCTTAATCTGCGGGATATTCCCAAAGAAAGCCAGTGCCTCGGTGACACTCATGTCGAGCACATCCGAGATTGTCTTGCCGCGGTAGGTAACCTCGAGCGTCTCGCGGTTATAACGCTTGCCGCCACATACCTCACAGGGGACATAGATATCGGGAAGGAAGTGCATCTCGATCTTGATCTGGCCATCGCCCTTGCACGCCTCGCAGCGACCGCCGCTTACGTTAAAGGAGAAACGTCCCGGCGAGTAGCCGCGCGCCTTCGACTCCGGCGTGCTTGCAAATAGCGCACGCAAATCATCCCACAGGCCAATATAGGTCGCAGGGTTCGAACGCGGCGTACGACCGATCGGCGACTGGTCGATATCGATTACCTTATCGATGCACTCAATGCCCTCAATCTTCTTGTACGGCCCCACGGGACGCGTCGAACGATGGATGGCATTCGTAAGCGCGGGCGCAATCGTATCGGTGACCAGGGAGCTCTTGCCCGATCCCGAGACACCGGTAACGACTGTGAGCGTACCGAACTCAATCTTGGCGGTAACGTTTTTGAGGTTGTTACCGCGGGCGCCCGTGATCTTAAGACAGCCGCGGCCGGGCTTGCGGCGCTCATCGGGCACGCGGATCATCCGCTTGCCGGTCAAATAGGCACCCGTCATGGAATCGGGGCACGCCATGATATCGGCAGGCGTTCCTGCAGCGACCACGTTTCCGCCGTTAACGCCCGCACCGGGACCCATATCGATCACGTAGTCGGCAGCGCGAATTGTATCTTCGTCGTGCTCGACGACGATAACGGTATTACCGATATCGCGCAAGCGCTCGAGCGTCTTGATCAGGCGCTCGTTATCGCGTTGGTGGAGACCGATCGACGGCTCGTCCAGAATGTACAGAACGCCCATGAGGCCGGCGCCGATCTGCGTTGCCAGGCGAATGCGCTGGGCCTCACCGCCGGAAAGCGTCGCCGAGGCGCGATCGAGCGTCAGATAGTCGAGTCCGACATCGACCAGAAAACGCAGGCGCTCCAGGATTTCCTTGACGATGCGCCCGCCGATGAACTGCTGACGCTCGGTAAGCTCCAGGCCCTCAAAAAACTCGAGCGACTCGCGACACGACAGGCAGCAGACATCGTAAATGGACTTGCCGCCCACGGTGACGGCAAGCATCTCGGGACGCAGGCGAGCACCGTGACAGCTCGAGCATGGCTCTTCGCGAATGTATTTCTCCAAGCGAGCCCTGGTGTTCTCGTTCGTCGTCTCGCTGTAGCGCTCGTACAGGATGTTGCGCACGCCCGAGAACTTAGTGTCCCACTGGCTGCGACGCCCATCGAGCTTTTGATAGTCGACCGAAATCTTCGTGTCGCCCATGCCATCCAAAAACGCACGACGCACCCGCGGGGGCAGGTCCTCCCATGGCGTATAGGCACTCACCTTAAAGTGTTTGCAGACCGCAGCAAAAATCTGCGGATAATAGTTGGAATTGCCGAACAGGCTGCCAAAAACTCCGTCGGCAATCGACTTTGAGGGGTCTTCAATCAGCGCCTCGGCATCGACTGTCTTTTTAAAGCCCAGGCCATCGCACTCGGGACATGCACCATAGGGCGCGTTGAACGAGAAATCGCGCGGCTGCAGGTCGTCGATGGAATGCCCGTGCTCCGGGCACGCCAGTGCCAGCGAATACTCCAGCAGCTCGCCCTCGGTTCCCTCGGGAGCGTCGCGGTCGGGCAGCATGTACACGTTCACGTTACCGTGCGCCAGTGCCGTCGCCTGCTCAACGGACTCGGCAATGCGACCCAGGGAGTTCTCTCGAATCACGATACGGTCGACCACGACCTCAATGTCGTGTTTGAACTTCTTGTCCAGGTCGATAGGGTCGTCAAGCGAGCGCACCTCGCCGTCGACGCGCACACGGCTAAAGCCCTCCGCACGCAGGTCCTCAAACAGCTTGGCATATTCGCCCTTGCGTCCACGAACCACCGGCGCCAACACAAACGCGCGACGGCCCTCCCCCGCCGCCAGCACCTTGTCGGCGACCTGATCGGTCGTCTGACGCTCAATGACACGACCGCACTCAGGACAGTGCGGCGTTCCCACGCGAGCAAACAGCAGACGCAGATAGTCGTAAATCTCGGTTACGGTGCCCACCGTCGAGCGTGGGTTTT
The DNA here is from genome assembly GCF_040098165.1 of Collinsella sp. CLA-JM-H32. Lineage (NCBI taxonomy): Bacteria > Bacillati > Actinomycetota > Coriobacteriia > Coriobacteriales > Coriobacteriaceae > Collinsella > Collinsella sp. CLA-JM-H32. Next base: position 100,717 of record NZ_JBBNMZ010000010.1, read on the forward strand.
TGGACGTCGTCTTCTGATCGATCGACACAGCCGGCGACAGGCCGTCAATCGAGTCCAGATCGGGCTTGTCCATCTGGCCCAAAAACTGACGCGCATAGCTCGAAAGGCTCTCGACGTAACGGCGCTGGCCCTCGGCATAGATGGTATCGAACGCCAGTGAGCTCTTGCCCGATCCGGAAAGACCGGTTATGACCACGAGCTGGTCACGCGGAATGGAGACATCGATATCGCGCAGGTTATGCTCGCGCGCGCCGCGGATAACGATAGAAGAATCAGACATGGAAGCTCCTTGCCTCCTACAACTTCAAATCACACTGACGATGAGTTTAGCGCACTCGACGCGCACAGATGTTCGTGATACAAGATTCGCAGACCTTTTGCGTTGTCTGACGCCGCAGACCGCACGCTCGGTCCGTACTTTCGAATACCGTCGATCGCCTGCCACGCATCATGAATGACTCCCGCTCGCAAACGAGGGTACAATGACGCTCGTGTCACACCGCGGGGCTCCGGCCCCAACATATACAGAGGAGTCAAACATGGGTTGCGAGCACGCACAGGCAGCCGGCGGGCAAACGCCGCCGTCGCAATTTGAGGAGAATACGCTGTCCGAGGTCAAGCGCGTTATCGCCGTGCTTTCCGGCAAGGGCGGCGTCGGCAAGTCATTCGTCACCGGCGCCATCGCCACGGAGCTTTCCCGCCACGATCACAAGGTCGGCGTCCTCGATGCCGATATTACCGGCCCCTCTATCCCTAAGATGTTCGGTATGAGCGGACGTCACGTCCATGCCCTCGGCAACCTTATGCTGCCCGAAATCTCCGAGCACGGCGTCAAGGTTATGAGCTCTAACCTGCTGCTCCAAAACGAAACCGACCCCGTCCTCTGGCGCGGTCCGGTTATCGCGGGTGCCATCAGGCAGTTCTGGAGCGAAACCTCATGGGGCCCCATCGACTACCTGCTGGTCGACATGCCTCCGGGAACGGGCGACGTCGCCCTCACGGTCTTCCAGTCGCTGCCCGTCGATGGCATCGTCATCGTCACGAGCCCGCAGGATCTGGTCTCGATGATTGTCGCCAAGGCGGTCAACATGGCCGAGAAGATGAACGTGCCCATTTTGGGAATCGTCGAAAACATGAGCTATATCGAGTGCCCCGATTGCGGCAAGAAGATAGAGGTCTTTGGCAAGAGCAAGCTCCCCGATGTTGCCGAGCGTTACAACCTCGAGATCCTAGGGCAGCTTCCCATCAATCCGGCACTCGCCGAGGCTTGCGATAAGGGCGAGGTTGAGACCGCACTGCCCGCACGTATGCTGCCCCAGGTCGTCTCTGCCGTCGAGGCCATTGCCCCGCACGAAACCGCCGAGGCCTAAGTGAACGCAAACGCCTCCTATGACGTCTTGGTAATCGGCGGCGGGGCCTCGGGTCTCGCCGCCGCCATTACGGCCGCACGCGCAGGCAAAAGCACCTGCATCGTTGAGCGCGATGTTGCCTGCGGCCTTAAACTCCTTGCGACCGGCAACGGCCGCTGCAACCTTTCCAACGAATCAATTGATTTCCAACGGTACAACCACCCCGCATTCGTCGAATCCGTCATGGGTCCCCAGCCCGAGCAAGAGCTCGGCAGTTTCTTCTCCTCGCTGGGCATCATGACGACCTCCGAGGAGGGCCGGCTGTATCCGCGCTCTCTTCGTGCCGAATCGGTGCGCGATGCGCTTCTCAACGCTTGCAATCACCTAGATATCACCTTGATCTGTGGAGCAAACGTCGCCTCGGCATTCAAAGCCCCCGAGGGCTGGGCACTCCAAATAGACCGTCCCGCGCGAGCACTCAAGGCAAAAAAGCACGACGACCGAAAATCCGAACTACGCTCGCTTCGGAAGGCGCTCGCCGACACCCCTCGCACGAACGAGACGCTGCAGGCAAAGGCCGTAATTATCGCTACGGGCGGCAACCCTGCCGACATCGCGAGGACGTTCAATCTTTCCCTCACCCCGCAGCGACCCGTCCTCTGCCCTGTGTCGGCATCGGTCTTCGGCGACCAGGCTGCGCTCAAGACACTGGATGGCCTGCGCGTCCGCGCCCGTTTGACGCTCACCCGCAATCACGAGGAGCTCTGGCGCGAAGACGGCGAAGTGCTCTTCCGAACCTTTGGCATCTCAGGCGTTGCTGCCTTCAACCTCTCCCGTCGCGTCCAGCGCGGCGACACGATTCTGCTCGACGTTTTTCCCGACCTCTCCAAAGACGAGTTGCTCGATATGCTCAGCCAGCGAGTTGCGTTGCTCGGCGGCTTTTCACCCCGCGACCCCCGCTGGCTCGACGGCATGCTCGCCCCGCAGTTCTCTCACGTTGTCTGCACCGCATTCGAACAGTGCCACCCCGGGTCGTACGACGTCATCCATCTGGTCTCAATCCTCAAGCACTTTAAGATGCTCGTCGAGGGAACGACAGAGGAGCGTTCGGCCCAGGTCACGCGCGGCGGCGTGCCCATCGAGAGCGTCTCAGCTCCCAACCTCTGCGTGAGCAACGCGGCAGACGCCCCACTTTACATCTGTGGCGAGGCGCTCGACATCGATGCCGATTGCGGCGGTTTCAACCTTGCATGGGCTTGGATCTCGGGTATTCGCGCTGCAAGCAGCCTATAGCCGCGCAGTCTATAATCAAAACGCATTCGGGCCGTCTGGGACACCGGGCGGCCTCTTTCTTGCATCTAAGGAGACCTCGATGATCGAAATCACCCAAGTCCACGCGTCACTCGATGAGGCCGGCGACGAAACCGCCTGCCTTGCTATTGGTAGACGCGCCGTCAAACGAGCCCTGCGATGCGAGGATTCCCAGATTAAAGCCATTGAGCTCCATCGCAAGTCAATCGACGCCCGTAAAAAGCGAGATGTCCATTTTATTTTGAGCTTTCGAGTCGAGCTGACAAGCTCCCGACTCGAGCAGGAGGTGGTCGATCGCGTCGCCGAGTGCGACCGCTCGCGCATCCGCATGGTAGACGGCGAGGCTCCTTCATTCCCCAACCCTGTCCCAAATGCACCCAAGGGGCGTCCCGTCGTTGTCGGCGCCGGTTGCGCCGGTCTCTTCGCCGCCCTGACCCTTGCCGAAGCGGGCCTTAAACCCCTGCTCATCGAGCGCGGCGACCCCGCGCTTCGCCGCTCGGAAGCGATTGATCTCTTTCTTAAGGAGCGTATCCTCGACCCCGACAGCAATATCCAATTTGGCCTGGGCGGCGCAGGGACCTTCTCGGACGGCAAGCTCAACACGGGAACCAAGAATCCTGCCCATCGGCTGATTCTTGAGACCTTCGTCGAAGCTGGCTCACCTCGCGACATCCTGTGGGACGCCAAGCCGCACATTGGCTCCGACATCCTCCCCACCGTCGTCACCAACATTTCCCAGCGCATCGAGCAGCTCGGTGGAACCGTCCGCTATCGAACAAGGCTCGTCAATATTCGAACCGATGGATCTGGCGCCATCACCGGCGTCGATGTCCAACCGCCCCAAGAAACCACAAGCGAGACAATCGCCACAAAGCACCTCATTCTCGCCTGCGGCCATTCCGCCCGCGACGTATTCGAGCTTCTCAAAGAACATGACGTTGCCCTCGCGCAAAAGACCTTTGCCATGGGTGTGCGCATCGAGCATCCACAGCGCGACATCGACCGTGCCCAATATGGCCCTTCGGCGGGGCACCCGGCACTCGGAGCAGCCCCCTACAAGCTTGTCGCCCATCTCCCCAACGGCCGCAGTGTGTTCTCGTTTTGCATGTGCCCCGGAGGACAGGTTGTCGCGGCCTCTTCCGAGCAAGGCCATCTGTGCGTCAACGGCGCCAGCCTCAATGCCCGCGACGGGCGCAACGCGAATGCCGCCTTACTCGTTAACGTCACACCTGACGACCTTCCCGGCGATGATCCGCTCGCAGGCATTGAGCTCCAGCGCGCCTGCGAGCGAGCCGCTTATCGCCTGGGCGGCTCCAACTGGAACGCGCCGGCACAGCTCGTCGGAGATTTCCTTGCTAGACGCGCCAGCACGGCACCTGGAAAGGTAAAACCGACCTATCCACTTGGCGTGACCTGGACGGCGATCGACGATGCCCTCCCGCAGCATATCGTCGAATCGCTTCGTTTGGGAATCCCCCTGCTCGGTAAGAAACTGCGTGGCTATGACCGCCCCGATGCGGTCCTCACTGGCGTGGAGACGCGTTCGAGCTCCCCGGTCACCGTCACCCGCGATCGAACATGCCACGCCGTGTCGACTCCGGGCCTTTACCCTTGCGGCGAGGGTGCCGGATATGCCGGCGGCATCATGAGTGCCGCCACCGACGGCATCCGTTGCGCTGAGGCGCTGATAGCAGACCTCTAATGCACGAACTCCCGCGTCCAAACGACACAGGCCCCGAGCTCCACAGGGAACTCGGGGCCTGTTCGCTACTTCCTGAATCTTGCACCCTGGCGTTTTCTGCCCGAAGCAAAGGTAGAACCCTTTCGAGCCTGCGAACGCAAACGCTCGATCGTTTCGTCCTCAGATGCGCCCTCAAGCATCGCCCGAATCTGAACGACGGCATCGCGCAGACGCGCCGCCTCCTCAAAGTCCATGGCGGCGGAAGCGTTGCGCATGTCTTCCTCCATGGTCTCGACGATCCGCACGAGCTCGTCATGCGGCAGCCCTTCCAGCTGCTCGGCGAGCGTCTGCTCGGGCGCCACCGTCTCCGGCGCGGCGCCCTCGCCGTTTTCGTCGGGCGTATAGAACGCACCGTGACCCAGCGAATCGCCTCTCGAGCGCCCCTTCGAGCCCACAGTCTTTTCGGCCTCGGTAATAAAGCTCGAGATGTCGTTAATGGCCTTGCGGACCGTCTTGGGCACAATGCCATGCTCTTCGTTATATGCCATCTGAATCTCGCGACGGCGCTGCGTCTCCTCGATGGCTTCTTTCATCGAATCGGTCACAACGTCTGCATACATGATGACCTCGCCGTCGGCATTACGGGCCGCACGGCCAATCGTCTGAATCAACGAACGGCGGTTGCGCAAGAAACCTTCCTTGTCAGCGTCGAGAATTGCCACCAGCGAGACCTCGGGAAGGTCAAGACCCTCGCGAAGCAGGTTAATGCCAACGAGAACATCGATCTTTCCCTCGCGCAGCGTTCGCAAGATCTCGACACGGTCCATCGTCGCCGTATCGGAATGCATGTAGTTGACCTTAATGCCGGCATCAAGCAGATGGTCGGTCAGGTCCTCGGCCATGCGCTTGGTGAGCGTAGTCACCAGCACGCGCTCCTTGCGGGCAACGCGCTCGCGAATCTCGTCCTCAAGATCGTCAATCTGCCCACGAACCGGACGCACATCGATCTTGGGGTCGAGCAGACCGGTCGGACGAATAATCTGCTCAACGTCGTTCTGGCTAACCCGCAGCTCATAGTCGCCCGGCGTGGCCGAAACGTAGATGAACTGGGGAATCCTCGCCTCAAACTCATCGAAACGAAGCGGGCGGTTATCGAGTGCCGAAGGCAGACGAAAACCATGCTCAACCAGCGTCACCTTACGCGAGCGGTCGCCTTCGTGCATGCCGCGGATCTGCGGCACCGTTACATGGCTCTCGTCGATGATGCAGAGCATATCCTTAGGAAAGTAATCGATCAGGGTAAACGGCGGCTCGCCCGGTTTTCGGCCGTCCAGATGACGCGAGTAGTTCTCGATACCGTTACAGAAACCCATGGTCTCGAGCATCTCGAGATCATAGTCGGTGCGCTGCTGCAGACGCTGCGCCTCGAGCAGCTTATCAGTCGCCTTGAGCTCGGCCACACGCTTCTCGCACTCTTCGCTGATTGATTTCAGAGCCGCTTTGACCTTAGGCTTCTCAGTCACGTAGTGCGAGGCCGGCCACACGGGAATGGCCTCGTACTCACGCAGCATCTCGCCGGTGACCTCGTCGATCTCGGCAATCAGCTCGACCTCGTCGCCAAAGAACTCAAACCGCAACGGATGCTCGGCATAGGGCGGATACACGTCGACGACATCGCCGCGCACGCGGAAGGTGCCACGTGCCAAATCATAGTCATTGCGATCGTACTGGATATCGATAAGCGCATGGATAAAGTCATCACGCTCGAGCGGCACCTTCTTGTCGACGTTCGGAGCTAGGCCCGCATAGTCCTCGGGGGAGCCAATGCCATAGATACACGAGACCGATGCGACGACGATCACATCGCGTCGAGATAGCAGCGATGCCGTCGCCTGATGGCGCAGCATCTCGACCTCTTCGTTAATCGAGGAGTCTTTCTCGATATACGTATCACTCTGCGGTACATATGCCTCGGGCTGATAGTAATCGTAGTACGACACAAAATAGACCACGGCGTTGTTAGGGAAGAATTCCTTGAGCTCGCTCGCGAGCTGAGCGGCAAGCGTTTTATTGGGAGCCATGACCAGCGTCGGCTTCCCCAGGGCCTCAATAGTCTTAGCCATCGTGAAGGTCTTGCCCGAACCAGTCACGCCCAGCAAAACCTGATAGCGATCTCCGTCCCTCACACCCTGCACAAGCGACTCAATGGCCTTAGGCTGGGAACCGGCGGGCTCGTATGGAGACACGACCCTAAACGGCACCTCAGAGCCCTCAACGCCAAAACGTTTGAGCTCTCCTCCAACACGCTCAACTTCAAATTCCGCCATGGATACTCCTAACTCATATATCTGCAGTATACGCAGGCGGCAGGCATAGTCCTATACGAACCGATCGGGATAGAGGGTCTTGTAGCGGACCCAGGCATTATTGACACGAATCAGATACGCCTGCGTCTCGGGAAAAGTGATCGCATTATGAAGCGACGTGCTCTGCTGCGCCCATCCGTCGACATTGCCCATGCCGGCGTTATAGGCGGCAATGGCGCTGTCAGTCGACCCGTTAAAATACGTTAGAAGATACGAAAGGTACGCACAGCCAAACTCGATGTTCGTAGCGGGATCGTTAAGGTTGTCGGCTGAATACTCGCTACCATCGACAAGACCCTTGGCAATCATATCCTGGGCAGTCTCGGGCATCAGCTGCATCAATCCCTGAGCGCCTTGATTCGACTCAGCCTTGGGATCCCAATTCGATTCCGACTTTATGACAGCACACACCAGATACGGATCAAGATTGTGCGAAATGCTCGATTGCTTTACGTACGCCTCGTAGTCAATCGGATACAAAGGCTTAAAGAAGGCGGCAGGGGCATACGAGTAGACGAGCGAAATAAGGCCGAAGACGAGCATAACGACAAGTGGCGCCACGCGATACCACGTAAAGAAACGTGTCTTAGGCATCGGTCTCCTCCCTATCCACTACATCCCCGAAGCCATGGCGCGCAAGCCATGCGTCCAGTTGTTCAAAGAGTGAATTGTCGCCTGCCGTATTATCGATTACCGTCGTAGCGAGATTGCAAAGCGAAGCCTCATCAGGTTGGCATGCAGAGCGAGCATCAAAATCAAGGGACTCCATACCACGATGAATAGCACGCTCACGACGAACTGCTAAAGGAGCGCTGATAACCAGAATTTCATCAGCCAGGCCAAAAGCATCCTCAAAACCAGTCGGGGCAGAAACCTCGACAACCGCAAAGGGATAACGGGGGGACGAAACCGTGCAGCAAACCGGATCAAGAATCCTCAGTGACAGCTGTTCGATGAGAACCGGATGAACGATGCCATTGAGCCGCGCGACTGTATCAGGAGAGGCGAAAGCTCGAGCAGCGAGGACATTGCGGCGAATGCCGCCCTCCCCGTCCAGAATGTCCCAACCGAATTCTTCCGCGAGGGCATTGACGATATCGGAGCCTGGCACATACAGCGATTTGGCAAGCTCATCCAGATCGATAAGCATGGCGCCATGAGATTCGAGATAGCGGCAGGCAGTCGACTTACCCGAAGCAATATTGCCCAAGACAAAAACGGTAAACATCAAGTCCTCCCTAACGCCAATGGGAGTTATTATCGCGCAAATACAAAAGAAGGACTCAAAATACAGCCAAACAGTAAGAGAAGCTAAACGAAGGCGAGTTCGTGTATTACAACCCTCTATTAAACGCAAAAAAGGGGGAGGCCGCGAGGCCTCCCCCTTCTCAGCTCTAGCGTACGGCTCGGTGCCGTCCACCGGTCAGCGGCGCCCTGGCCTCCCACGGGCTGACCCCGCAGTACTCTCGGCGCGATGGGGCTTAGCTTCCGGGTTCGGAACGGGACCGGGCGTGCCCCCCATGCTCTG
>NZ_JBBNMZ010000011.1:0-82048 GCF_040098165.1 Collinsella sp. CLA-JM-H32
AATTCTGCCTGAAGGCCGCTTGTCCGGTTGTGGGCCTCATCGAATTTGGCTTGGGCTGCATCGACGTTCGCTTGCATGGCGGGAAGGGGTTCCCTCCGTTTGGCGGCTTCCGCCACCACCATGTCGTGGATCTCTTGAAAACTGGCAATGTCATCATCGATTTCCGCAATTTTCTCGGGACTTGCGGCGTTTTTTGCGGCCTCGAGTTTTTTGAGCGCTTCCTGCATGGCTGCATACGCTTTTTCTTTTGCGGCGGCCGCGTCTTCCGTCTGCAAGGCAACTGCGCCGGTGGGGGCGCTGGTTTCTGCCGCGATCGCCGCTACGGGGGCGATTCCCGCGACAAGTGCCGCGGAAAGGGCGATGCCCACAGTTGCTCGTCTTGCTCTTCTTGCGAGAATGTCGTTCATCTCGGCACCTCATTTCAAGGGTCGGCGACTAACTTGGTAGCACTAATGTAAATATACCATGCTAGTTGACCCGACACTGGCTGGGTGTGCGCGTATACCCCCCCCCTGAAAACTGAATCCCGTTAGAAATGACGAGTTGTTTACGCTTCTTTTGGGGTGGCGGTACTATCATGGTTCGAATTGAATGTGGATGATGATAGGGAGCGCCTATACATGATTGAGCTGCTCAGGAGTTTTGGTGGTAAGTTTCGCCGGTATATGGTGATTGGCCCTGCGTGTAAGCTGATCGAAGTGATCTTTGACCTGCTGACGCCGCTGGTGATTGCCCAGATGATCGATAAGGGCATTGGGGCGCACGACGTGAACGCCGTTATCCACTACGGTATGCTGCTTGCCGCCATGGCTGTGATCGGCATCTCGTTTACGCTCGTCTGCCAAAAGATGGCGGCGCTGACATCGCAGGGCATGGGCACCGACATTCGCGGCGCGCTCTACAAGCACATCAACAAGCTGAGCTATGCCGAGCTCGACCGCTTTGGCACGCCGTCGCTCATCACGCGCATTACCAACGATGTCAACCAGGTGCAGCTTGCCGTGGCGCTGGGCGTGCGCATGCTTATCCGCTGGCCCTTCCTGGCGGTGGGCTCCATGTGCGCGGCCCTTGCCATCGACCTTAAGCTCGGCATCATCTTTTTGATCTGCACGCCCGCCATTGGCCTGGTGTTTTGGTTTGTCATGGCACGCTGCATTCCGTACTACAAGCAGCTGCAGGCAAAGCTCGACCGCATCGCGCTTATCTGCCGCGAGGGCCTTTCGGGCGTCCGCGTGGTTCGCGCCTTTGTACGCGAGGACCACGAGCGCGAGCGTTTTGCCCAAGCCGCCGATGACCAGGCCAATACTGCCATCGCGGTGGGCAAGCTCTCGTCAATCCTTAACCCCGTAACGTTTTTGGTGATGAACCTAGGCGTGTGCGCCATCCTGTGGGTGGGCGGCATACAGGTCAACGTGGGTGAGCTCACGCAGGGCCAGGTCATGGCGTTTGTGAACTACATGACGCAGACCCTGACCTCCATCGTGTACGTCGCCAACCTGGTCGTGGTCTTTACCAAGGCGAGCGCGAGTGCTTCGCGTATCAACGAGGTGCTCAACTGCGAGCCGAGCATCACCGACGAGGGCAATCAGTCGGTTGCGCTGCCCAAGCCGGGCAATGTCGCTCCAGTTCCTGCGCTGAGCTTGAGCCATGCGAGCTTCTCTTTTGGCGCCGGCGCTGCCAACGCCGTCAACGATGTGACCCTGGAGCTCCCACTGGGCAAGACGCTCGGCATTATCGGCGGCACGGGCAGCGGCAAGTCCACACTCGTCTCGCTTATCTCGCGCCTGTACGATGCGAGCACCGGCAGCGTGAGCGTGATGGGCGCCGACGTGCGCACCTGGCCGCTCGACCAGCTGCGCCGTGTGGTCGCGACCGTTCCGCAGCGCGCATCGCTGGTGAGCGGCTCCATCCGCAGCAACCTGACCTGGCGCGATGAAGCTGCGACCGACGAGGAGCTCTGGGCGGCACTCGACATGGCGCAGGCCAGCGAGTTCGTGCGCAACAAGCCGCAGGGCTTAGACGCCCCGGTCGAGGCGGGCGGCAAGAACTTTAGCGGTGGCCAGCGTCAGCGCCTGACCATCGCGCGTGCCTTGGTTGGTTCGCCTCAGATATTGATCATGGATGACTCCGCGTCGGCGCTCGACTTTAAGACCGACGCGGCGCTTCGCCATGCCATTCGCGAGCGCAGCGTGCGCGGTGCCGCCGAGGGCGGGCTGCCGCTCACGACGGTGATCGTAAGCCAGCGCGTCTCGACCGTTCGCGATGCCGACATGATCTGCGTACTCGACCACGGCTCGGTTGCGGGCCTGGGCACGCATGACGAGCTGTACGCGACCCGCCAGCTCTATCGCGAGATTTGCCAGTCGCAGCTGCGCCGCGAGGAGCTCGAGGGCCAGCAGGGGAGTGCAGCGCTCGCGCCCACTCCGGCGCCCGCGTCCACCCTAAGCCCCGCGTCCGCCCCGACTGCCCCGGCATCCATTTGCGCAAAGGAGGGCTGCTAAATGAATCCGTACACTTCCTCCGGTTCGGTCGCCACGATGACGGCCAACGTGTCCGGTAACGATAACCTCAACGACCTGGGCGACGGTCCGCGCCAGCCCGGCGACCCCGAGCGCTATCCCGTGGGTGCGGTGACTCGCCGTCTGATGGGCTACGTTCGTCCGCATCGCATTTCGTTTGTTGCGTCGTTTGTGAGTGCCGCCATCTCCGTGATTCTGCAGCTCTACACGCCGATTCTCATCGGCGAGGGCATCGACCTTATCGTCGCCGCCGGGCAGGTGGACTTCGACGCGCTGCTGCCGCTCGTTACCAAACTCGCGCTCGTCGTGGTAGGTGCCGCGGCCTTCCAGTGGCTGCAGGGCTACTGCGTCAACCGCCTGTCCTACGAAACGGTGCGCGACATGCGCGTGGAGGCGAGCGATAAGCTCAGCCGCATGCCGCTCAGCTTTATCGACAGCCATGCCCACGGCGACCTCATGAGCCGCGTGGTCAACGACGTCGACCAGGTGGGCGACGGTCTGCTGCAGGGCTTCACGCAGCTCTTCACCGGTGTTATTACCATCGTGGGCACGCTCGCGTTTATGCTTTCCATCAACCTGACCATGACGCTCGTGGTGGTACTCGTCACGCCGCTTTCCATTTTTGCAGCCGGTGCTATCGCCAAGCTCTCCAACAAAAGCTTTACGGCACAGCAGCGTATTCAAGGGCAGCTCGGTGGTCATATCGAGGAGTACGTAGGCGAGCAAAAGCTTGTCGACGCCTTTGCCTACGGTCCCAACGCCCAGCAGCGCTTCGATGCCCTCAATGCCGAGCTTTACACCGCGGGCGAGCGCGCACAGTTTATGGGTTCGCTCTCCAACCCCGGCACGCGCTTTATCAATAACATCATCTATGCCGTTGTCGCTGTGATCGGCTGCGTGGGCGTGATCACGGGCGTGCCCGCGGCGCTTACGGTGGGCGGCGTGCAGATCTTCCTGTCCTATGCCAACCAGTACACCAAGCCGTTCAACGAGGTCACCAACGTTATTACGCAGATCCAGACCGCGTACGCCTCGGCGCGCCGCATGTTTGCGCTGCTCGATGCGCGCGAGCAGGAGCCCGACGCGCCAGATGCCGTGGAACTTGCCGCACCGCAGGGCGAGGTCGCCCTTGAGCATGTGGACTTTAGCTACGTGCCCGACCGCAAGCTGCTTCAGGACATCTGCATCGAGGCTAAGCCCGGCATGCGCTTTGCCCTGGTCGGCCCCACGGGCTGCGGCAAGACGACGCTCATCAACCTGCTGCTGCGCTTTTACGATATCGATGCCGGACGCATCATGGTCGATGGCAGGTCTTCGCGTGACTACACGCGCGCAAGCCTTCGCCGTGCCTTTGGCATGGTGCTGCAGGACACTTGGCTGTTCGAGGGCACGGTGGCGGAAAACATCGCCTACGGCTGTCCCGACGCCACACGCGAGCAGGTTATCGAGGCTGCCAAGCGCGCGCATGCGCACAAGTTTATCGTGCAGCTGCCAGGCGGCTACGATACGGTCATCGGCGAGGACGGCGGCACGTTTAGCCAGGGTCAAAAACAGCTGCTGTGCATCGCGCGCGTCATGCTCACCGACCCGGCGATTCTGCTGCTGGACGAGGCGACCTCGAGCATCGATACCCGCACCGAGCTGCAGGTGCAGGCGGCATTCGATGAGCTCATGGCTGGCCGCACAAGCTTTGTCGTGGCGCACCGCCTGAGCACGATTCGTAACGCCGACTGCATTCTGGTGATGCGCGACGGGCAGATTATCGAGTGCGGCACGCACGACGAGCTGCTAGCGGCAGGCGGCTTCTACGCCGAACTCTACCGCAGCCAATTCGCCCAGTGAGCAAGCCCGTGGGGCAAATTAATCAATCGACAGACGGTGGTTTACATCTGTCACGTTAGTACTAAGATATTCATCTAATAAATTGCATTAGTGGCTTTAGTTTTGGGGGAAACGAGGCAACGTGACTATGACGTGCTCTTTGGTGGTTAACAGCAAGAGCGGTAATACCAGGATGGTTTCGGGCGCGATCAAGCGCGCTCTGCAGGCTGCGGGCGTTGAGTTTGTCCATGCCGCGGCGTTGAGCGACGATGCGGATGCAGATCAGGTTGCGCTCGAGGCGCAGGGCGCCTGCGCGGCCGACACGGTGCTCGTCGGTTTTTGGTGCGACAAGGGCGCGTGCACGCCTTCGGTTGCCGCGCTGCTCTCCGCTCTGCACGGCAAGCGCGTTTTCCTCTTTGGTACCTGCGGTTTTGGCGCCGACCAGAGCTATTATCAGCAGATTATCGATCGCGTGACCTCCAATTTGGCTGGGGATGCCGAGCTTGCGGGCTGGGCGATGTGCCAGGGCAAGATGGGTCCCGCGGTCAAGCAGCGCTACGAGGCCATGCTCGAGCAAGATCCCGACAACGCCCGCGCTAAGTTGCTGCTCGATAACTGGGTCGCCGCAAAGGATCACCCCACCAAGGAAGATCTGGACAACATGGCTGCAGCCGCCAAAAAGGCCGTGCTGGGGGAGTAGCTCCCATCGCTGACGGCGGTCGGTCCATCTTTCTAAATGAAACGTCCTCCCGGGCGTCGGGGCACGAAGTTCCCTGCTCTACAGTCCTGCGCAAGACGAAGGCCACATTAAGTGGCCTTCTTTGCGTGCGGAACTCGCGATGAACTTCGTGCCCCGCCGTCCGGGAGGACGCCTCTTTATTGATGGGAGGCCTGATAGGTCGATGGTTCCGTGCCCGGATGCGTCCAAAGTGGGACGGGCTTTCCGGATGGGCAGGCTTTCGAAAAATGCGTCCCAGAATCGACGCTTGAAATGGGATGCAGTTTCCCGATGAGGCACTCGACGGAAAATACATCCCAGAAATGGCCTTTGAGCTGGGATAAGATTTCCGCGGCATCTCGGATTCTCAAAAATGAGACACGCCGTTGGCGAAAATGAGACACGTGATATCGGGCATCGGATGTATCATTTGCAAAAATGAGTCCACTCCACTCGAATAAAGCGAGGTCCCTCATGTACGTTCCACACCCCCGTATCCGTAGGCTGTCGAAAATCCCGCTTGTTGGGACGGCGGCGCTTGCTGCGTTGATCGCCACGAGCGTCGCCTGCTTCACGGCCACGCCCCAGGTTGCCCAGGCGGCAGACGCGCCCGCAATCACCGATATGACCGAGCAGGATTATCAAGCCCTGGGTCTGGGCACGAGCGAGGACATTCCGGCCGATACCGTTGGCCCCTATTCCACTGATACCCCCACGACGTTTGCCACGCGCAGCGAGGTCTATATGGCAGCTAACGGTAGCCATGGCAATCGCTACACTCTGCGCGACAAGCTCGAGAACGTCGAGCGCGGTGACATTGGCGGCAGCAGCAAACTCACCGATGGCTATGGAAGTGTGTGGGGCGCCGCAAAGTTCTGGCAAAACGTCAACAACTTCGATACGAACAGCGATCTCTACAAGCATAGCGACTACGGTGGCGGCACCTGGTCGTACCTAAGCAACAATGAGTCCTCAACAGTACTCGCCAACGACAACAACGGTTTCTCGGGCATTCACGCCACGAGTGTTGAGTTCTGCAGCGACGCCAGCACGGGCAAAAAGAGCCGCGTTGCCGAGCTCCGTGCCTACGGCGACAGTTCCTCCACGACGATTGACGGCAAGTCATACGCCGGAAAGGTTGAGCTGGTCCTCTACTCGTTTAGCAACGGGCGTACGCGCACTCTCGACACACACCTGCCGGTGACGGTCAACACTAATATGATGTACGAAGGCCGTTTTAAGTACCTGGATGCCGGTTACCTGCAAGAGCACGACGCCGTCTTTGATGTCGAGGCGGGCGATGTCGATGGCGACGGCGTCGACGAGCTTTTTGTCTACGCGGGCTGCTATGTCGACGAGAACGGCGTGCGCAAGGCTGTAGTCGACATGTATGACTTGGAGGGCGGCAACTGGAAGCAAAGCGTCGTCAAGATCGATGCCGGTAACGCCGCGGACTACACCACGCACAACAAGGGCGGGAACGACTCCTGGACGCAGCTTCAGTCAGCTCCTGTCGTTTCGCTAGCGGCCGGCGACCTCGATCGCGATTTTTGCGATGACCTCGCCATCGTGGTCTCGGCACCCTACGGCAAGAAGAATATTGATAAGTCGACGCATTGCGAGCTGTTTTCGTGGGATGCATCCAAGGGTGCGCTCGTCCATGTCGATGCTCTGGGCGACGCGGGCGCAATCTCCCTCTCCGCGAACGGCAAGACCATGGTCGCTGCGAATGCGACGTTCGGCACGTTTGCCGCCTACGATGAAGAAGGAAAGAAGACGGGTGAAACCGTCACGGGCCTTATTCTTGCGGGCTATGACTGGCAACGCAGCGCTTTTGATTACGGCGCTTCTGACGGCAGCAAGGGGCTGTACGGCGCGCTGTACCGCTACGCGTATTTTGACTCGGAGTCTGGCGAGTTCAAGCTTTCCGATTGTAAGGAATACAGAGACGGGCTCCTCGCCTCCTATGGGCTGATGCATGTGCCCAACAGCGCATGGAAGGATAGCGCTCAGGATAAGCGCTATCCGTGCACCTTGGCGCCTATTGCCCTTGCCACTGCCAACCTTGACGGCCTGTCCGAGCAGCTGGCGGTTGACGAGGTGCTCGTGGGCGGCGATGTGTTCCGCGACTTTGCCTGCAACACGGCACAGAGCGGGGCTCAGGGCTTGGGGTCCATGGTCGGAACCATGAGCATGAGCGGTCAGCAATACAACAGCAGCAACAAGCATGACCACAAGGGTATAGAACAGGTGTGGATCAGCGACGTCAAGGCGGGCAGCGTCTCGGGTTCGGGCCGCTATAACGAGAGCTTTATCGCCGTGGTGGGCAAGCACCGCGACGAGGACCTGCGCAAGAACGATGACTACTATTGGATGACCGCCTCGCATTTTTCGCTCGACGAGAACGGAAAGGTGCGCCGCGGCGAGGAGCAGGTGATTAGCGAGAGCAACCGTCGCGGCACTACCTACGGCACATTTATCTCGCTCGCGCTGCCCGATGTCGACAACGACAGCGTCAAGATCACGTACAAGGACCGCTACAAGGTCTATACCAACCCGCGCGTGCTTGCCGTGCTGCAGGATGCGCCCTATGTTGAGGATCTGGAGCAGGCATACGGCTATCTGGTGTTGGGCGGCACGTCATACGGAGAGGAAAAGGGCACGGGGACATCCCAGGGCTATACCATTGGCGCCGAGTTGGGCGTTGCCGTCGAGGTGCAGATCGGTCCGCCCCTGGTCGCGATGAATGCTTCAGTCGATTTTGCCGCCGAGGGATGCTATGACTACCGGAGCGAGCGCACGGTCAGCGCAAGCGTAAGCTATGAGTCGCATGCCGGCGAGGGAGACAAGGCCGTGCTCTACACGATTCCGATGGTCTATTACGAGTATGAGATCGAAAATGAGGAAACTGGTGGCAAGGGCGTGATGGCGGCGCCCGTGTCGCTCGGCGCGCAGACCTCGGTCGTTAATGTCGAGGCCTATGACCGCATTGCCAAACAGCACAATATGACGCCGCTCAGCTACTTTTTGACCAACCGGTCGGGAGAACCCGGAACCTATCAAACGACGCTCAACGGCGAGACTCCCGTTGGGGATTCCTTTGGCCTGGGCAAGCCTGGCGTAACGCGCGCCTACACGCACGATGGGTTTAACGGCGCCGCCGCGCAGTCGGGGGCGAGCATTGAGCAGACCATCGAAGTCGAGGAGGGCAAGGAGCAGGAGCTCGAGCTCGGCTTGACGCTGAACGGCAGCGTTGTCATGGGCGCGAAGCTCGCAAAGCACGAGTTGTTTGGCGGCCTGTGCTTTGGTGCCAACGCCGGCTTTACTACGGGTAACTCCTCGAGTGAATCGACCGAATACGGCGGCACCGTCGACAACCTGCCCGAGGCCGCGCAGGGCAAGTACGGTTTTGTGTGGCGTCTGGGCGTCAACGCGGTGGATGTCGACAAGTTCGAGGCAGACTCGGGCGACAAGCTCGGCACCAAGGACACCGACCAGTTCTGGATCGTGGGCTATGACGTTAAGGACGTCGAGATGCCCGACGCGCCGGCCGTGACGGGCTTTACGGCAAACGCCGTCGATTCGACCAGCGTTACGTTTAGCTGGGACGATGTACTCGCAAACAAGAGTGGCTTTAGCTACGGCGTGGGCATGCTGCAGAGCAATGCGGCGGATGCGGTCGTCAATAGCTGGAAGATTGCCGACAACACGCAGACCTCGCTCAAGTGGGATGGGCTGCAGCCCAATACGGAGTATCGATTCGCCATCGCCGCCGTTAAGAATGGATCCACGACCGAAACAGGTATTCGCTCGGCAATCATCACGGTCAAGACCATGCCCGATGGCATGACGATGACCGTGAGCGGACCTGCGGCGGATGCTGCGGAGGGGTCGGATCTTGGATACGACTCTTCGGTTGAGCGCGCGGCGGGAAGCCACCTGACGCTCTCGGCGATTGGCCATGTGAAGCAACTCGGTGCCGACGATAGCGAAACAGGGCTGGCACCGACCTATATGTGGTACCGCAAGGGCCGCGGCGAGACAGAGTTTAAGCTCGTGGGTGCCGATGGCAACCTCGCGGCTGGAACGGCCTCAAGGCTCGAGATTGACCTGACCGCAGACGATGACGGTGCGCAGTATTACTGCCACGTGGGATACAACGACGTGGGCCTCGACACCGGCACGACGCTCGTGAATATCGAGGCCGAGGAGACGGCGCCCACAACGGTGAACGCCACCCCGATCCGCACGCGCCGCCTGTTCTCACAGGCAAGTGCGGGCGCCAAGAAGTTCCTGGACCATACGCTGGTAAACACCGCCGGCCCAACCGATTCCGAAGGCTCAAAGGACCCCGAGACTCCTGAGACCCCGACGAACCCGGACAAGCCCAAGTCCGACAACGGAGCTAAGATCGACACCAAGGTCAAGACTACGACCACAGCGAAGAACCTCGCAAACACCGGCGACCAAACATTCGCCCTAGTCGCCACCGCAGCAGCAGCGGGAGCAACGCTCGTAGTGATAGCCCTCATCATGCTGATCAAGCGTCGCAAGACCCACTAGCAGCCAGTCGAACATATCGACAACCCAAAAACCCGGGTAGCCAAAAAACAGGCCACCCGGGTTTTCTGTTGAGTGGAGACTCCGCAAGCGGAAACTGCATCCCACAATTAGCGCCCGGAACGGGACACATTTTCCGTCAAGCCCTCATCCGGAAAATCCATCCCAGTTTGAGCGCCCAGACCGGGACGCACTTTCCCAACGAGCCTCAACCGGAAAATACATCCCGGAATCCAGCTGAATAGTGGGACACACTTTCCCAATCGGGTCCCCAAGCGGAAACTGCATCCCATTCCAGACAAGAATTCCGGGACACACTTTCCGCAAACAAAGAAGGCCACATGACGTGGCCTTCAACTTATATATGTTGCGGATACCCCTATGACAAGCCGCGCTTCAACACCGAGGCGTCTGCCCGGTCGGCGCGGAATGTAAGGTTCATCGCGAGTTCCGCACGAGCCGGAGAGCACTTAATGTGCTCTCCGTGCGAGCAGGACTGCCCGAGCAGGGAATCTTACATTCCGCGCCGACCGGGCAGACGAACCGGGATACAGGCCCGTTACTTGATCTTGGTCGTACCCGGTGCCAGGTTGGGGTCGGTCTCGTTGGCCTCGGTCTGGAAGTGCTCGGTGTAGACATTCTTGCCGTCGCGGAACATCTCATAATACTGCATCTTGGCGTAATCCTCGCGCGCCTTGGTTGCGGCTGCGGCATCGGCGTCGTCACCGGTGACGTTGGAGGAGAGCGCCCAGCGCAGGCTGGCGTCCTCGTAGCCGACGGAGTTGATGGCGGGCAGCGACTCGCGCAGCGTCATGTGCGCTTTCTGGTAGTCGGTCAGCGGGGCACCGATCAGCTGCATAAGCTGCGTGGACAGGTAGTTGGTGGACAGGTCGTCGACCTCGCTCGTCTGGTCGCAGCCGGCAACGTCGTAGTTGGCCCAGATGATGTAGTCGGTTTGCCACAGGCGCTCCTGATGCGTGGCATCGTCCTCGCCGGTAAACCACTTGTCGTTGAACTTGGACGGGAAGAACGGCTGGTGGTCGCCCCAGAACACCACGACCACCTTACGGTCGAGCTTGCTCAGGGCGTTGAGGAAGTAGCGAAGCGCCTGGTCGGACTGCTCGATGCACGAGACATACTCGTCGACATCGGAGAGCGTGCCATCCTCGACGGTCTTGGTGTCCAGGTCGGTCGTGTCGATATTCAGGTGCATCTGCTTGTCGACCGGCAGCAGGCCCGTATCGTAGCCCGAGTGGTTCTGCATGGTCACGTCGAAGATAAACTGTGGATCGGCATTCTGGTCGAGCAGCTCAAGAATCTTGTCGTAGGTGGCCTGGTCGGTCACCATGCCGCGCAGGGTATCGGCGCCCTGGAAATCGTTGATGGACAGGAACTGGTCAAAGCCAAAGTCCTTGTAGACGTTCTCGCGGTTCCAGTTGGTGGCGTGGTTGGGGTGCATGGCCGTGGTAGAATAGCCGAGCGATTTGAACTGCTCTGCCAGGTTCCCGGTCGTCTCCATGTCGTAAATGGTATAGGGGTACACGCCCGAACCCAGGTTGGCCATGGAGTTGCCGGTCATAAACTCAAACTCGGTATTGGCGGTACCGCCGCCGTAGGCGCTCACATAGAGCTTGCCGCGGCTGAGGCAGTTGGACAGGTTCTTAAAGTACTGCGGGCCCTCGTAGCCGGCGCGCATGTTCTGGTAGATCGAAAGATCCGAGAAGGTCTCGTTCATGATGGCGATGACCGTGGGCTTCTCGCTATCGAACTGCTCCTTTGCGGCGGTGCGCTCGTCGCTCTTGGCCGCGTCGGACTTGTCGTAGGCCTTGGCGTACTTTTTGAGCGTGGCCTTGGCATCGTCGACGGAGTAGTCGGCGGGTTTGGGCGGCTTGATGGACTGCGCTGCGCTAATGAAAGCGGGCAGGTAGCCCTCGCGCCAGTAGCTCTCGAGCGGACGCCAGGTGTAGACGGTGATGCCGAGGGTGTTGTAGTAGTCGATGAGCGTGACGTGTGCGGTCACACCGCCCAGGCACAGCACGGCGACGAGCAGGTTGGTGAGCAGCATGCGCTTGGCGTTGGCGGCGCCCTTCTGACGGTGCGGTGCCACCAGGCCGGCGTACTCGCATAGCAGCATGGCGATGGCGGTAAAGCCCATGGACAGCACGCAGAACAGTGAGATCGAGAAGGTGTAGCCGGTGCCGGCGACCGCGGCGGCGGTGGAGATGGCCGAAAGGTCGCCCGGTTGGATGGGCATGGATTTAAACGTGATGACGAAGAACTCGGCAATGCCCAGGACAAAGAGGGCAAAGGCCAGGACCGCGGGAGCTGCACCGTGGCGCTGGAACAGGAAGAACAGGCCGACCATGAGCGTGGTGATGATGGCCCACTCGAGCAGGATGCACAGGGGGTAGACCCAGGTAAAGTCGTGGTTGGACGAGACCTCCATGCCCAGCAGCGCAAAGACGCCGGCGAGCAGCAAGCACAGGACGGCCGCGACGAGCGGTTTGCCCACGAAGGCGCCGCGCAGGCGGGCAAGCTTGCCGGTGGGGGCGGGGGCGTCGGGCTCGGCGAATGCAAAGACGCGCGGAGCGATGCGGTCGCGGGCGATGCTGGCCCAGGCGCAACCGGTGAGAATGGCGTTGGTCAGGATGAGCATCACGAAGGCGAGCGGCTCGTTTTGGGCGACGAGACCAATAGCGCCCCAAATGGTCAAAAAGAGCTGGAACAGGCCGAAGGCGACGCTCCACCCAAGAGCGCTTTTGGCAACGGTGCCCGACTGAGCGCGAATGGCCTTGGTCTCGCGCAAAACAAGGTAGACGGTCGCCGCAAGACCGACGAGCGAGATGGCGGCAGCGAACATGCTGAGACTCCTCACAAACTAAAACCTACGAAAGCGGGGGTTTACCCGATTGTTACCAAGATATGCGCCGCAATTGGTGGCTACGCACAACAACCAGCCATATTAACGCGCACGTGTGGCGGTGTGGCGCAATGTAGTGGCGACCTGCACGATAATGGATGGGAATTACACGGAAACGTAAAGGCTTCTTAAAGAATTAGCGAGGATGAGGCGATGAACGAGCGGGTTTGTATGACGGGCGCCGAGTACTGCGGCAGAGCCGCGGCCGTGGATGCGAACGGTTATCCGGTCGAGACTACGGGCAATGCGGTGCTGGACACGTTGGAGCATCGCTCGTCTACGCGGGCCTTTGCGCGTGATGACGACGACCGTCCCGTGGCGGTGACCGACGAGCAGCGTGCGGCGATTCTGCATGCTGCGAGTCGCGCGCCGTCGGCGGGCGCCATGATGATGTATTCCATCGTAAGCATTCGCGAGCAGGCTACGCTCGACCGCCTGGCCGACCTGTGCGACCACCAGCCCATGATCGCCAAGGCGCCCTGGGCACTCATATTTGTGGTCGATTATGCCAAGTGGATCGATCTGTTTGAGCACGTGGGCTGCTTTGAGCCCGAGTTTGTCGAGCGCACGGGTAAGGCGCCCCGCCGCGCGCCGGGTTTGGGTGACTTTGCCATCGCGGCCCAAGACGCCGTGATCGCCGCGCAAAACGCCGTGGTTGCCGCCGAGGCCCTGGGCCTGGGGAGCTGCTACATCGGCGATGTTATCGAGAATGCCGAGGAAGTTGCCGGGCTGCTGGACTTGCCGCCCTATACCATGCCGCTGTCGATGCTCATCATCGGCACGCCCCGTAAGGAGCGTCCGGCGATCGCGCATCCCGTGGTGAACCTGGTGCACGAGGAGCGCTACTGCCGCGCCGATGCCGCGACTATGGATGCGCAGGTGGCCGAGATGGACGCGATGTTCCGCCCGCATGCCCGCGAGATGGGGGAGCGCGTCGCGGACATCTATACCCGCAAGCACACGAGCCCCTTTATGGCCGAGATGAGTCGCTCCATGGAGTGGTGGTTCAAAAACTGGCTCGGAAAATGACGAATGTGACAAGGGGACAGTCCCTTTGTTACATTCCATATCGCCGCGGTAGCCTAAAGACTGTATAAATCTTTATCTAGCTGGGAAAACAGTGTCATTCAAACATGGGCCGATTACCTATAATTCCTTCGAACATTAAAGTTGGGAGGAAACCGGCTTATGGAACAAAAGGCCAAGGAGGCAGCCTCGCACGCTGCGATTCCTGTGAGCATCTCGGCGATGCTCGTCACGCTGGGCGTGGTGTATGGCGATATCGGCACCAGCCCCATGTATGTAACCAAGGCGCTCGTTGCCGGCAACGGCGGCATCGGAAGCGTGACGGAGGAGTTTGTGCTCGGCGCGCTCTCCCTTGTCGTGTGGACGGTCACGCTGCTGACCACCATCAAGTATGTGCTCATCTCGCTGCGCGCCGATAACCATGGTGAGGGCGGCATCTTTGCCCTGTACAGCCTGGTCAAGCGCTGTGGCAAGTGGCTTATCATCCCCGCCATGCTGGGTGGCGCCGCGTTGCTCGCCGACGGCATCCTGACGCCGGCCGTTACCGTTACCACGGCCATCGAGGGCCTGCGCACCATCCCGGCGGTCCATGCCGTGCTCGGTGATGATCAGGGCCGCGTCGTCGCCATTACGCTCGCCATCATCATCGCGCTCTTCTTGGTGCAGCGCATCGGTACGGCCAAGATCGGTCATGCCTTTGGCCCCATCATGACGCTGTGGTTCCTGTTCCTGGGCGGCACGGGTTTGTTCTTTGTCTTCCAGCACCCCGCCGTGCTGCTGTGCCTCAACCCGGTGCGCGGCATCGCCTTTTTGTTGAGCCCCAACAACCACGCGGGCATCATGATTCTGGGCAGCTGCTTCCTCGCCACCACCGGTGCCGAGGCGCTCTACTCCGACATGGGCCACGTCGGTCGCGGCAACATCTACGCTACCTGGCCGTTCGTTAAGTGCTGCCTGCTGCTTTCCTATATGGGCCAGGGCGCTTGGCTTATGAACAACGCTGCCAACCCCGAGCTCATGGGCATTGCCGACCTCAACCCGTTCTACCAGATGCTCGCCCCGGGCCTGCGCCCGTTTGCCGTAGGCCTTTCCACCGTTGCGGCCATCATCGCCTCGCAGGCGCTCATCACCGGCGCATTCTCGCTGGTGTCCGAGGCCAGCCGTCTGGACCTTATGCCGCACATGCAGGTCTTCTACCCTGCCGAGACCAAGGGCCAGCTCTACATCCCCATGGTCAACAACGTCATGCTCGTGGGCTGCGTCATCGTGGTGCTGCTGTTCCAGAACTCGGCGCATATGGAAGCCGCCTACGGCCTTGCCATTACGCTGACTATGATGTGCACCACGCTGCTGCTCTTCTTCTACCTGCACGAGGAGCGCAAGCTCAAGGTTGCTCCGTGGATCTTCGCGGCCTTCTTCCTTTTGCTCGAAGGCTTCTTCTTCGTGAGCTCGCTCACCAAGTTCTTCCACGGCGGCTACTTCACCATCCTCATGGCTGCACTCATCATGGGCATTATGGTGTGCTGGTACAACGGCACGGCGGTCGAGCAGCGCCAGTTTACGCTGCTGCCGCTGCGCAGCTACCTGCCGCAGCTCAAGCGCCTGCGCGACGACGATCGCTATGAGCGCATGAGCGACAACATCGTGTACCTGACCAAGGACACCCATACCGATTACATCGACCGTGATATCGTCTACTCGATTCTGGACAAGCATCCCAAGCGCGCTCGCGCCTGGTGGTTCGTGAATGTCGAGACCATGGACGAGCCGCATACCTTTGCCTATTCGGTCGAGACGTTCGGCACTGACTACGTGTTCCGCGTGCATCTGTACCTGGGCTACAAGATTAACCAGCGCGTCAATGCCTATCTGCGTCAGGTCGTTCAGGACCTGGCTGCCACCGGCGAGCTGCCGCCGCAGACGCATGACTACTCGGTCTACAAGGATCCGGGTAACATCGGTACGTTCAAGTTCGTCCTGATCCGTAAGCTTCTGGCGCCCGAAAGCGATGTGGAGCCCAGCGAGCGTACGGCCATCACGCTCAAGTACATCATCCGCCGCGCCGCCGGCACGCCCGCACGCTGGTACGGCCTGGAGAACTCCAACGTGAGCTTTGAGTACGTGCCGCTGTTCACCAAGTTTAAGGCCGTGAACAAGATGCAGCGCCTGGCTCCCAACGAACGCCCGTAGGCGCCGACGGGTTGCACGGAGTTGGTTTTCGATGGACAAGATTGAGACCGGGGAGGCAAACATGGATGCAAAGATGCTTGATGGCCGCGAGGTGGTTGCCGAGCTGGTACGTGAGGCGCGTGTCGACGCCGCCGAAGATCGGTTCTTTACGAATCGTGCCAACATGGACATGGCCGACCGCGTGATCTCGATCGTGGCACTGGTATTTGGAGCGGCGTGCGTGTGCGCACTGCTCGCGCACGTGCTGTTTGTCTAGCGACCGCCGGTTGCAAAGGCTATACACTTGGAACCACCACAAGGGAAACCACCACAAAGGTGCCTGTCCCTCTGTGGTGGTTTTTGTTTTTGAGAGAGGGGCTGGGCGCTGATGGACGTCCGTACGGACGGCGATATTGCCGATAGCTTTTGGTGGCGGCGCACAACGCTGACGCGCCGCACTCCTCTGTATGACGCCTGCGTATCGGTGGGGCTGCTGGTCGCGGCGACGATTGTGGGCGCGCTGCTCGACCATCCGGGTCTCGCGCCGAGCATCATGATCGTCTATGTGTTCGCCGTTCAGCTGTGCGCATTCTTTACCTGGAGTCGCCTGTATTGCTTGCTGAGCTCGGCTGCCGCCGTGGCGCTCTACAACTTCTTGTTTGTCGACCCGCGCTGCTCGCTGTCGCTTATCGACCGCGTCTATCCCGGCATGTTCTTCATCATGTTCGTGGTCTCGCTTGTGTCGAGCTCGATTGCGTTGGCCCTGCGCCGCGCCTTGGCACAGGCTGCCGCTAGCGACCGCCGCACGCATATGGTGCTCGAGACCAACCGCATGCTGCAACGGTGCGCCGACCAGCATCAGATCGTTCACGCCATGGCCACGCAGCTGGCGCGTCTTTCGGGCTGTCCGGTCGTGTGGTACAGCGCCGACGACGAGGGCGATGACCTGCTGCCGCGTGCGACGTACACGGCCGTGGGCGATGCCGCGCCGGTGCACGAACTGGCGCCTCAGATGCCGCCGCGGCTCTCGGCGTCCGCCTATGTGGGAACGCCGCTCGACGCCACGTTTGGCGGTTCGGCGTTTTATGGCATCTACCTGACGGTTCGCACGGGCGACGGCTTCGTGCGCTCGGGCGACCCCGGCTCGGTGGTGGGCGTGCTGGCTATCGTTGCCGAGCCCGACGTGCTGACGCACGAGGAGCGCACACTTGCCGATGCCATCGTGAGCGAAGGCGAGCTGGCGCTCGATCGCGCCCGCGCCATGGAGGCCCGCGAGGAGGCGGCGGTGCTTGCCAAAAACGAGCAGCTGCGCGCCAACCTGCTGCGCTCCATCTCGCACGATCTGCGTACGCCGCTCACCAGTATTTCGGGCAATGCCGACGTGCTGCTCGACCAGGGCTCGACCGGCACGGCCGTGCTCGACGCCCAGACGCGCCGCGGCCTGCTCCTGTCCATTCGCTCGGATGCGCAATGGCTCAACGCCACCGTCGAGAACCTGCTCGCCATCACCAAGCTCGAGGGCGGCGGTATGCGCCTGTCGACCACGCTCGAGCTCATGGACGATATCGTGGAGGAGGCGCTGCGCCACGTGAACCCTGCCGTGCGCGAGCACGACCTTAAGGTGGTGGCGTGCGATGAGCCGGCGCTCGTCAACGTCGATGCGCGCCTGATGGTGCAGCTGGTGGTCAATCTGGTGAACAACGCCATCACCTATACGCCCGCAGGCTCGCATATCATGATTTCGATTACCGTCGACGATGGACGCGTGGCGTGCTCGGTGGCCGATGACGGCCCGGGCATTGCGCCCGAGGACCGCGAGCGAATCTTTGAGTCGTTCTACACCGCCAACCACGGTCTTGCCGACAGCCATCGCAGCGTGGGCCTGGGTCTTTCGCTCTGCCGCTCCATTGCGCTGGCGCATGGCGGTAGCATAGAGGTTGCCGCGGCGGACCCGCACGGCTCGGTCTTTACGATTGAGCTTCCCGTCGCCGACGTTTCGTTTGATAAGGAGTAGCGCTGTGCCGAACTCTGCCGTAAAACCGCTCATCTTGGTCGTTGAGGACGACCCTGCCGTTCGCAATCTTATTGTTGCTGCGCTCGAGGCGCACGGCTTGCGCCATATGGCCGTGGAGACCGCCCATGCCGCCATCGCCGCCGCCTCGTCGCAGACGCCGAGCATTGTGCTGCTCGATCTGGGCCTGCCCGATATGGACGGCGTCAAGGTGGTGGAGTCGGTGCGCGCATGGTCGGGCATGCCGATTATCGTGGTCTCGGCGCGCAGCGAGGATGCGGACAAAATCCGCGCGCTCGATGCCGGTGCTGACGACTATCTGACCAAGCCGTTTTCGGTCGAGGAGCTGCTCGCGCGTATTCGCACGACGCTCAGGCGCCTTTCGTATGCGCAAACGGGCGGTGTTGCCTCCGAGGGCTCGTTCGATACCGGTGAGCTGCATATCGATTTTGATGCCGGCATCGCCACGATGGATGGCGAGGAACTGCATCTGACGCCGATCGAGTATAAGCTCCTGTGCCTGCTGGCACACAACGCCGACAAAGTGCTGACGCACCAGTTTATCCTGCACGAGATTTGGGGCACGGCAACTAAGAGCGACCTGGCGAGCCTGCGTGTCTTTATGGGCACGCTGCGCAAGAAGATCGAGTCCGATCCCGCGCATCCGCGCTATATTCAAACGCATGTGGGTATCGGTTACCGATTGGTCACCCAAGGCTAGATCGCCGGCCACCATCCCACTATGAGTTGCGGTGAAATACGGTCTATATTTGCCTAATTCCAGGCAAAACAGTCCGTATTCCACCGCAACTTTGTTATTTGCCTTTGGGCTTGCTGGCGTAGAACTTCTTCTTTTTAGGCTTGCCGTTGCCGGCCTGCGCGTGCGCGGGCACTGCCGCGCGAGGCTTACGGGCCTCGGGGTTGCGCAGCTCCTCGGTTCGCTCGGCAATCTCCTCGGCGCTAAAGCCGACCTCGGCCATGGCGTCCTCAATGGGCAGGCGGCGCACGATATAGCAGTGGTGCACCTTCTGGTTACGTGCGAAGTCCTCGGGAATGGTCTGCGCCGTAATGTCCTCCAGCACGACGCCCGCGCGCGCGAGCTTGCGCGTTTCGGGGCGGAAGCCGCGCAGGTTGCAGCTGAAGATGGCATGGCCGCCCTGCGCGAGCAGGCGAGATACGCCGGCCAAAAGCTCAACATGGTCGCGCTGGACATCCCAGGTACGGCGGCCCATCTTTGACGAGTTCGAGAACGTGGGCGGGTCGACAAAGATCAGGTCCCAGCGGTTGCGCGTCTGGCGCTGGTCGCGAATCCAGGCAAGCACGTCGTCGCGCACAAAATGATGCTGCGGCCCCACAAAGCCGTTCTGGCGCATGTTGCGCTCGGCCCAGTCCAGATAGGTGTTGGAGAGGTCGACCGTCACGGTCTCCTCGACGCCGCCATCGGCCGCGTAGCAGGTGGCAGTGCCGGTGTAGGCGAACAGGTTGAGGAAGCGGCGCGCCTGTTTGGCGTGCTCGCGCACTAGGTTGCGGGTGACGCGGTGATCCAGGAAGATGCCCACATCCAGATAGTCGTCAAAGTTGACGGCAAAGGTGAGGCCGCCCTCTTCGATGAGCGGCAGACGACGGCGTGCGATATTGGCACGCTCGCCCGATGCGCCCTTGCCGGCGCCCTGCTTGCCGTACTGCGAGCCGCCGCGCGAACGCATGCGGGCCTTGGCGTGCACATGCTCGGCCGGAACATCCAGGATGCGCGGCGCGATGGCCAAGATGTCGAGCATACGGGCCTGGGCCAGTGCGGGGTCGATGGTCTTGGGCGCGGCGTATTCGGCGATGACGAGCCAGCGGCCCGGCGTCTGCGGGCAACCCTCGTACAGGTCGATGGCAGCGGAGTAGTCGGGCAGGTCGGCATCGTAGACGCGGTAGCAGCTCACGCCCTCGCGCTTTGCCCACTTTCGACGCAGACGGGCGTTCTTGCGCAGGCGGTTGGCGAACTGCTCGGACTCCGGGATGAGCACGGGCAGCGGCTTGCCGTCGCCCAGGTCGAGCGTGGCGGTAGGTTCGGGCATGAGGGTGTCGGCGGCTTCGCCTTGGGCATCTGCGGTCTGCTCCTCGGCATCTGCGCTGGTCGCAGCTTCGAATGCCGCGGCGGCGTGGTCGAGCGAGGGCCAAACCTCAAGAGCCGCCTCCTCGTTATTGGGCATGACGGCGATCGAGCGCTCGGGCTCGGCGTGGAGCGCGCGGGCCAGCAAGCCGTCGCGGGTGAGAGCGGCGACCGGCGCCGAAGCGAGCTCGGGGGCGCGGCGCAGCTCGCCGATGAGCGTCATGGCATCGTGCATGAGCGAAAGCGGGGTCTCGGTCGTGTCCGCGACCAGGGCGGCACCGGCGACGGCGCCCGCATGGTCCAGCACGGTGGCGGGCTTGGCGGCACAAAAGTCGACAAAACGCTTGTAGCCGGCGCACTTGACCATGCGCTCGGCAGTCTTGCGGGCGGCGGGGTCGATGTCTACGGCCACGATGCGCGCCTGGCGCTCGCGCGCTGCCGCCTCGCGCTCGCGCGCCTCGGCAAGCAGCTGCTCCCACAGGACAGCGTCGTGCAGCTGCCAGCCCTCAAAGCCCCAGCGCTCGCGTGCGGCGCCCGGGGCGCGGTCGGTCAGAATGTTCACGGCCTCCAGCAGCAGACCGCCGCCGGCGCACGAGGCATCGATCAGCGTGGGAAGGGCTTCGTTTTCGTAATCGTCGGCCGTCAGCTCGCGCTCGCATAGTGCGGTCCAGCCGACCTGCGCCAGCACCAGGGCGGCGTAGTCGGGGCGCAACACGTGTGCGCCCTCGCCGGCACGAGTCGCAGCGGGCGGCAGACGCTTGAACAGCGGGTCGCCCGAAAGGTCCAGGCTGATGCTCGCGCGACGCTGACGCAGCGAAAGCAACAGGTGAACGTCGGGATCGGCGGCGTCGACATCGGCGCGACGGCCCGTGGTCTCGGCCAGACGGTCGCACAGCGCGTCCTTGGCGCGCAGGGCCGAGAAACGCGTGTTGCGCAGCTGCTCGGTCACGCCGCGGGCGGTGATGGCGATGGTGGCGCCGGGGCGGATGATGGTCTCCCAGGTGATGTCGTAAACGCTGTCGTACAGCTCATCGGCATCCTGCGCCTCAAAGCGCCCGAGTACCACGAACACACGGCTCGCCAGGCGCGACCACAGACAGGCGCGGTAGCCTTCTTCGAGCTCGCCCTCAAATGTAGCGCGGCCCTTTAGCCGGCGAACATGCGAAAGCCCGAGGCGTTTAAGCTCATCGGCGAGTGCGGACTCAAAGCCCTCGGGGCAGCTTGCGTAAAATTCCATGGGTGACCTCTCTGGTTGCGTCGCTCCATTATATGATGGATACTTCGTTTACTCTCGCCCCTGAAAGGAACCCATATGATTGATGCGTGCCCCGATTCCGCCGTGCTCTTTTTTGACGTGGACGGCACGCTGACGTCGTTCGATCCCGACAACATGACCGACAAGGACTTTTCGGCGGTTCATCCCTCGCAGGCGGTCGTCGAGGCGTTTCATCGTCTGCGCGACGCGGGACACCATGCATTTATCTGCACGGGTCGTCCCTTGTGGCTGATTGCCGATGGTCTGCGCGCGCTGAACCCGGCGGGTGTCGTTGCCATGGCGGGAGCGACGCTCGAGGTCGAGGGCTGCGTGGTGCATGAGGACTGCTTTGACGAGGACGTTATTGAGGAGCTTGCGCGCCGTATGGCCGCGGCAGGGATTGAGGCCTTTTTCGAGACCAACGTGGCTACTTTTGCCCTGGAACCCGCGGGTGTTGAGCAGTCGTCTCTGATCGGCACTTCTGTGGTGCACAGCACCGAGGAAATGCGCGTCGACGGCAGTCTGCGCGTGGGCAAGGTATGCCTCAGTGTGCCCAGTTTGGCTCGCGTGGCCAACGATGACGGCTTTATCGATCGCGAGTTTGAGCTGTGCAACACCGGTGGCCAGAATCGCGAGCTGAGCCCCAAGGGCATTGACAAGGGCGTGGGCGTGGCGCGAGCGCTGGAATACCTGGGTCGCACCGGCAACGCGCGCACCTTTGGCTTTGGCGATTCCGGCAACGATCTGGGTATGCTCGCCGCTGTCGAGACGGCCGTGGCCATGGGCAACGCTATGCCCGAGGTCAAGGCGCTCGCCGACTACGTGACTGATGATGTCGCACACGACGGCACCGTCACAGCGATGCAGCATTTTGGCCTCATCTAATGAATCCCACGTTCTGACGTTTGCTCAAACTGCGACTCTTTGCTTTTGCATGCTCAATCGATTTATCAATCCAAACACTGAGGTGTTTATACCGTTCGCCGAGAAGATAAAAAACCGCAGCTCACGCCTTGATAAACGTAGGTAAAGTGTTTAGCAGTTTATCGGCCGTATGCTAGCGAAAGGAATCAGGCAGATGGCAATCAAGGTGTTCGCTGACGGTGCAAACCTCGAGGGCATGCTCGACATGTACGAGAACGGCAACGTTCAGGGTTTCACGACCAACCCGTCCCTTATGAAGAAGGGCGGCGTGACGGATTACCGCGCGTTTGCCAAGGAGGTCCTGGCCCACATCACCGATGTGTCCGTCTCGTTTGAGGTCTTTGCCGACGACGTCGAGACCATGGAGGTCGAGGCGCGCGAGATCGCTACCTGGGCCGAGAACGTCTACGTCAAGATTCCGTGCGTGACCACCAAGGGCGAGTCCACCGCCGAGCTGGTGCGCAAGCTTTCGGCCGACGGCATCAAGGTCAACGTCACCACCATCTTTACGCCTACGCAGGTTGATGAGATGGTCGAGGCCGTCGACGCCGAGACGCCGTCCATCATCTCGCTCTTTGCCGGCCGCATCGCCGATACCGGCGTCGACCCCATTCCGTTTATGACGGAGTCGGTCAAGAAGGCCGCCGCAAAGCCCAACTGCGAGGTCCTGTGGGCGTCCACGCGCGAGCTCATCAACATTTACCAGGCCGAGGCCTGCGGTTGCCAGATCATTACGGTGCCCAACAGCATCCTGGCCAAGCGCAAGAACATTGGTCGCGACCCGTACGAGGTCTCGCTCGATACCGTGCGCGGTTTTGCCAAGGATATCGCGGCGCTCGGTTTCCATATCCTGCCGTAGCGCGAACACCGACTGTACCGTGGGCTGTTCGCCCCGGCCTTTCCTTTCCCTATCGCTCACGCGCTCCGCGAGGGTCGCGCTAGGCAAAGGAAAGGCCGGGGCTGCCGGTACGAGCTTGCCAGCAAGTTGGCGATTGGCTTCCATATCCTGCCGTGGGCAAAGGTACCCCCGCCTGCGCCGTGCAAAATTGAGAGTATTCAGCAAGGTAAAGGTCTTTATCAGTTGACCGAAGCATGGAACGGCCCCCGTTTTGGCTCTGACGACGCTAAAACGGGGGCTGTTTTTTGCTTTTTCGTCTCTGAGGGGCATCCGGAACGGTGGAATTTGCAGAATACTCGCGATTTTGCACGTCGCTACAGGGGGTACCCCTGCTTTGGCGGTTTACTTCCCCTGTACCATGGTGAGCGAGATCTTCTTGCGGTCGCGATCGACCTTTTCGACCCACACCTTGACCGTGTCACCGACGCGCACCACGTCGCTCGGGTGCTTGACAAAGCGGTTGGCCAGCTTGGAGATGTGTACGAGGCCGTCCTGGTGCACGCCCACGTCGACGAAGGCGCCAAAGTCCACAACGTTGCGCACCGTGCCCTTGAGTTCCATACCGGGCTCCAGGTCGTCGATGGAAAGCGCCGAGCGGCTAAAGACCACCTCGGGCGCGTCGTCACGCGGGTCGCGGCCGGGCTTCTTGAGCTCGTTGACGATGTCGATGAGCGTGAGGGTGCCGCAGTCCAGGTCGCTTGCCAGCGCCGAGATGCTGCCCAGACGGCGTTCAATGTCGGGCACGCCGCCACGGCTGAGCTCGCTGGCTTTAACGCCGGCGCGTTCAAGGACGGCCGTGGCTACCTCGTAGCTCTCGGGGTGGACGCTCGTCGCGTCGAGCGGGTTCTTACCGCCGCTGATGCGCAGGAAGCCCGCGGCGTTGAGATATGCCTTGGGCCCCAGCTTGGGGACCTTCTTAAGCTGGCGGCGATCGGTAAAGGCGCCGTTTTCCTCGCGGTAGGCCACGATGTTCTTGGCCACGCTCGGCGTAATGCCCGATACGTATCCCAGCAGGCTTGCGCTCGCGGTGTTGACGTCGACGCCCACGCGGTTAACGACGTCTTCCACCACGTGGCCCAGGGTGCGCGAAAGCTCGGCCTGGTCAAGGTCGTGCTGGTATTGGCCCACGCCGATGGACTGGGGCGGAATCTTGACGAGCTCTGCCAGCGGGTCCTGCAGGCGGCGGCCCAGGCTCATGGCGCCACGCACGGTGACGTCCAGGTCGGGGTATTCCTGGCTGGCGAGCTCGGAAGCCGAGTACACCGATGCGCCGGCCTCGTTGACGATGGTGTATCGCAAGTTGGGCGCCTGCTCGGCAATGAACTCCGAGACGACTTCCTCGGTCTCGCGGCTGGCGGTGCCGTTGCCGATGACGATGGTGTTGACGCTGTCCTTTTTGACGAGGCGGGCGAGCTCGCGCTTGGTGCCGGCGACGTCGTGGCGCGGCTTGGTGGGGTAGACCACGCCGTGGTCGAGCAGCTTGCCGGTCTCGTCCATAACGGCGACCTTGCAGCCGGTGCGGTATCCCGGATCGAGCGCGAGCACGCGGGCACCGCACACAGGGCGTGCCGAGAGCAGGCCCTCGAGATTCTTGGCAAAGACGTTGATGGCCTCGGTCTGCGCGCGAACGGTGAGCTTGGCGCGGGCTTCGCGCTCCAGCGAGGGGGCCATGAGGCGCTTGTAACCGTCAGCGATGGCGGCGTCAAAGACGGGAGCAAACACGCCCTGGCGGCGGGGCCAACGGCTGCCGAGGCGTGCCGTGGCGGCAGCGCCGTCGACGTTCACGCGCACGCGGAGCTTGCCCTCGCGCTCACCGCGGTCGATAGCCAGCACGCGGTGGTTGGGTATACGGCGCAGCGGCTCATCATAGCTGTAGTACGGCTCGTAGGGGGTCTTCTCGGTGGGGTCGGTGGCCTCGACGACGATGTCTGCGGTGTTTTGCGTAAAGGCACGCAGGTCGGCGACGTTCTCCGGGTCCTCGGCTACCGTCTCGGCCACGATGTCGGCGGCGCCGGCGAGCGCCTTTTCGGGCGTGTCGAAGCCGGCCTCCTCATTGACGTATGCTGCGGCGGCGTCGAGCGCACTGCCCTTGGCCGAGGCCTGCATGATGATCATGTTGGCGAGCGGCTCCAGGCCGGCTTCGCGGGCCTTCTGCGCGCGAGTCATGCGCTTTTTGCGGTAAGGCTTGTAGAGGTCCTCGACACGCTGGAGCTGCGTGGCCTCGCGAATCTGCTGCTCGAGTTCGGGCGTGAGTTTGCCCTGGGCGTCGATGAGCAGGATGACGTCCTCTTTACGCTGCTCAAGATTGCGCAGGTAGGACAGGCGCTCGTCGAGCGCGCGCAGGGCGACGTCGTCCATACCGCCCGTTGCTTCCTTGCGGTAGCGCGAAATAAAGGGGATGGTGTTGCCCTCGTCGATGAGCTTGACGGCCGCCTCGATGTTGGCGGCCTTAAGGTTGAGCTCGCGGGCGAGCTGGGCGATAAGATCCATGGGACTCCTTGCGTTTAAGGTGCGTTTGCAGCACAGGGCTACCAAGGATACCACCCGTCCCAAAAGGCTGTTTTGGGGCCGCGCCACGAAAACGACCTATCTACTACGTTTGAACCGTATGGGTCGACCATCCCCCGGTTTTCCGAGAATACGCAAGCCGTCTACCTGCGGTTTTTATTTCGCGAAATTTGGCATGGTTAAGGGCGATCGGTTAAACGTAGTAGATAGGCGCGTTTCGTGGCGAACGGATCAAGCCGAGGTGCAAAATAGCCCCCGTCCCAGAAAAATCGCCGGCAAGGTACCAAAAAGCCCCGCGGGCAGGAGGCTGCTCGCGGGGCAAAGAAGAGGGGCTTGTTGGTGGCGGACCGAAGGGTTCGGCATGGGGGTTTCTGCCGCGGTCGCTCTTAAGGCATTACAGCTCGACGAGCTGGCCGGTCTCGGCGGCCTCCTTGATAGCGTTAAGCAGCGTGAGCGTCTTGACGTTATCGGCGGGGGTCACGACGGGCTCGACCTCGCGGCGGACGACCTTCACAAAGTGCTTGAGCTGCATCTTGTGCGGCAGCGCCGGGTCCACGGCCGGGATCTCCATCTGCAGCGGCTTGTGCCAGTTAGAGGCGCCGTCGTAGGAGAACTGGTGCAGGCGGGGCAGCGACAGGGCGCCCTTAGTGCCGCCGATAAAGTAGGCGTCGGCGTCGAAGGGGCGGTACTGCGGATCCTCGCGAGCGGTTGCCTCCCAGTTCCAGGGGCTGGCGGTGGCGTCGGAGATGGTCATGCTTGCGAGCGCGCCATCGGCAAAACGGACGTTGACCACGGCGGAGTCCTCGGTCTCAAAACCGCGGGCGGCGCTGGACTGCATACCCTGGACGGCAACGGGCTCGCCCAGCAGGTAGCGGAGCAGGTCGACGTCGTGAACCAGGTTGACCAGGATCGGGCCGGCACCCTTCTTACGGCGCCACTCGACGTCGAAGTACTCGTCATTCTTATAGATCATGTAGTGGAAGCTCGACACGGTGAGCTTGCCCAGCTCGCCGGACTCGATGATCTCCTTGGCCTTGTTGACGAAGGGGTTGTGGCGACGGTGCTGACCTACGAGCACGGGCACGCCGGCGGTCTCGGCCTCGGCGGCGAAGGCCTGGGCATCCTCGAGATCGTTGGAGATCGGCTTTTCGACCAGCGGCACGATGTTGCGCTTCACGGCCTCGCGGGCAACGCCCAGGTGCAGGTCGTTGGGGGTGGCGATAATGACGGCCTCGGGCTTGACCTCGTCCATCATCTGAGCGGGATCGGTGTAAAACGGCACGCCGGCGGCCTCGGCCGTGGCGCGGGCGCCCTCAAAGGCGTCGGCGATGGCGACGAGCTCGGCCTCGGGCTCCTCGGTGACAAAGCGGATGTGGTTGCGGCCCATGGCGCCGGCGCCGATAACGGCAATGCGGACGGGGTTGAGCTCAGACATTTCGACTCCTTAATACTGGTGACCGGTGGAATGCGACAAAGGGGCCGTCCCTTTGTCGCATCGGTAAAACTAGGCAGACTTCTTCTTGCTGTCGGAGACCATCATGTAGACGGTGAGCACGACGGCGATGGCGGCGATCACAATGGCGCCGTAGAAGGACTGCTGGTAGGCGGCGCTGCCGGCCTCGGCGTGATACAGCACGGCGGTGATGGGCTGGCTGATCCAGGTGGAAGCGGCATAGCCCAAAAACATGATGCCGTAGTTGACACCGATGTTGCTGGTGCCAAAGGCGCCACCGGTGAGCGGCGGGTAGATGACGAGCAGGGCGCCAAAGCTAAAGCCGAGCAGGGCGAGCGCAACAAAGAACATGGCCTGCGTAAAGCTCATCGACATGATGACGAGCGCGACGATGGTGACGACAAGGCTGATGAGCAGCGACTTATAGGCGCCGAGCTTGTCGATGATCTGGCCAAAGGACAGACGTCCAACCAGGTTGGCGCAGGTGTTGACGGAGACCACCACACCGCCGAGGGCGACGGCCGCGGCGCTCGTGGGGTCGGCGAAGAGCTGGACGGCGGCGATGGAGGCAACCTTGCCCACGAGCAGGGTGCCCGCGGTGGCGGCAAAGGCGAAGGTGACGATGAGGACCCAGAAGCGCGGGGTCTTGACCATCTCGCCCGGGGTGAGGTCGCCGAAGGTGCCGGCATGCGCGCCGCCCTTGGGGGCCTCGAAGCCCTCGGGCAGCCAACCGGCCTCGGGGGCCTTCAGGAACAGGGCGGAGGCGGCGATCATCACAAAGAAGATGACGCCGAGCGCCTTAAGGGCGCCAAAGATGCCCAGGCTCGGGATGAGCAGCGAGGCGAGCACTGGGGACAGCACGGCGGGGCCGGCGGTCGAAGCGGCCAGGGTGATGCCGGAGGCGAGGCCCTTCTTGTCGATGAACCACTTTTGGCCGGTGGTGAGCGCCGGGTTGTAGCCCAGGCCGTTGCCGATGGCGGCGACGAGCGAGAACCACAGGTAGAACTGCCACGGCTCGGTGACGGTGCCGGACATGAACCAGCCCACGCCGTAGCACACGGCGGCGGCGATCACGACGTTGCGCGGGCCGATCTTATCGGAGATGCGGCCGGCGAAGATGCCCGTCACAGCCATGATGGTCTGAAAGACCGGGAAGGCCCAGGTAAGAGCGCTGGACCACTCGGGGTAGACGGTGAGCAGGTTCTTGCTCACGACGGAATACAGCGCGATGGAGCTGATGAAGAACATGGTGACGCACGCGGCGGAAAGCACGACGGCGCGACTCTTGTTGGAGTTGGTGGAAGCCATTGGACTCTTTCTAATCGATACGGGGGAGGAGCGGTCGTATCCGCGGGTCTCCCTGTTAGGTTGGTTTACTGGTCAGTCGGCTTGGCGACGCCGGACTCGTCGGACCAAAGCTCGACACCCTTGTTCTTGAGGTAGTTGTCGGCATAGGCGCGACGGCCGCCGGGCTTGGCGGTGAGGTCGCCCATCATATTGGAGAAGCCGCCGTCGACCTTGATGGCGTCGCCGGTGGTAAAGTCCGAGCGCTTGGACGCCAGGAACATGACGGCGTTGGCAATATCGCCGACCTCGCCGATGCGGCGCGTGGCGATCAGGCGGCTGCGGCTCTTCTCGACCTCGGGGTCGGCGTAGAAGTTGGCCGACATCGGGGTCTTAACGAAGCAGGGCTCGACGCAGTTGGAGCGCACGCCGTACGGGCCCCACTCAGCGGCAAGCATCTTGGACATCATGTTGACGCCGGCTTTGGTGGAGCTGTACACGCCCGAGAACGTCTCGGGGGAGTGACTGGCGACGGTCGAGATGTGCACCAGGCGACCCTGGCCGGCCTTGATCATCTCGCGACCAAAGCGCTGCGAGGTGATGAAGTAGCCGGTGAGGTTGACGTTGAGCACCTGCTCCCAGTCGCTCAGCGGCAGGTCTTCCATAGCTGCGAAGCGCAGGATGCCGGCGGTGTTGACGAGAACGTCGACGCGACCGAAGTCGGCGATGGTGGCATCGACGGCGGCCTGAACCTCGGTTTCATCGGTAGCGTTCATCTTGTAGCCCTCGGCGTGGATGCCAAACTCGGCGGCGAGGTCGGCGGCTGCGGCCTTGACCTTCTCCTCGTCCAGGTCGAGCAGGACGACGTTGGCGCCGTTGCGGGCGAACTCGCGGCAAATCTCGACGCCCATACCGCCGAGTGCGCCGGTTACGGCGCAGACATCGCCCTCGAGCTTAAGCCAATTGCTCATAGGAACTTCCCTTCTTGTGCCTCCCGGTGGGTCGCTCCCATTAACCGACCCACGTGGTTTTCGCTGGTTATCGTATGCTTTGCATTTGCGCAGGTGAATTGCATATTTGTTAGAATGGCATTAACCGTAGGTTTACACCGTGCGATGCAGTTTATTCTCAATTGAGCGCGTGACCTGCGAAAACAACCCCCTGTGGCACCATGCGGTCACGGGCGCGAAAACGGGAGATTGACGTGTACGATCGACGACTTGAGGCCATATCGGCCGCCGCGGAGCTGGGAAGCTTCTCGCGTGCGGCGGCAAAGCTGCGCGTGTCGACGCCGGCGCTCGTCAAGCAGGTATCGGGTTTTGAGGCGGAGTTCGGTATTACGCTGTTCGAGCGCTCGCACTCGGGCGTCAAGGTGACGCCGGCGGGTGCTCTGCTGGTGGACGACGCGCGCTCGATCATGCGTCAGTCCGAGGACGCCCTGCGCCGTGCCCGACGTGCGGCGGGCGATGGCGGTGCCGTGCGCCTGGGCGTGTCGATGATGTGTCCGGGGCGCCAAACGCTGTCGATGTGGACGGGCATTCACGATCTGGAGCCGTCGCTGCGATTTGAGATTGTGCCGGTAAGCGACCTCTACGACGAGCGCGAGACCGTCATGCGCAGCTTGGGCCGCGAGGTCGATGTGGTGCAGTCGAGTTTTTCGACTCCGCGCTGGGGCGACACCTGCCAAAAGCTCCGCATCGTCAACGTGCCGTTTTATATCGACCTGCCGCGCACGAGCCCGCTGGCGCGCAAGACGCGCATCACGGTCGCCGACTTGGAGGGCATGCGCCTGCGCGTACTGCGCCACGGCAACGATGCCATGGATAGCCTGCGCATCGACCTGTTGGCCGACGGCGGTGTGGACGTGATCGATGTGGATAGCTTTGACTTTGCGCTCTTTAACGAGGCGGAGGAAAAGGGCGACGCGGTGCTCACCTGCGGGGCGTGGTCGGGGGTGCACCCGGCCTTTGTGGGCGTGCCGTTCCTGTGCGGCCGCGAGGTGCCGGTCTTTCTGCACTACCCGCTCGAGCCCACCCTCCAAGTCCAAAAATTCGTCAACGCCATGGTCCAACTTCTCAAATAGCCAAAAGAGCCCGTCCCAAATTAGCTACCCTTTGCTACGGGTTTAGCGTTCCTCGCGTGGCAGCCCGGCTGCCTCGGCTGCCTTTACGCGGTTCTTGTCGATGTACATGTTTTTGTCGGCCTGGGAAAAGAGTTCGCGCATGGTAGGCGGCTCGTCAAAATCACTGGAAAGCGCATAGCCCACCGCATAGCTGATGGGCATGTCGGGGTGAGCCTCGGAATACTCGTTCACGTTCGCACGAACCCGAGCGAGACAGGACTCCACGGCAGCCCGATCGGCATCCCACAGCACCGCGATAAACTCATCGCCGCCGTCGCGGCCCACAAAGCACGTCTCGGACGCCACACTTCCCAGTTGCCGGGCAAAAGAACGGATGTATTCGTCGCCCTTCTCGTGGCCGAAGCTGTTATTGACCGTATGCAGATTGTTAAGGTCGAAGACGCACACCGCAACGGGCGCCTCCGCGGAGACAGGCTGCTCCTGCCCCAAGACCTCCTCGCACTTGTTCTTGTTGGGCAGTCCCGTGGCTTCGTCGAGATAGACTTTGCTCTGCAGTTCGCGATTGAGCGCGGCAGTTCGCACCGCGCGAACAAGTTCGACCGCAAAGGTCGCCACCAAGCCCATGATGTCGATGATCACCAGGCCCTCGAGATAGTTGAGTGCCGACGCCTTCTCCTGAGAGTAGTCCTCTGCGAGTCGCGTAGCATCGTCGCAAATGCCAAAGAACTCCTCGCTCATGGAGATGATGTCGGTGTTCTCATAGCCGACTTCGCGCACGCGGATGATCTCGGTGCAAAGCTCATCAAAATAATTTGCAAGCTCGGTCATTTTTGCCTGATACTCATCGTCGTCGAGACGGACGAGGTTGAGGTCGCCACTTCCGTAACGCAAACCGTTGATGTATGAATCCACGGCTTTAAGCAGGTCATCTTGAGGCTGGCCCGCGTCCTCGAGCTTAACGATTCGCTGCGTGGTACCGCGAACCAGACCGGCGTAGTTGACCACGCGCGCCGTGCCCTGGATATCGGAGACGAGCAGCATAACATTGATGAAGAAGAAGATGAGAACTGCCGTGAGCACCATCATGAGCAGGCGCACCGCCTGGCCGGCCTTCTTGGCGACAGAAGTATTCACAAGTTCACTCCCCTAAATGACAAAAGAACAGGTAGCACGCAGTGTGCTGAAATTCATGGGTGGTTAACTCTACCATATGGGCCAGCAGCCTCAAACTGCAGCAGACGCTCGTCCAAATTGGCGTGACGTTTGCCTTGTTGTTCTTGACCTGGCCGCGCTATCGGACATGCTTCTGGTCTTTGATCACCATGGGAAAGCTCATCCCGTTTTGTGCGTCTAGAGTGGGATGCGGCTTCCCAAAGGTGCCGTTAGGGGAAACCACATCCCGGTTTATGCCCTTGAAATGGGATGCCGTTTCCCGGAGGGGGCCCAGCGGGAAACGGCATCCCATTTTGGGCCCGAAAAGTGGGATACGGTTTCCGGCCGGCATGAAAAAGCCTCCGCAGCTCGTGTGGCTGCGGAGGCTTTATTCGTTGCGGCGCATTGTGTTTGGGTCGCTGAGATGAGTCGATTTGCCCCGAAAGAGGAGGGCATTGACCTTAGGGTCATGCCCGACGAATGAGCGGCAAATCGGCCATCTCGGCGAGCCGAACTACTCCAGCTCAAACGCTCCGGTATAGAGCTGGTAGTAATACCCGCGCTTGGCAATCAGCTCGTCGTGGTTGCCGCGCTCGATGATGCGGCCGTGATCCAGACAGATGATCGCGTCGGAGTTGCGCACGGTGGACAGGCGGTGCGCGATGACAAACGTCGTGCGGCCTTCCATGAGCTTGTCCATGCCGGCTTGCACGATGGCTTCGGTGCGGGTATCGATGCTCGACGTGGCCTCGTCCAGGATCATCGCCGGCGGATCGGCGACGGCGGCGCGTGCGATCGAGATCAGCTGGCGCTGGCCCTGCGACAGCTGGGCGCCGTTGCCGGTGAGCATCGTGTCGTAGCCGTCGGGCAGGCGGGTGATAAAGTCGTCCGCGCCGGCGAGCTTTGCTGCCGCGATGCACTCCTCGTCGGTGGCATCCAGATTGCCGTAGCGGATGTTATCCATCACGGTGCCGGTGAACAGGTTTACGTCCTGCAGCACCACGCCCAGCGAGCGGCGTAGGTCTGCCTTGCGGATCTTGTTGACGTTGATGCCGTCGTAGCGAATCTTGCCGTCGGCGATGTCATAGAAGCGGTTGATGAGGTTGGTGATGGTCGTCTTACCGGCACCGGTGGCGCCGACAAACGCGACCTTCTGGCCCGGCTTGGCAAACACGGACACGCCGTGCAGCACCTCGTGGTCGGGCGTGTAGCCAAAGTCGACGTTGTCCATGACCAGGTCGCCACGCAGCGGCACGTACTCGATCTCGCCGGTTGCGCGGTGCGGATGTTTCCACGCCCACATGCCAGTGTGGTGGTCGGCCTCCTCGAGCTGCCAGGTATCGGGGTTCACCTGAGCGTTGACAAGCGTCACATAGCCTTCGTCGGCTTCGGG
Organism: Collinsella sp. CLA-JM-H32; assembly: GCF_040098165.1. Classification (NCBI taxonomy): domain Bacteria; kingdom Bacillati; phylum Actinomycetota; class Coriobacteriia; order Coriobacteriales; family Coriobacteriaceae; genus Collinsella; species Collinsella sp. CLA-JM-H32. The sequence continues at coordinate 32,796 of NZ_JBBNMZ010000011.1, forward strand.
CTCCTCGTCGATGAGCTCAAAGATACGGTCGGCGCCGGCGAGGCCCATGACCACGGCGTTGATCTGCTGCGAGATCTGGCCGATCTGTCCACAGAACTGCTTGGTCATGTTGAGGAACGGCACCACGACGGCGATGGACAGCGCCATGCCCGAGATGCTCAGGTTGGGCACGCCCAGCGCTAGGAAAATGCCGCCGGCCAGTGCGACCAGCACGTAGAGCAGGTTGCCCAGGTTCATAAGGATGGGCATGAGGATGTTGGCGTACATGTTGGCCTTCTGCGAGACCTCGAAGAGCTTTTCGTTGCGCTCGTCAAAATCGGCTTCGGCGGCAGACTCGTGGCAGAATGCCTTGACGACCTTCTGACCGTTCATGACTTCCTCGATATGGCCCTCGACAACGCCGAGCTCGGTCTGCTGCGCAATAAAGAAGCGCGCGGAGTTGGAGCCGAGCAGCTTGGTCATAAAGGTCATAAAGGCGACGCCGGCAATAATGACCAAGCACATCCACACGCTGTAGTACAGCATGATAAAGAACACCGTGACGATGACGATGACCGTCATGAGCAGGTTGGGCAGCGACTGGCTGATCATCTGGCGCAGCGTGTCGATGTCATTGGTGTAGTGGCTCATGATGTCGCCGCGCTGGTGCGTGTCGAAGTAGCGGATCGGCAGGTCCTGCATGCGGTTGAACATCTTCTCGCGCAGCTTCTCCAGCGAGCCCTGCGTGACGATGGCCATGGCGCGGTTCCAGAAGAGCGAGGACAGGATGCCGATGCCGTAGATGCAGGCGAGGGTGGTCACGAGCTGTGCGATCTTGGGCTGCGCGGCTTCCCAATCGCCCGACTGCCACGATTCGCTAATAATCTGCAGGGCGCTCTGAAGGAAGGTCGCGCCGATGGAGTTGATGATGGCGCAGAGCACCACGCCGACGACGACGAGGGGCAAAAGCACGGGGTAGAAGCCAAAGAGCGTCTTGATGAGGCGCGACATGGTGCCACCCTTGCGGTTGAGCGCGCGCTCGGCGGTCGTTGCCTTACTCATGTGCCTCGCCTCCTTCCTGGGTCTGAGCTTGTGTTGCGGATGCCTCGGTGTCGGCTTCGACGGCCTCCTCGCCCTCGGCAGACATCTTGTTCTGCGAGGTAAAGGTCTCGCGGTAGATCTCGCTTGTCTTAAGCAGCTCATCATGGTTGCCGATCTGCGCGATACGGCCGCCCTCCATGACGATGATGCGGTCTGCGTCCTGCACGGAGCTAATGCGCTGGGCGATGATGAGCTTGGTCGTGTTGGGCAGATAGCTTGCCAGCCCTGCGCGAATCTTGGCGTCGGTCTTGGTGTCGACGGCGCTGGTGGAGTCGTCCAGGATCAAGATCTTGGGGCGACGCAGCAGGGCGCGCGCAATGCACAGGCGCTGCTTCTGACCGCCCGAGACATTGGAGCCGCCCTGTTCGATCCAGGTGTCATAGCCCTTGGGGAAGCCGTCGACAAACTCGTCGGCGCAGGCCAGATGTGCCGCCTCGCGGACCTCCTCGTCGGTGGCGTTCGGGTCGCCCCAGCGCAGATTCTCGGCGATGGTGCCGCTAAACAGCACGTTTTTCTGTAGCACCATGGCCACTTGGTGGCGCAAGGCGTCCAAGTCGTAGTCGCGCACGTCCATGCCGCCCACGCGCACGGTGCCCTCGGTGGCGTCGTACAGGCGGGCGATGAGGTTTACGAGCGTGGACTTGGCCGAGCCGGTGCCGCCGATGATGCCGATGGTCTCGCCGCTCTTAATGTGCAGGTCGATATCGTCGAGCGCCTGGCGCTTCGCATGCGCGGAATACTTAAAGCTCACGTGGTCAAAGTCGATGGAACCGTCGGCAACCTCGAGCACGGGCTCGGCGGGATCGGCGATCGTGGGCTCGGCGGCTAGCACCTCGGTGATGCGGTGCGCCGATTCGTCGGCCATGGTCACCATGACAAAGATCATCGACAGCTGCATCAGGCTCATGAGGATCTGGAAGCCATAGGTAAAGATCGAGGAGAGCTGGCCCACGTCGAACAGGGTGCCCTGGCTCGTGATGATGAGCTTGGAGCCCAGGTAGATGATGACGACGAACGCGCCGTTGACGCAGATGTTCATCATGGGGTTGTTAAAGGCCAGCAGCTTCTCGGCGCGGGTGAAGTCCATCTGGACGTCGCGTGCGGCGGTCGCGAACTTCTCCTTCTCAAAGTCTTCGCGCACGTAGCTCTTGACCACGCGCATGCCGGTGACGTTTTCCTCGACGGACTCGTTAAGGGCGTCGTACTTGTGGAACACGCGCGAGAAGATGGGACGCACCTTAAAGATGATAAAGAACAGCCCAAAGCCCAGCAGCGGAATGATGACCAGGTAGACCATGGCGACGCTGCCGCCCATGATAAATGCCATGGTAAAGGCGAAGATCAATACCAGCGGCGCGCGCACGGCGATACGGATGATCATCATAAAGGCCTGCTGCACGTTGTTGATATCGGTGGTCAGGCGCGTGACGAGCGAGGAGCTCGAGAACTCATCGATGTTGGCAAAGCTGAACGTCTGGATCTTGTAGAACAGGTCGTGACGCAGGTTCTTAGCGAAGCCGCAACTCGCATGGCTGCAGGTGACGCCGGCAGCGGCGCCAAAAGCAAGCGACGTCAGCGCGATGAGCACCAAAAAGCCCGCGGTGGGAAGCATCTCGGCTACGGTGGTGCCATCTTTGATGGCGTCGATCAGGTTGGCGGTGATAAATGGAATCAGCATCTCGCAGAGCACCTCGCCAAGCACGAGCAACGGCGTGGCAACGGTGACTTTTATATAGTCGCGGATGCTGCCCATGAGGGTTTTAATCATCCAGTTCCTCCCAGGTTACACGGATTTTCTCGAGCATTTCGGCGAGCTGCTCGCGCTCGTCGTGGGTGAGGGCACCAAAGGCCTGCTCTCTAAAGCGAATGCGGGCTGCCTGGTCGATGCGGGCGTTTTCCCGGCCGGTTTCGGTCAGGCGAATGGTGAGCTGCCGTCGATCCTTGGGGTTACGGCTGCGCTCGATGAGGCCGTTGAGCTCGAGTTTGGACAGGATCTCGGAAAGCGACCCCGGCTTGAGGTCAAAGTGCATGCCGAGTTCCTGCTGCGACATCTCGCCGCCGGGTTGCTTGGCCAGCAGGCAGATGATGGGCGCCTTGCCGGACACGCCTCCGCCATGAAAATGCATGTAATGGCCGCAAAAGCCCAGGCCATTGAGGATGCGCTTGGCAAGCTTGTCTTCTGAGCTAACCGCTTCGGGTGCATCCGCCGGCTGTGACGGGTCGCCGCCGGGCTCGTGCGAACAAAGGTTAAGAGGTTCATCGCACATGAATTAGTGTTGCTCCTTTCTTTAGTTAGGTAGTGGAATTGTTTTGTGCCTAACCAATCTAGGAGCATGAGAAATGAATGTCAAGGTACCAAACTAGTGGTTACGCGGTTTTACCAAACCGCGTAACGGCTCGACGCTGCAAACCCGCCAGAGCGGCAATCTGCCTTTCAACTTCGGCGGCATGACCTTATAGTTACGGCGTTTTACCAAACGCCGTAACCGGCCGACGCTGCAAACGCTCCTAAGCGGCAATCTGGCGTTCAATCGTCGGGCATGGCCACAAGGCCTATGCCCTCCTCTTTCACGCCACCTTGCTCGCCTAGGAGCGTTTTCGCTGTCCGTCCTCAACCTGTGATTCCGCCACGGTCCGCTTCGGTAGTCGTTGGGGACGTTCTTGTTTGACTAGTCATTTAAGAACGTCCCCAACGACTAACTTCCTTCCCGTAACCTTTCCGCAACAATTCGACCTCCACGGCACCAGCGCCCGCCTGCCGTGCTCCCTGCGCTACACTTAGTCGCACTGTGGCGCTGCTGCGCCGTGCCCGAACCAAGGGAGACCCTCATGAAGAACACTCAGCTGCTGCTGATCAACGATATGTGCGGCTACGGCAAGGTCGCGCTTTCTGCCATGCTGCCGGTGCTGTCGCACATGGGCTACCGTATCCATAACCTGCCGACGGCGCTGGTGTCCGATACGCTCAACTATCCCAAGTTCTACATCCACGACACCACCGAGTACGTGCGCCAGAGCCTCGCTATCTGGGAGGAGCTCGGCTTTGAGTTCGACGCCATCTCGACCGGCTTTATCGTGACCGAGGAAGAGACGCGCATCATCTCGGACTTTTGCCACCGCCGTGCGCAAAAGGGCACCAAGGTGTTCGTCGACCCCATCATGGGCGACAACGGCAAGCTCTATGCGGGCGTGCCCGAGTCCACGATTGGCCTTATGCGGCATCTGCTGGAGTGCGCAGACTACGCGGTGCCCAACTATACCGAGGCATGCCTGCTCACCGATACGCCTATCGCCGAGCAAATCACGCCCGACGAGGCCCGCGCCCTTGTGGACGCCGTGCGCGAGCTGGGTGCCAAGTCGGTGGTCATTACGAGCGCCGTGGTCAATGGCACGAACGCGGTTATCGGTTACGACCATGTGGCGGGGGAGTACTTTACGATTCCCTTTGAGCTCATTCCGGTTTATTTCCCGGGCACGGGCGACACGTTCTCGGCGGTGCTCGTCGGCCGCGTTATGGCCGGTTGGAGCCTTCAGCGCGCGACGAGCGATGCCATGCGCGTGGTAGCGGAGCTTATCGAGCGCAATGCCGACCAAGAGGACAAGTCGGCCGGCCTTCCCATCGAGGCCTGCCTGGATGTGATCGACCATGAGTAACGCTGGCGAGAACGGCGCCAGGCCTGCGGGCGGGGGCAAGCCGCTCGGCGCGCCGCGTGGAAAGCGTCCACGTATCCGCGTGAGTTGCGTGGACCAGTTGGGCACATGCCGCTGCCATCACGGGCACAAGCCGGGTGACGTCTTCGACTTCGACCGAGATCGCGGCAAGATGTGCGCCATGGCCTGCCATGTGGGATTTCCCTATATCGATATCCTGCGCTATGGCGGAACCGTGCCTGGCAACGAGCCCGGCACGGCAAAGTTCTGCTGCCCCGAGGTCGATACGCTGAACGTCTGGCTCGCCGAGATCGTCGACGAGTAGTCGAGCGCAATGTGACAAAGGGACAGTCCCTTTGTCACATCCGCCGGGGCTGCCCCTTCTTTTTGCTTATAATCCTAAATCTCTGCATTTCATCCGATTTTAGGTTCTAAAAATTCTGCGTTTCATAGATAATCAAGCGTATAAAACTTTGCATTTCATTTGATGACACTGAGGGGAGAGCCTATGCTGCGCAGGAAAATAGCGGTAGAGCTGGAGCGTTGGCTGAAGTCTGCCGAGCAAAAGGCCTTATTCATTACGGGTTCTCGCCAGATTGGCAAAAGCTATTCGATTCGCGCATTTGGCAAAGCCAACCATGCAACCTACATCGAGCTTAACCTCATGGAAAATCGCCAGGCAAAAGATGCTCTTCTCGAGGCGCGGGATGCCGATGATTTCATCAGCAGGGTGACGCTTCTTTCGGGAAAGTCGATTGCACCAGGCAAAACGCTCGTGTTTATCGATGAGGTCCAAGAGGCCCCTGACATCATGACAATGGCAAAGTTCCTTGTTGAGGATGGGCGCTGCCACTGGGCGTTTTCGGGGTCAATGCTCGGGACTCAGTTCAAGGGCGTCAGATCCTATCCCGTGGGATATGTTCACGAGCTTAGGATGTTCCCGCTCGATTTTGAGGAGTTTTGCTGGGCAATCGGGGTGAGCGAAGGGGCTCGCCAAACGATACGCGACGCGTGCATCAACGAGAAGCCCATTCCTGGTTACATTCATGACGCGATGATGGCAAACTTCAGGACCTATACCGTTGTCGGCGGAATGCCAGAGGTCGTGCAGCGTTTCCTTGACACGCGGGGCGACCTTGCCTCTGTTCGTCAGCTGCAGTCAGAGCTCAACGAACAGTACCGACGGGATATCTCCAAGTATGCAAGCGGGCGAGCCCTGCAGGTGCAGAGCATCTACGATCAGCTCCCTATTATGCTCGAGGGCGAAAACAAGCGCTTCGTGCTCAATTCCATTGACCCCAAGGCTCACTACGAGAAGTATCAGCGAGATTTTGTATGGCTTGTCGATGCCGGCGTTGCTCTCAAAGCCGATATCGTAACCGAGCCAAAATCGCCCCTGCTCAAGACGGCACGGCCATCGCAGTTCAAGCTATATCAATCGGATACGGGCATGTTGATGGCGCGCTACCCCGTTGGAGTCGCCCAAGCGGCGTATCTTGATAGCAAGGAGCCCAATCTGGGCGGCATTTACGAAAACGTGGTGGCCCAGCAGCTGGCTGCCCAAAATCGCCAGCTTTACTACTATCAGACAAAAAAGCGCGGTGAAGTGGACTTTGTGGTCGATGGACCGGATGGGACGGCTGTTCCGATCGAGGTTAAATCGGGCTCCTATTACCACGCGCACGCTGCGCTCGGTCATGTGCTTGATACGGCTGAATATGGTGTAAGGCTCGGGATTGTTTTCTCGAGAGGCAACGTTGAGCGCAACGGAGCAGTTCTCTATTTGCCGCTATATGCGACCTGGGCTCTTTCGGATGTTTTGGGCGACTCCTGCGCCGAGGGGATAAAGCTGGAGATCAATCCGGTCTAGGGCCAGTCCCGGATGTGGCAAAGGGGCAGTCCCTTTGTCACATTCATGAGCGTGGATTTTCTCCCGTTTAGAGCGTGGTTCGTGCGCCCACGAACCTACAGCTGCTCGAGCATGGCGGTGCAGCCGGCGATCACGTCGCGGTAGGTGGCATCGAAATTGCCGGTGTACCAGGGATCGGCCACGTCGCCGGGGCGATCAGTCCAATCGAGCAAGCGCGTAATCTTGCCGTCAGGGTCGTCGCCAAAGATGCGACGCAGGCCACGCGCGTTCTCAGCATCCATATAGACAATATGGTCCCAGTCGCCATACTCCGCGCGACGCACCTGACGTGCACGATGTGCGACGACGGGAATCCCGACTTCGCGTAGCTTGGCAATGGTGCCGTGGTGTGGCGGGTTGCCGATCTCCTCGGTCGAGGTCGCAGCGGAGTCAATGACAAACTCGCCCGCGCGCCCGGCGCGCCGCACCAGCTCGGTAAACACGGACTCAGCCATCGTCGAGCGACAGATGTTCCCATGGCAGATAAACAGTACACGTTGCATATGCGGTTTCCTTTCGATCGCCATCATCGAGCTCGAGTATCGCATCTACGCCTGCGCCCTTGCCCGCCTGCGCTCCCAGTGAGCCAATTTAATCGTCACCAGCGTAAGCACCCAGGCCACAAGCGAGAACGCGGCACCCACTGCGCCTACGTGCGCAATGCCAATGCTGCTTACCACGGCGCCGCCCACTGCGGTGCCAAACGAGATGCCGACGTTAAACGCCATGGGCTCAACCGAACTTGCGAGTACCATCGACTTGGGATGGCGGCTGCGTGCCACGTCCATGAAGTGCGTGATGCACGACACCGAGAACAAGTACATGAGCAGCGCCAAGCTAAAGACAAAGGCCAGCGCGAGCGGCATGGTGCCGCCCACAGCAAACAGCCCGAGTAACGCCGCAGCCTGCAGCACGAACGTCACAAGCAGCGCCTTCATGCCAAAGCGCGCATCGATCCATCCGCCCAGGATGTTCGAGATCAGGCAGAACACGCCGTAGGCCATGAGCGTGGTACTGGCTTCGACCGTGCCCATGCCCAGCACCTGCTCAAGATAAGGCGTCACGTAGCCATAGAAAACGTAGACCGACCCCACGCCAAACAAAAAGATGAGCATGCCGGTGACGATGCTCGGCTCGCGTAGCAGACCCGCCTGCTCGCGAAAGGTGGCGGGCTCGTCGGTTTGCCCAGCGCGCGGCATAAACATCACGAGCGCTCCGCAGATCAGAACGGCAAAGGTCAGCGTGCCGTACATGGCCACGTGCCAGTCGAGCGTGTCGGCCACAAACTTGCCGATCGAAGTGACAAAGACCATTGCCACGGAAAACGCGCCGTACACCACCGAGATGGCGAGTGAGGTCTGCTGCGGGGACAGCAGCTCGGGGATATACGTCACGCCCACGGCGAGCAGTGCGCCCGAGACGGAGCCCAAGATGATGCGCGAGGCGAACAGCACTTGAAAGTTGGGTGCCAGCGCCATGACCAGATTGCCGAGCACAAAGACGATGCTATAGCACACGAGCAGTTGGTAACGACGGAAGCGCCCCGTGCTGAGCGCGAGCACCGGCGTCGCGATAGCGTAGATCAGTGCGAACACGCTAATAAGTTGGCCTGCGGTGGCAAGCGATACGCCGAGTTCCGTCGCCAAGTCACTTTCGATGCCGATGACCACGAACTCCGAACAGCCGAGCGAAAAGCCTAACAACACGAGCAGCGCCAGGCAGAGCTTGGTGCGCGCGGGGGAGAGCGCGGCGGCGGTTGACTTACTTTTTGGCGTGGTTGCGGCGGTCAAGGTTGTCACTCCAATGTCGCGTGAATAAGCGGGATTCAATCCCTGCAACTCTAACAGAATGTGACAAAGGGACAGTCTCTTTGTCACATTCGCGGCGTGGCTGCCGCCTAAACCGTCACAACATTCGATGAAAATCTCGAAATCGAGGAAAAGCGTCGAATGTTGTGACGGTTTTCGTGTCCGGCGCGGGTGAGCTTCGGTGCTGTCTGGGGGTATAAGGCTAGCAAGTGTTTATTTGCGAGGCCTAAGGGGCGCCCCGTATGGATATCGATAACTTTGAATGGTGGTATAGCGAGGGCGAGGCTCCGGACGAGGGGTGGGACGAGCCCGCGTCGCGTGACGTGTCGAGCGACGAGGACGAGACCGGCAACGACGTCGCCGCCGACTCGGACGCCGCCCTCGACCCTGTCGAGCCCCTGACCTTCGAACAAGCTTGGGCCCAGGCCGAGGCAGACGAGGCCAAGGCCGACGCTACGGCCACGCTCGGCGAGCCAGCCGACATGTCGATCTCGCCGGCAAAGACCCCGCAGCTGCGTCACACGATCGACCCCGACAGCACGGCATCCTTCAGCATTCTCGACGTGCCCTCGCAGGGCGCCCAGGCGCCCGCGCCCACACGTCGCCCCAATCTGTCTCGCGAGGAAGATGCAGGACGTCGCTCTCCGCTTGGCCCCATCCTTATCGCCTTCATGGCCGGCGTTATCGCATGCTCGGTAATTGGAAACGTCTGGAGCCATGTCGAGCAGCAGCGAAAAGACGCCGCCAAGGTCGAGATGTCTGTCGAGCAATCGCTCGGCCGCACGCGCTCGGTACATGTGTCGGTCGAGGTCAAGGACGGCGCGACGTGGGACACCGCGCGCGGCGACAGCAAAATGCTCATCCACATCGTGGGGCGCACGCTCAAAGGGCAGACGATTGACGAGTATCAATACGTCAATTCCGCTGGTGACGGCATCGAGCTCAAGCCCGGCGACTACGAGCTCACCGTCGACGAACCGCCCGTCGCCACCGACGGCACGCGCTTCCGCGCCTCAAAGCGCATGGTTCCCGTGAGCTTTAACTCGCAGGCGCCCGATACGGTCGATAGCACTCCGCAGGGCGGGTTTGACCTTTACGCTATTGCTCAATAACTGCGCCTGTCGCTCAACCCCGCCGCCAAGAGTGGGACAATAGCCCTCGACACTATTGTTTACTTTTGGAGGAAGCAGCATGTCTACCGTCACTACCATCAAGCGCGGCAGCCTCACCGCGGCCATCGATTCCATGGGCGCTCAGCTCACGAGCCTTGCCCTCAACGGCAACGAGTATCTGTGGCAGGGCGACCCCGCCTTTTGGGGCAAGCATGCGCCCATCCTGTTCCCCATTGTGGGCTCGCTGCGCAACAACACGGCGACGTCTGCGGCTGGCACCTGCGAGATGCCGCGCCACGGCCTCGCGCGCATCGTCGAGCACAAGCTGGTCGAGGTTTCGGAGGACGGCTCCTCGGTAACGTACGAGATCACCGACACGCCCGAGTCGCTCAAGGCCTTTCCGTTCCACTTTAAGCTCAACATGACCTATGCCCTGACTGGTGACGCCACACTTACCCAGACCTTTGCCGTCACCAATACCGGCGACGTGGACCTGCCGTTCTCGGTGGGCGGCCACCCCGCATTTAACGTACCTGCTCCCGGTGCCGAGGACGAGGCGTTCGAGGATTACGAGCTGGCATTTACCGAGGCTTGGACCAACGAGGCCCCCATCATCACGCCCGATGGCCTCATGACGTTCGAGGGTAGCTACAAGGCTCCCGATAACTCGGACGTGCTGCCCATCACGCACCGCAGCTTCGATAACGACGCCATCATGTTCACCGATACCCCGGGCTCCACGCTCACGCTGCGCGGCCGCAAGTCGGGCCACGGCGTCAAGATCGACTTTGAGGGCTTTAAGTACATCGGCGTGTGGTCTGCCGCCAACGACGCCCCGTTTGTGGCGCTCGAGCCCTGGACCGGTCATACCACCACGGACACCGAGGACGACGTCTTTGAGCACAAGGTCAACACCATCACCTTGGCTCCCGGCGAGACGGACAAGCGCAGCTTTAGCGTTACCTTGCTCTAGAGGTTCCGCCGCTCGGTCGATGCTGCGCGCCGTCCAGAGCGATAATTTGTCATTCAAAAGGCAAGGCATGACCAGAAGGTTTATGCCTTGCCTTTTTCATGCCTAGTCGTTGGGGACGTTCTTGTTTGACTAGTCGTTTAAGAACGTCCCCAACGACTATCAATCGTTTTCAGTTCGTAAACTTGTATATATGCATTTATATATGCATTTGCTGGAGGTAGCGCTGAGCGGTATCCTGTTAAGTCGTCAGCATACGATTCAACAGGGAAGGCAGATTATGCATTCTCCCCATCAACGCGACGCGCATCCACAGCCGGTATGCAGCCGTCGCATCTTTTTGGGTAGCGCTCTCGCTGCGAGCGCTACTGTCGTCGCCGGCACACTTGCCGGTTGCCAGCGCCCCTCCACGCTGGAAGTAGTTCAGCCCACGACGGGTGGCGGTCGCGACGACCTGTCCGATTCCGTTATCGGCAAGGATAAGATCCGCATTGGCATGGAGGCGGCCTACGCCCCGTACAACTGGCAGGTTTCCGAAGCCAGCGAGTACACCATCCCCATCGACAACGTGCAGGGCGCCTATGCCGATGGCTACGACGTGCAGATCGCCAAGATCGTCTGCAAGGCCCTCGGTGGCGAGCCCGTTGCCGTCAAGCAGAGCTTTTCGGGCCTTATCGATTCGCTCAACAACGGCCAAATCGACCTCATCATCGCCGGCATGAGCGCCACGCCCGAGCGCGAAGAGTCGGTCGGCTTCTCCGACCCGTACTTCATTGGCTACTTTGGCCTATTCGTAAAAGAGGGCTCGCCCTACCAAAACGCCACCAAGCTTAGCGACTTTAGCGGTGCCACGGTGCTCGGCCAAAAGGACACCATGCTCGACACCGTCATCGACGAGATCCCGGGCGTTGTGCACAAAAACCCGGTCGACTCCGTCCCCACGGTGTTCTCGAACCTGCTGCAGGGCACCTGCGACGCCGTGACCTACAACACCGAGAACGAGAAGGGCTATATGGCTCAAAACCCGGGCATCGTTCCCATTCATTTTGCCGAAGGCGAGGGCTTTAAGCAGGAGGTCGCGGCAAACGTCGGCTGCCGCAAGGGCTCGGACAAACTGCTTAAGCTCATCGACAAGACACTCAAGGGCATTAGCCAAGAGGAGCGCGACCAAATGTGGGACGCGTGCCTCGACCGTCAGCCGGCATAGGGAGGCAGCATGAAAACCGTCAATCGCCTGGCCTCCTTTATTAAGGCCGACCACCGTTATGTATACCTGGGCACGAGCGTTATCGCGGCGCTCGGCCTGGCGTTTAGCCAGCGCAACCCCACGCCGCTGAGCTTCTTGGCCCCCACCGGTATCTTCCAGGATTGCCTTTGGGCGATTCTTTGGGCCTGGATTGTCGTGTCGGCGGCGGCGCTGGTCACCAAGCTTATGCACTGGAGCGACTATCGCGTAAAGTCGCCGTTCGCCTCCGAGCGTTTCCGCCGCGGCGCGCGCCTGGGTAGCTATGTCGTGGTCGCCATCGCGGCGATCTTCTTTATCGACCGCTGCGTCATGTCATTTATCGACCTGGTGCAGGTGAGCATTGTCTCGGACTCCAACCCCAGCGACTTTTTGTCGAGCCTGGTCTACATGACCTACAAGAGCGGCGACTTCTTTATCCGCGGCATCGAGATCACCATCGCACTTGCGACCTTCGGTACCGTCATCGCCTTTTTCCTGGCGCTGCTCTTTGTGTTCCTGCGTATTCAGACCTTCGATCGCGTGGACAACGACCTGGTGCGCTTCTTTAAGAGCATCGGCCGCGGCTTTGCGACTGTCTACTCCACCATCGTGCGCGGCACGCCCATGATGGTCCAGGGCCTGCTCATCTATTACGCGGGCTTCACCGTTTTGCGCGGCATGGGCTTCGAGACCGCCCAGGCCAACCAGATTTGGAGTACCTTCACCGCCGGTCTCGTCACCATCTCGCTCAACTCCACCGCCTACATGATGGAGGTCCTGCGCGGCGGTATCGAGTCCATCGATCCCGGCCAGGCCGAGGCGGCGCGCTCGCTGGGTCTGTCGCAGTGGCAGGCCATGCGCAAGGTCGTGTTCCCCCAGGGCATTAAAAACGCGATTCCGGCGCTCACCAACGAGCTCATCATCAACATCAAGGATTCGTCGGTGCTCTCGGTCATCGGCGTGTTCGACCTCATGTACGCCACCACCACCGTCGCCGGCGTGTACTACCGCCAGATGGAGGTCTACTGCGTGGCGCTCGTGGTCTACCTGATCCTGACGCTCGTGGCGAGCCGCCTGCTCGAAGCCTTTGGCAAAAAACTCGGCGCCGAGGCCCCGGCAACGCTGCCCAGCTCCAACTAGGCTCAAGACGAGGAGAATCATCATGGCAGATACCGCTACTACCGGCGTTGCGGCCGCGCAAACCAAAGAGCCGCTCATCCGCGTTGAGGGCCTGCACAAGAGCTTCGGCTCGCTCGAGGTACTCAAGGGTATCGACCTGGCCGTTAGCCCCGGCGAGGTCGTCACCATCATCGGCGCCTCAGGCTCGGGTAAGTCGACGCTGCTACGTTGCCTCAACCTGCTCGAGACTCCGGACACGGGCCACATCTGGTTCCACGGTCAGGATCTCACGGCCGAGCGCTGCAACATCAACAAGCTGCGCGAGGACATCGGCATGGTGTTCCAGGGCTTCAACCTGTTCAACAATATGGACGTGCTCGACAACTGCACGCTCGCGCCCGTCACGCTCAAAAAGATGAGCAAAGATCAGGCCGAGCAGGTCGCGATGGAGCACCTGGCGAGCGTGGGACTCGAAAAATTCGCCCATGCCGCGGTTGGTCGCCTGTCCGGTGGCCAAAAGCAGCGCGTTGCCATCGCCCGCGCCCTGTGCATGAACCCGCAGATCATGCTGTTTGACGAGCCTACCTCCGCGCTCGACCCCGAGATCGTGGGCGAGGTGCTCGAGGTCATGCGCAAGCTCGCCGCCGACGGCATGACCATGGTCGTCGTCACGCACGAGATGGCTTTTGCCCGCACGGTGTCCGACCGCGTGGTCTTTATGGACAAGGGCGTGGTGCTCGAGGACGCCGCGCCGGCCGAACTCTTCGGCAACCCCAAACACCAGCGCACCCGCGAGTTCCTCTCGCGTTATCTCAACGACAAATAATGCAAGCGAACGTGGCAAAGGGACCGCCTCTTTGCCACGTTATTTTTGGAGGAAGGCATGGCCGAGGTTTGGCGCTTCTTTGCGCACGAGGATGATTTTGCCGATATCGATGAGGTCGGCGCGTGCGAGCGCCTGGGCCGCGTGCTGTCGTTTCCGACGATTTCGAGCATGGATGCCCAGACGGTGGACTGGCAGGCGTTTGACGACCTGCGCGCCTATATGCAGCAGGGCTGGCCGCGCGTGTTTGCGACGGGCGAGGTCGAGCTCATCGACCATTCGCTGCTCGTGACGCTTGCCGGCACCGACCCCGCCCTCAAGCCGGTCATGCTCATGGGCCACATGGACGTGGTTCCCGTGGTGCCGGGCACCGAGACGGACTGGACGCACGATCCCTTTAGCGGGCACGTGGACGACACCTATATTTGGGGTCGCGGCGCCATCGATATGAAAGACCAGGTTGCGGGCATCTTGGAGGCCGTTGAGTATGCGCTGGCGCACGGCTGGCAACACGAACGAACGCTGCTGCTGGCCTTTGGCCAGGATGAGGAGACCACGCAGTACGGCGCGGGTGCCATTGGTCGCGCGCTCGAGGAGCGTGGCGTTGAGCTTGAGTACCTGATCGACGAGGGCGACTATCGTATCGTTGCGGCTGCCGAGTACAGCGCAGGTGAGGGTTGGCTTATGCATGCCGATCTTGCCGAGAAGGGCTATGCCGATATCGTGCTCAGGACGAAGAGCGAAGGCGGGCATTCTTCCAACCCTTACGGCGGCACGTCGCTCGAAGTGCTCAGCCGCGCTATTGCCGCGATTTGCGATATCGAGTGGCCGGCGCGTGTGACCGACCTGCTTGCCGCGCAGCTCGTCGAGCTGGGGCTTTATACCGCAGACGAGATTGCTGCCAGCAAGGATGCCATCGTGCGCGACTGCCTCGCCAGCAAAAAGCTGTACCCGCTTGTAACCACCACCTGCGCGCCCACGCAAATCGAAGGCGGCAGTACCGGTGCCAACGTAATGCCGCAGGACATGTGGGCCAATATCAACTTCCGCATGCTCGAGGGCACGAGCGTGGCCGATGTCGTGGCCTGCTGCCGCGAGGCCGTTGCCACCGCTGGGCTCGCTGGCCGAGTCGAGGTCGAGCTGGGCCCCGGCAGCTCCGAGCCCTCGCCGTCCCCGCGCGTGGGCGGTCCGGGGCTCGAGGCCGTTCGCGCCATCGCCGCCCGCTATTTCCGTGATCCCAAGGGGACGGAGGAAAACGGATCGTCTGCGGTGAGCCAAGAGCCGATCAGCATCGTGCCCTCGACCGTGATTGGCGCAACCGATGCCGCCAACTACCAGCGCATTTGCCGCGAGTGCATCCGCTTCTCCGCCTTTGTGGTCGACGATGACGAATGTGACCGCGGCGTCCACGGCACCAACGAGCGCATCACCCGTCGCGCCTACCTCCAAGGCACCCGCTTCCTCATCGCCCTGCTCCGCACGCTCTAGAATGTGACAAAGGGACTGAGCCGATTTCATCGGTAATGAGACAAAAACTGTCATAGAAAAAGACTAAGATAGCTTAAGAGACATATGCTGGGGTTGGTATTCCTTGAACGACTGCGGGCATGTGCCAGACTGCCTCGGCCCCCGGGGAGCGCCCGGGCAGGTCGCCGTGTGACTGGGGAGGAAATTATGCAGGAGCTCAGAGAGACGACGTCTCGACTCGTGAATATTGCTACCGGGGGGGGGTGTCTAAGCAGGGAATTTCCTAGTGAATACCGGCCGCGCGAGCGGTGGTCCGTCATGTCTTATGGCCGTCGTCGCGGGCTGCGCCCGGTCTCGCCATATGTGATTGTTCTGGCCCTCGCCGTCGCGCTGACGGCGAGTTTCTTCCTGCCGCTTCGTGCCGAGGCGGCAATTTCGGACCACACGGTTCCGACGATTTCGCCTTCGGGGACAACAATCAACCTGTTTGATTACTGGGTGAATTCGGAAGATCACCTGTCGGTCAGTGGATCCGACGGCATCAACAAGGGCCACCGCTTCCAGTTCAAGGATCAGGGAGGCAGCGAGGAGCTCAACCAGTATACGAATGGCCCTTCTCCTCGCACCGGCATCGTGAACAACGTTCTTACCGGCGGTTACCCGAAACTCACCGACCGCTGGGGCAGAGAATCCCTCGGCTACCTGTTTGATTCCTCCACCCAGACGGGCAAGATATCCCATATGGGTGTGACGGGTCTGTTGCAGGTCAAGGGCGGCTACTACGAGTATGACAGCTCGCAGAACTACGCGGCGTACAACACCAATAAGAATGCATTTGATGTCTACAATGCTGCCGGTGTTAAGCAAGCGGGGGCTTCACCTCATACAGTAGGTCAGTTCTTCCCCTTCGATGCGGCCGATGAGGTATTCAAGGAGGAGAGCGGTAAACTCGTCCCGAACGGTATTACGTCGCAGAACGTCGGCAACTCGCAATATAACGATAACAAACCCCTCAACCATTATTTCGGCCTCTCCATGTCGTCGCGCTTCGTGCAGCCGACGGGTGGTAAAACGAACGCTGGCAATCCCATGACCTTTGAGTTCGCCGGCGACGACGACGTCTGGGTGTTCATTGACGATGTCCTTGTGGGCGACATTGGCGGCATCCACACCAGTGCTAAGCTGACCATCGACTTCCAAACGGGCGAGATTAAGGTTAACGATTCCCCAGACGGCACGCTGTTAAGCAAGTTCCAGGAAGCGAAGCAGGATACTACTAAGGGCTTCACTGGCAGCACCTTCGCTAACGACACCAGCCACACGCTCAAGTTCTTCTACTTGGAGCGTGGTGCCACCGACTCCAACATGAAGCTCAAGTACAACCTCGTGACGGTTCCCGAGTCCGACATTATCAAGTTCGACCAGGATGGCGGTCTGGTGGAGGGCGCTCAGTTCGCGCTGTACAAGACAGACGAGCACTTTACTGACACGACCGCTAATCCGGAAAACCTACTTGGCTCCGGCACCACGGACGCGGATGGACAACTGACGCTCACGAATGACGTGAACGACGTTATCAACTTCGATGACCTTCACAAGCAAGGTTGCCAGTACTACCTCCTGAAGGAAACGAAGGTGCCCGAGGGATACCGCTCGAGTCTCACGGCGACGGGCGGTAGCATGCAGCTCGAGTACGTGTCCGCGAGCGACAAGAATGGCGCGGGCGGCGTCATCATCAACCGCGGCGGTATGGACGAGGACAGCGACGTGTGGAAGAACGGTGCGTTCGCCGGCGCGAAGGAGACCATCACCGCGCCCAAGACTGTGTACCAGGCGAACGATGACTTGGCGCAGCCAGGCGAGCCCGTTGACATGGAGCACGGCACCCTGTTCGCAGTGGTTCTCAAGCGCGATAAAAGCAAGAACGCTGATGCTACCAATCAGAACGCCTGGTACGCCGTGTCGGGCGACCCGACGAAGGGGTACGCCCTCGCCGACACCCCGGGCGTGGCCGGCGCCATCAAGGTGGCGAAGGCGGAGCCGCATGTCTTCACGCTCAACACAAGCGGCCAATATCAGGTGGAGATTTCAGATCTGCCCGGCGACATCTCCAAGTACTACTACCTGCTGCCAGAGGCGGACCGTGCTCAGGATGTCGAATACGCGGTGGGTATCTACTACACGAAGGAAAATTCCGTTGCCAAGGCGGGGCCGGAAAACACGGTTCACGTGTTCAGCGATGACCTTCCCGATGGCAATGTGAACTTTCAGCGGCAGTTCGCCACGCGCCTGCTCGTCACGAACATCCAGAACCGCCTGTTCGTGCAAAAGACCGATACCGAGGGCAACCCCGTAGACGGCGCGAAGTTCGGCTTGTACACGGCAGATCAGGTGACGACGGACGAGAGTGGCAAGGTCGTGCTCAAGGGTGAGCAGACCCCCTATGACACCCTGAAGACGAGGTCGGTCGACAACCCGGTCGCGCTCGAAGGTGCGGGCATATTCCCGAATACGAGCGATGATAACAGGCCGCTCGTGAAAGGAACCTACTTCCTAAAGGAGGTCTCGGCGCCCAAGGGCTTCCTGCTTAACGACACGCTCACCAAGGTGATTGTGGACGATTACGGCGTCCATGCCGATGCCGGTACGGACGATGACGGCGTTTCGACGTTCGTGGGCCCGGGCGCGCTCATGAAGAGTCTGGGCCAGTTTGGCGCAGAGGGCGACATCGACAACACGCTCACGTGGATCAAGGGTGCGCGGCAGACGTCCGACGGGAGGCTCGACGGCAACGGCAACCTTTCCTGGAACAATGACGCCAAGGGCGGCGAGGATGAGGTGCGCCTCAAGTACGGCGCCAACGGACGTGTCTACCAGTATGGGCCCACCGAGGAGGGTAAACCTTATCGCTTGGAGACCGAGACGGGCTGGATACGTATGGGCATCACGCAGGACGAGCAGCCCAAGGGGACCACGTCGAAAGGTGCCCGCGCCGATCTGCGTGGCATGAACCTGAACGCCCTGTTCACGGGCGCCACCTGCGTGCGCGTGGCGAACAAACGCGAGGCGAGCCTCGAGGTGACGAAGAAGGTTGACGTGGCCGCTGGCCTGACGGGCAATAAGGACGCGAAGTTCACCTTCAAGTTCACCGTGCCCGAGGGGAAGACCTACAAGGCTGCAGTGTTCAAGAACGCTGGGGCCGGAAAGCAAGCCGGCGACGTGTTCGATTTGAAGAACGGCGACACCCATGCTATCAAGGCCGACGAGACGATTCGCGTGTACGGTCTTGGCGAGGGCGACGAGTACGCGGTGCAGGAGCTGACCGGCGCAGACAAGATGCCCGCGGGCTATAAGCTGACCGGCCGCAAGCAGGGTACCACGAATCTGACCGGCGCAGGCGATAGTATCACCGGTGAGATCGAGAAGCAAAAACCCGACGGCACGTTGGCCGAAGCCAACAAGCTGGTGTTCACAAACACCTACAAGGCGGAAGCTAGCGACGAACTGACCCCGCAGGTAACGAAGAAGGTCTCCGGTGTTGAGAGCACGGAGAAGGCGTTCTCGTTCACGCTGACCGCCACGGAAGAGACGCAGAAGCAGATCGATGATGATGACCTCAAAGTCTCGGATGCTCTGGCGGGCAATGAGCATGCCGAGTCCAAGGCCACGAGTGGCAAGATCATCAAGGACAAGGGCCAGACGGTCGACTTCTCCGGCATGAAGTTCAACAAGGCAGGCGACTACACGTTTACTCTCACCGAGGCCCACGGGGAAGATGACGATCCTAATACGACTGGTGTGCAGAACACTGGTTGGACGATGGACGATTCCACCTACACCGTCACGGTGAAGGTTGAGGACAAGAATGCCAAGCTGACTGTCGCAGGCGTGACGGTGAAAAAGGACGGCGATGATAAGAGCGAGACGCTTGAGGTCAAGAACGGCCAGGTGAACCTCGCCACCTTCACCAACAGCTATGCTGCGAAGGGTTCCGTGACCCTGGCGGCGAAGAAACGCTTTACGGGCGGTGCGCTCGCGGGGAACGACTTCTCGTTCGCTCTGTACAAGGGTGACAAGGCGGAAGGCACGCCCATTGAGACCGTCACGAACGACGAGAAGGGCAACATTACCTTCCAGCCCATCAACTACACCGAGGCAGGTGACCACGACTACGCCATCAAGGAGGTGAAGGGCGCCGACCCGACCGTCGTCTACGACGCGAAGGACGTGAAGGTCCACGTCAAGGTCACCGATAACAAGAACGGCACGCTGGGCGCAACCGTCACCTACGGCGGCGATGAGGCCGTGCCGACCTTCACCAACGTAAAGCCGACGACGGACGTTACCGTCGAGGCCAAGAAGGCCCTCGCGGGCAAGGAGCTGACGGACGGCGCGTTCGCCTTCGGCCTGTACCAAGGCGACACGTCCGCGGGTAATCCCGTCAAGATCGTCCTGAACGACAAGGAGGGCAAGATCAATCTTGCCCTCACCGGTCTGACCATCGGCGAGTACGACTACAAACTCAAGGAGGAGAACGTCGGTGCCGATCCGACTATCACCTACGACACCAAGGCGGTGAAGGTTCACGTCTCGGTGAAGGCGGAGGGCGACAAGGCGAAGGCGACCGTCACCTATGACGGCAAGAACGATGCCCCGACCTTCACTAACAAGTACCAGCCCGCCGAGACCTCGGTGGCGCTCACGGCGAAGAAGGCCTATGTGAAGTCCGACAACACGCAGGCCACGCTCAAGGGCGGCGAGTTCACCTTCGACCTGTACGAGGGTGATCTGACGGCTGAGCAGCTGAAGGGCAAGCAGCCCATCCAGACCGCTAAGAACGGCGAGGACGGCACCGTTACCTTCCCGGCCATCAACTACACCAAGGCCGGCGAGTACAAATACACTATCGTGGAGCAGAAGGGCGACCTGTCCCACGTGGTCTACGACGATGCGGTTCACCACGCCGTGGTGAAGGTCGTGGACAACGCCGGCCAGTTGGAGGCGAGCGTCACCTACGATGACGGCAAGACGGTCGCCCCCACCTTCACGAACACCTACACCGCAAAGGGATCCGTGGAGCTGACGGCGACCAAGATCGTTGCGGTCGCGCCGGGCTTCACGCACGACACCAAGCTGAAGGGCGGCGAATACACGTTCGAGCTGAAGGACGCCGACGGCAAGGTGCTCGGCACCACGACGAACAAGGCCGATGGCACGGTGAAGTTCACGCGCAAGTTCACGCTCTCCAACCTGGGCGGCGCTGCGAGCAAGGACTTCACCTACACCATCGCGGAGAAGCCGGGCACGGAGCCGGGCATGGTCTACGACACCCATGCGCTCATCTACAAGGTGACGGTTGCGGACGATGGCACCGGCTCGCTGACGGCCACACCGCAGGTAACGAGTGGAGACAAGACCTTCACGAACACGTACCACCCGAAGGAGACCTCGGTAACGCTCAAGGCGACGAAGCGCTTCACGGGTGGCGAGCTCGCAGGGGGCGACTTCACGTTCCAGCTGCTCGACAAGGATGGCAACGTGATCCAGACCGTCCAGAATGACAAGGACGGCAAGGTCGCCTTCCAGGCAATCAGCTACGACACGCCGGGCGATCACGACTACACCATCAAGGAGGTTGCCGGCAACGACCCGACCGTCGTGTACGACACGAAGGACGTGAAGGTCCACATCAAGGTCTCCGATGAGAAGGGCGAGCTAAAGGCGACCGCCACCTACGACGGCGAGGCCGACGTTCCGACCTTCACCAACTCGAAGCCGACGACGGACGTTACCGTCGAGGCGACGAAGATCCTCACGGGCAAGGACCTGACGGCCGACGCGTTCACCTTCGGCCTGTACGACCAGGCCGGCAACGAGGTCGCCAAGGGCACCAACGACCGGGGCGGCAAGGTCGAGCTGGCCGTCAAGAACCTGAACCTGGGCGAGTACGACTACACGCTCAAGGAGGAGAAAGCCGGCCAGACCGTCGACGGCGTGGCCTACGACGCCAAGGAAGTCAAGGTCCACGTCAAGGTAGAGCAGAACCAGGGCGACAACAACAAGACGAAGGTGACCGTCACCTATGACGGTGCCGCTACGGCTCCCACCTTCAACAACACCTACGACGCAAAGGGTTCCGTAATCCTGACGGCGACCAAGACCATCAAGGTTGCGGACGGCTTCGACCACACGACGAAGCCCGCGGACGGCGAGTTCACCTTCGACCTGAAGGACGCTGCCGGCAACGTGCTCGACACCGCGAAGAACGATGCAAACGGCAAGGTCAGCTTCACGCGCGAGTTCCAGCTCTCCGACTTGGACGGCGCCGCGAGCAAGGACTTCACCTACACCATCGTGGAACAGTCGGGCACGGAGCCGGGCATGGTCTATGACAGCCATCCCCTCACCTATACGGTGACGGTCGCGGACGGCGGGAACGGAGCACTGAATGCGAAGGCGATCGTGACGAGCGCATCCGGCTCGGATACCTTCACCAACACCTACCAGCCGGCCGCGACCGGCCTGGCCCTCGGTGCGCAGAAGAGCTATGTGAAGAAGGACGACAACACGCCGATCGTCCCCAAGTGCGGCGAGTTCACCTTCGATGTGTACGAGGGCAACCTGACGGCTGAGCAGCTTGCCGGGGCCAAGCCCGTCCGGACCGCGACCAACGGCGCGGACGGAAGTGTTAACTTCGACGCCTTCTCCTACGCGAAGCCGGGCACGCACGAGTACACCATCGTGGAGCGGAAGGGTGATCTGGCCTACGTGACCTACGACGCCGCGGTGCACCATGCCGTGGTGACGGTTGCGGACAATGCCGGCACGCTGCAGGCGAGCGTCGCCTACGACGGCACGAATGTCACGAAGCCCAGCTTCACCAACACCTACGAGGCACAGGCGACGGACTCCGGCGCGATCGCCCTCACCAAGAGCGTTGACGTGCACGACGGCAGCTATCAGCTAAAGGCGGGAGACTTCGCCTTCGAGCTGGTGGGGTCTGACGGCTCGGTGATCCAGACCCAGAAGAACGATGCGCACGGCAAGGTTGCCTTCGACAAGCTGATCTTCGACCATGCGGGCACCTTTACCTACACGGTCCGCGAGGTGCAGCCGACGGGGGACGCGCCGGGCGTGCCGGGCGTGACCTACACCGGCAAGACGTACACCCTGACCTACGTGGTGAAGGACAACAACGACGGCAAGCTGGCGGTAGAGAGCTCCACGGCGAAGCCGAGCAAGGGCACCGAGAACGGCGTCACCCCCAACACCATGACGTTTGCGAACAGCTACCAGCCGGGCGCGACCTCCTACCAGATCTCCGGCATCAAGGTGCTTGAGAATACCGATTCGGCCACCATGCGGACGCCCGCCGATGGCGAGTTCACGTTCGCGCTGATTGACGCGGCCACCGGGCAGGAGATTGACCGGACCACGAACGCGGGTATCGCGTTTACCTTCAAGGCCATCTCGTACACTGCGACTGGTTCGCATACGTACCAGGTGAAGGAGGTTGCGGGCCAAGATGGCACCATCACTTACAGCGATGCGGTGTTGGATGTGACGGTGAGCGTGACCGACGACGGCAGCGGCCAGCTGACCGCGACGGCGAACAAGACGGCCGCGGATCTGACCTTCACCAACACCTACACGCCGACGGCAACGACGGCGACGATTACCGGAACGAAGGCCCTGACCGGCCGCGACCTGGCCGAGGGCGAGTTTTCCTTCGACCTGAAGGACGCCGCCGGCAACGTGGTCCAGACGGTGCAGAACGGCGTCGACGGCACGTTCAACTTTGCGCCGCTGCAGCTGGACAAGGCGGGGACGTATGTCTATACCGTCTCCGAGCAGGTCGGCGCGGCGACGAACGGCGTCACCTACGACACGACGGTCTTTACCGCGACGGTGACGGTGACGGAGAATGCGGAGACGCACGCGCTGGAGGCGCAGGTTGCCTACAGCACGGGCGGCAAGGCTGCGGATGCGGTGGCGTTCAGCAACAGCTACGCGCCGGCCGCGACTGAGGTGAAGCTGGGGGCCTCCAAGGTGCTGAGCGGCAAGGACCTGAAGGAAGGGCAGTTCTCCTTCCAGCTGAAGGATGCCGACGGCAAGGTGCTGCAGACCGCCAAGAACGCGGCGGACGGCACGGTGGGCTTCAAGGCGATCTCGTACGACAAGCCCGGAACGTACGGCTACAGCATCTCCGAGGTGAACGACGCTCAGAAGAACGTGACGTACGACGCGGCCGAGCACCAGGTAACGGTGACGGTGACGGACGACGGCGCGGGCCATCTGGTGGCGACGGTAACCTATGACGGTGACGTGGCGCCGGTGTTCAAGAACACGTACACGCCGCCGACCACCCCGCCGGTCAACCCGCCGACGGAGCCGCCCACCAACCCACCGGTGTCGAAGGAGGAGAAGCCGGGTCTGCCGAACATGGGCGATACCAGCTTGTCGCCGATGGCCCTGGGTGGCATCGCGGGCGGCGCAGTGGTGCTGATCGCCACAGGTGTGATCCTGCGGCGCCGGAACCGGTAGCTGCGGCTGCCGAGAAGGGCTTTGATTGAGGGTGGGTGGTCGCAGGGCGCGGCCGCCCGCCCTTTTCGGTGAAAGGCTATGTTAGCCCGCCGTTTGCACGCGATTATGATTCTGCAGCTCCTAAGCGCGCCGCGCCCTCTAGAAGTCCGGAAAAGCTGCACGAAGCGGCTATCTGGACCCGGAAAAGCTGCAAATCTAGGCCAAATACACCCGGAAAAGCTGCAAAAGTTGGTAAAATCCATCCTGAAAAGCTGCAAACAGCAGGTGAAGGATGGTGCGTAGTGTGCTGAAGCGAAAGATGCTCGACACCCTCCGTTCGTGGCGGGCGGAAAAGGGCGCCGAATGCCTTCTCATCAAGGGCGCGCGACAGGTTGGCAAGTCGTACATAGTCGCCGAGTTCGGGCGGCAGGACTACGAAAGCTTCATCTCCATAGACTTCATTGGGTCCCCGGACCTTAAGCGGGTGTTCGATGGCCCAATCGATGCCGACTCGATCTACCGGCAGATATCGCTCGTCGTGCCCGGCGTGCGCTTTGTTCCAGGACGAACGCTTCTTTTCCTCGACGAGATTCAGGAGTGCCCGCGTGCTCGCGCTGCGCTTAAGTATCTCGCTCTCGACGGCAGGTGCGATGTCGTTGCGTCGGGCTCGCTTCTGGGCATTCGGTTCAAGGAGGAGGCTGCGCTCGCCTCCATTCCCGTTGGGTACGAGCGAGAGGTCGAAATGGGCCCCCTCGATTTCGAGGAGTACCTTTGGGCGCGCGGGTATGGGGAGGACGATATCGCCAATTTGCGGGAATACTATGAGTCGTTGATGCCCGTGCCCGTTGCGGTGAATCAGAAGATGATGCAGATGCTGCGCGAGTACCTCGCGGTCGGCGGTATGCCTGCGGTGGTGGACGCCTTTGCGCGGACGGGCAACTTCGCCGTTGCTTTCGACGAGCAAAGCAGGCTGCTCGCCTCGTATCTCGACGACGTGGCTCGATACGCGCAAGCCCCCGAGCGCGTGCGTGCGCGGGCGTGCTTTGAATCGTTGCCGCGCCAGCTCGCAAAGGAGAATACGAAGTTCCAGTATTCCGTGGTCGAGAACAGGGGAACGGCGCGCAAATTTGGCTCGTCCGTGGATTGGCTCGTGGGAGCAGGTATGGTGCGACGGTGCCAGTCGGTGAGCGCCACCCAATTCCCTCTTGCCGCCTATGAAGACGGGACGAAGTTTCGCCTCTATGCTGCCGATACGGGCGTGCTCATGGCCATGTACGGCTTCGAAATGCTGGAGGCGGTGGTGAACAACAAGCTCGCGGGTCCCATGAAGGGCGGCCTCTACGAGAACCTGGTCGCCTGCATGCTTTCGGCGCGGGGTGTGGCTCTGCGTTATTGGCGGTCGCAGAAGGGCGATAGGGAAATAGAGTTTCTCGTCGACTCGCCCGACGCGAGCGTTGTGCCCATTGAGGTGAAGGCCTCGCGCGGATCTACGGTATCGCTCAACGACATGCTCGAGCGGCAGGACGTGAACCTTGGGTACAAGCTGATAGACGGTAACGTCGGCCGAGACGGCAAAAAGGTGACGCTTCCGCTATATATGGCCATGTTCTTGAAGTAGAGCCTTGCGTTGGCGGACTGTCCCTTTGTCGGATTCCGTGCGGGTTATATGCAGGTTTGCCTGCGCACGCTATCATATATGGGTTAGACCGCAACTATGTACCCCATACGCGAAGGGATGCGCATGTATCTGAAGATCGACATGCTCTAGCTGGACTTACCCCCGCAGCGGCGTCCCGCGCCCCATCAATTCTGCCGATTTTCGCCTTCACGCATATAAAGGAGTCCGTCATGCGCGACAAGCTCGAAAAGATCATCAAGGCCTACGAGGAGCTCGAGAAGAAGCTCTCCGACCCGGCCGTCGCCTCCGATATCAAGGAGTTCACGCGTCTCAACAAGGAGTACGCGCACCAGTCCGACCTCATTGCCGCCTCGCGCGAGTACATCGGCGCGCTCGATGACATCGAGGCTGCCAAGGAAATGCTGCACGATACCACCGATGCCGATGAGAAGGAGATGCTCCAGATGGACATCTCCGAAAACGAGGCCAAGCTTCCCCAGCTCGAGGAAGACATCAAGTACATGCTCATCCCGAGCGACCCCAACGACGACAAGAACACCATCGTCGAGATCCGCTCCGCCGCCGGTGGCGACGAGGCGGCCATCTTCGCCGGCGATCTGTACAAGATGTACCAGCGCTTTTGCGAGTCGCGCGGCTGGAAGACTACCGTGCTCGATTCCAGCCCCAGCGAGGCCGGTGGCTTTAAGTCCATCGAGTTCAAGGTCGAGGGCGACCGCGTCTACTCCGTCATGAAGTTCGAGTCCGGCGTGCACCGCGTCCAGCGCGTTCCCAAGACCGAGTCCCAGGGCCGCATTCAGACCTCCACGGCTACCGTCGCCGTACTTCCCGAGGCCGAGGAGATCGACGTCCAGATCAACCAGTCCGACCTGCGCATCGACACCTACTGCGCCTCCGGCCCTGGCGGTCAGTGCGTTAACACCACCTACTCCGCCGTGCGCATCACCCACCTGCCCACCAACACCGTGGTGCAGTCGCAGGAGCAGCGTTCCCAGATCCAGAACCGCGAGGTCTGCATGCAGATGCTGCGCGCCCGTCTGTACGAGATGGAACTCGAGAAGCAGCAGGCCGAGCTCGGTGCCGAGCGCCAGAGCCAGATCGGCCACGGCAACCGTTCCGAGAAGATCCGTACCTACAACCAGCCCCAGGACCGCGTGACCGATCACCGCATCGGTTTCAACTCCACCTACAACGGCGTCCTTCTGGGCGATCAGCTCGGCACCGTCATCGAGGCGCTCGCCGCCGCCGAGCGAGCCGAGAAGCTGGCACAGGCCGTTTAGGTTACGGCGTTCTACGAACGCCGTAACCGGCCGACGCTGCGCGCCACCCAGAACGACAATTTGTCATTCAAAAGGCAAGGCATGACCAGAAGGTCTATGCCTTGCCTTTTTCATGCCAACTTGTTCGTTCTGGGCGGCGCTCGCTGTCCGTCCTCTACCTACGGCGTTGTCTTGCTCCGGATGCGGCAGTTAGTGGTAGTCATTCTGATCCGTAGGGGACGGAGGAAAACGGATCATTTTGGTAAATTGCTATGTGGGTTTATTTAGGTTGACTTGGTAGTCTATGGGCCATTTACCTGCTTAAAGCGTCGGTCGATTACCAAAATAATGCTCAAAAAATCGTCCAAGAAGTCGCGAGCCATTTTTTGACGCGTCGTGCGTCAAGTGATTTGGCAAGTGTTTGGTTGGATATTGGTCAGTTTTGGGGCCACCTTGCCAAAAGCTTGACGGATGCAAATCTAGACGTCGACAAATGAGCACTTCGATTGCGCCGCGAGCAAAAATCTGGGCTGATTCTCGATAATCGCTTCCAATCGTCCCTTACCGCGTGCCACCCTCGCGTACAATCTGCTCCGACATTCACGCGCCGCCTGGCGCTCAAGAGGGGAGGACCCCATGGCAAACGAGATCTGGACCATCAAGCGTTGTCTCGAGTGGACCAAGGAGTACCTGGCCGAGCGCGGCGAGGAGCATCCCCGTCTTTCTGCCGAGTGGCTGCTGTGCGCGGCTACGGGCCTGGCGCGCATCGACTTGTATATGCGCATGGACGAGACGCTCGACGCGGTCCAGCTCGAGACCATGCATGCGGCTGTCGTCCGCCGCGCCAAGGGCGAACCGCTGCAGTACATCACGGGTAGCACGCAGTTCCGCATGATCGACGTAGCGTGCGCCCCCGGCGTGCTCATCCCGCGCCCCGAGACCGAGATGCTCGTCGAGGAAGTTCTGAACTATCTGGATGCCGAGGTGCTGAGCCCCGAGGCCGCCGCCCGTCAGCGCGTGGAGTTGCCCTGGAACGATGAAGTCGAGCAGGCCCGCAAGGCCGAGGCAGCACTGGCCGATGAACGCGCGACTGCCGAGCGCCGTGCCGCCAACCTCACGGCTGCCGACGAGGCGGCGCTGGGCAGCGACGTACTTGGCAGCCGCGCCTATGCCGAGGAGCTGGCCGATCGCGAGGCCGAGGAAGCCGCCGCGCGGGCAGCAGAAAGCGAAGCAGCAGAAGCCGAGGCCATGGAAGCCCCCGAGCCCGAGCTCGACGAATACGGCATTGCCATCGAAGGCGACGACCAGGAGACGACCTCCGCGCAGAACGCCGCCGAGGCCACCGAGCCCGCTCCCGCCGAGCCCCGCGTCGCCCGCGTCCTCGAGGTCGGCTGCGGCACGGGCTGTATCTCGCTCTCGCTTGCCTGGGAGCGCCGCGGCCACGTCACCTGCACCGCTACCGATATCGAGCCGCGCGCCATCGACCTGGCAACCAAAAACCGCGACGCCCTAGGTCTCACGGCAGACGAGGTCGCATTCAGCCTCACCAACCTGGTAAGCTCGATTCCCCGCGAAGAGTGGGGCACCTTCGACGTCCTCGTCTCCAACCCTCCGTACATTCCCACCGACGTCATGCGCTCGCTGCCGCACGAGGTCAAGGATTTTGAGCCCGACCTGGCGCTCGAAGGCGGTGCCGACGGCCTCGACATCTTCCGCCGCTTGCTCAACGCGGCGCCCTACATGTTGCGCGCCGGTGGCCTCTTTGCCTGCGAGCTCTACGAGGGCGCTCTCGACGCCGCCGCCGAGCTCTGCCGCCAAGCGGGCCTGTCGGATGTGCGCATCGTCCGCGACCTCACCGATCGTCCCCGCATCGTCCGAGCCGTCGTCACGGAGCCCAAACAGCGTCAGTAATATTTATTAACTGATTCATTTCTAATTATAAAGCAATTTATAATTATCTCGGTTGGTAGCTGGTAGCCGAGGGGGTCATAATGAAACAACGATTTACCTATGACTGCGTTCTCATAAAAGAAGACGACGGTTACTGTGCCAGCTTCCCGCAGGTCCCCGGGGCCTTTGCCGATGGCGATACACGCGAAGAAGCAATAGCTCATGCCATCGAGGCGCTGATGGCGTTTTTGGCCGACGATCTTAACAATGGTCGGGCTCCGGCTGGGTACGAGCGTTCGGCCGAGGTCGTGGCCCTTTCAGTCGAAATCGACCACGAGGACGCTCGGGAAGCGGCGTGTCGAACGTTTAAGGACGCGGCGGCGGACCTCAGGGTTTCCGCACCGCGAATCACTGCGCTGGTCAAAGCCGGCAAACTCGATGTTGAGCTTGTCGACGGCCGTCGGATGATTACGATCGACAGCATCGAGCGTTACGCCGCTCAGGAACGCCATGCCGGCAGGCCAAAGAAGTTCGTCGCAGTCCAATAACCCCTCGTTGCCTACTGATCTCGGGCTTCACTTCTGCAAAAAAGACCCTTCGAGCCTATTTCCGCTCTTGCAATATACCGTAAAACTTCTACTATAGAAGGAGAAAGGTATGTCAAATCAGCCGCATCGATACCGCATTGTGCTCGATTACATCGAGCCTTGGCTCGATGAGCAGGATGAGTCTACGTTGCGACAGATTTACGCAGACCTTTTGGTACTTGAGAAAGAAGGTCCTAGCCTTGGTCGTCCGCTGGTTGACCGCGTGAAGGGCTCGAAATTGCATCATTTAAAGGAACTAAGGGTGACGTCGTGCGGACCGTCGGTGATTCGTATCCTTTTTGCCTTTGACCCCAAACGTCAGGCAGTGTTGCTGTTGGCGGGAGATAAGTCGCAGGCGGAGTCGTCGAAGGCAAAGTGGAACGGCTGGTATGCGATCAGCATTCCCAGGGCGGAACAAATATACCGTCGCCACGTAAGGAGGCTCGATCGAGATGGAACTGCATGAGTATATGGAATCTCGCGGGATAACACGCGACTCCATTACCGCCGAGCAGGAGAGGACTCGCGATCGTATCGAAGCCTATAAGCTTGCTCAGATTCGCAGGTTAAAAGATCTAACACAGGCGTCGGTCGCCCAGTCGATGGGTGTTTCTCAAAAACGCATATCGGAGCTCGAGCGCGGGGAGCTGGGATCAATGAGGCTCGACACGCTGAGCAGGTACGCAGAAAGTCTCGGCGGAAAGCTTGTCGCAAGCATTGAGTTTCCCGATCGTACCGTTACGCTTGCTCGCTAAAAATCTGCAATAACCCCCTCACTTTCACCGACTACTACGGCCGCTCACCAAACCAACATGCGCTCTGGGCAAATAGGTTGAACGTTTCGTGCGAGAATGCCCCACAGTAAACAAACTTGCACCAGAGCGTAAGGGGCTGGCATACACATGCAGACGGTCTATCGGGTATACGAGGGAGCGCGCGAGCCGCATCGGCTTGCCGTCGAGCGCACGGCCGAGGTGCTCGGTCGCGGCGGCCTGGCGCTGATCCCGACCGAGACGGTCTACGGTGTCGCCGTGGCGGCTAATGCCTTCTCGGATGCAATTCCTCAAGATACAAGTGGGCCCAAGCCGTGGCCGCGCGACCCGCAGGCTGCCGTCAACGGTGCCGCGGTCCCCGCACTCGGTACCGGCTATCGCCGCATCTTTACCCTTAAGCAGCGCGAACTCACGCAAACCGTCGCTTGGCTGGTCGATGGCGTCGAAGCACTCGACCGCTATGGCGTGGATATCCCGGAAGATGCCCGCGTACTCGCGCGACGATGCTGGCCGGGAGCCCTGACTATCGTGGTCAAGGCAGCCCCCTGCGTGCCGACCTTTATGCGCGCTGCCGACGACACCGTGGCCCTGCGCGCTTCGGCCTCTCCCGTGGTCCAAGCGCTCATCCGCGCCTGCGGCAGTCCCCTTGCCTGCACGAGCGCCAACACGCACGGCGCGCCTTCGCCGGCAAGCTTTGCCGCCGTCGAGGGTCGCATCCTGGAGGGGGTCGATGTTGCCGTCGACGCCGGTGAGACCCCGTGTCGCGACGCCTCGACCATCGTGTCGTTCCAGCACGGCGGGCTCCAGATCCTGCGCCAAGGCGCACTTCCCGCATCAGAGATCGAGCGGGTCCTGTCCGACCCGATGCAATAGAAGGGTGTAAGCGATGTCGTTGAATCTGGGCAGCCTGGGCATGGAAGATGCCTCGTTTAACTTTGGCGGTTCCTACATCATGGCGCTCGACTGCGGCACTACCTCGGTACTCGCGGCCATTGTCGACGAATACGGCTGCATCGTCGCGCAGGCGCGTCGTAGCGTCAAAACCAGCTTCCCGCGCCCCGGCTGGGTGGAGCAGGATCCCACGGAGGTGCTTGCCAGCCAGATCGGCGTGATGATGGAGGTTCAGTTTAAGAGCGGCATCCATTCCGATCGCATCGCCGCCATCGGCATCTCCAACCAGCGCGAGACCACGGTGGTCTGGGACCGCGTGAGCGGCCAGCCCATCTATAACGCCATCGTATGGCAGTGCCGTCGTACCGCGCCGGCGATCGACGCGTTGGTTGAACAGGGTTGCGAGGAGCTGGTGCGCTCCCGCACGGGACTTACGCTTGACCCGTATTTCTCGGCCTCTAAGGTGCAGTGGATTCTCGACAACGTCGACGGCGCACGCGAGAGCGCGGCGGCGGGCGACCTCATGTTTGGCACCATCGACACCTGGCTCATCTACAACCTCACCGGCGGCCAGGTCTTTGCCACCGACTACACCAATGCCAGCCGCACGGCACTCTTTAATATCCATACGCTCGATTGGGACGACGACCTGCTGGCGCTCTTTGACGTTCCACGTTCCATGATGCCCGAGGTTCGCTGGAGCTCGGGCGACTACGGCCGCGTCGCGAGCGACATCATGACCAACATGCCGCCCATCATGGGTGTGGCGGGCGACCAGCAGGCATCGCTGTTCGGTCACTGCTGCTTCTATCCCGGCCAGACCAAAAACACCTATGGCACGGGCTGCTTTATGCTCATGAACACCGGCGACGAGATCGTCGAATCCAAGAATGGCCTGGTCTCCACCATCGGTATCGCTGCGGACGGCAAAGTCAGCTATGCGCTCGAGGGCTCTATTTTTGCCGCCGGCTCAACGATGAACTGGCTTCGCAACAACGTGGGCATCATCTCGAGCGTGAGCGAGTCGGCACAACTCGCCGCTTCGATTAGCGACAACGAGGGCTGCTACTTCGTTCCCGCCTTTGCGGGTTTGGGCGCTCCCTGGTGGGACCCGCATGCCCGCGGTATCGTGTGCGGTCTGACCGGCGCCTCGAGCCGTGCGACCATCGTACGTGCCGCCTGCGAATCCATGGCATATCAGAGCTACGACGTGCTGCGCGCCATGGAGCAGGACGTGGGGCTTTCGATCGAGCGCCTGTCTGTCGATGGCGGTGCCTCGCGCAACGAGTTCATCATGCAATTCCAGGCCGACCTGCTGGATATCCCCGTGCTGCAATGCGAGACGGTGGAGACCACGGCAATCGGTGCCGCGTACTTGGCGGGTCTTGCCGTCGGCTATTGGGAAGACCTGGAGGAGCTGGAGCAAAATGCCCAGATCGTTAGGACCTTCCTTCCCCACATGTCCGCCGAGCGCCGCGAGCAAAACCTTGCGGGCTGGCGTGATGCAGTCAGGCGCTCGCTCAGCACCGCACAGTAGGGCTGCGATGGGCTGCTCGATACAACAAACCGCTAAACTAATGCATGGCGTGCGGCGGCAACATTGCTGCACGCCTTGTCAGCAAGGCCGTTTTGCGGCCGCAACGAAAGGGGCAATCAATCCATGACCGTCACCTACGATGCGTCCCGTGTGACGCTTGTCGATCACCCGCTCGTCCAGCACAAGCTGTCGATCCTGCGCGACAAAAACACCGGCACCAACCAGTTCCGTCAGCTCGTGCGCGAACTCGCGCTTTTTGACGGCTACGAGGCCATGCGCGACCTGCCTATGGAAGACGTCGAGGTCGAGACCCCCATCACTACCGCCACGTTCAAACAGCTTGCTGGCAAGAAACTCGCCATCGTGCCCATCCTGCGTGCGGGCCTTGGCATGGTCGATGGCATCCTCGACCTGGTGCCCTCCGCTCGCGTGGGCCACATCGGCATGGAGCGCGACGAGGTTACCCACGAGCCGCACGAGTATTACTGCAAGATGCCCAAGGATATCGACCAGCGCATCTGCCTGGTCGTCGACCCCATGCTCGCCACGGGCGGTTCGGCCGAGATGGCCATTAGCTACCTGCGCGAGCGCGGTGTCAAGGACATCCGCATGCTGTGCATCGTCGCGGCCCCCGAGGGCCTCAAGTCGCTGACTGAGAAGGACCCAGATGTGCATATCTATACCTGCGCCATCGACGACCATCTCAACGAGGCTGCCTACATCGTTCCCGGCCTGGGCGACGCCGGTGACCGCATCTACGGCACGCTCTAGTCGCTGGGCTAAGACGACCGCGGCTGCAAATACGAAGAAACGGTGCGCGCGGACGAACAAAAGGCGACCGCGCGCACTCCTGTTAACGGACGTTTTGCCCTGCAGGGTTCGAGAAAAACGTATTACCGTACCTGCGGCATAAAGAAGGTCTTAAGAAAACGAACAGGTGCGTATTAACCGATGCTTTTTCGGTTGTACTTTAGCGATTGGCTCGTACAATAGTCACCAATGTTTGGCGGGAACTGTTCTGTGAAGCGTTAAAAAGGAAAGTGAGGACGCCAGTGTTTCAGATAGCCGATCTGCTCGCTATCGTTGCAGGCGCCATCGCGGGCGCAATTGCCTTCCTTCCCTTTGTCTTTACGCTCAAGCCGGTTCTTGACGATAAACAGAATGCGGACATGCTCAAGGGTATGGTGAGTCTGGCGGTCTCGGCAATCGCCCTGCTCGTCTTTACCTTGGTTGTGTTTGTGTTGTTCGGAGAGGTATTTCGCATGTTCCTCTTGGGCGAGGCGATCGGCTTCGTGGCCTTTATGGCCGCCTGCACGGTTCGCGTCGCCAAGGCGCTGCGAGATCCTCATGAGGTCGAAAGGTAAGTCGTGGAAATTTTTGAAAAGCTGCCTGATGAGATTAATCATCTGGTCAGCGAGTTCAGCTCCACCCCTGTCGTGGGCGATCTGAGCTGCGGCATCACGCAGTACTCGTTTTGGCTGATCGTCTCCACGATCGTGCTCCTGATCGTCCTGGCCGTGTTCAAGAAGAAGCAGACCCTGGTTCCCAAGGGCTTCTTCGTCAACGGTTTCGAGTACATCATCGAGTACGTCGAGAACGATATCGGCAAGGGCGTCGTGGGTGAGAACTGGAAGAAGCACTTCCCGTTCCTGTGCTCGCTTTTCCTGTTCATCCTGATCAATAACATGATCGGCCTGATCCCGGGAATGAAGCCCGGCACCGGTGCAATCGGCTCCACCGCCGCGCTCGCCATCTTCGCCTTCGTGTACTTCATCTACTACGGATGCAAGGCTCACGGCGTGATCGGCTACATCAAGAGCCTCGCTCCGCAGGGCGTGAGCTTCCCGATGAACGTGCTCGTGTGGGTCGTCGAGCTTTTCTCGACCTTCCTGCGCCTCATCACGCTCGCCGTCCGTCTGTTCTGCAACATGTTCGCAGGACACGTGGTCATGGGCTCGTTCGCCATCATGGCGAGCATGTTCATGCAGCCGCTGCTTCAGCAGGTTTCCGCGGCCCACGCCGTCGGCGCCCTGCCTTCGCTGGCCTGGCTTGCCATTCTCATCCTGATCTATGCGATCGAGCTTGTGGTCGGCGCCATCCAGGCTTACGTCTTCACGGTCCTTACCGCCGTGTATGTCTCCGAGGCAGAGGAGGTCGCGGAGGAGGAGTAGTCTTCCGTTCGCGCCTTAAAGGTAAGGCAATTCGTTAAACCGCCGGTGCCCGTACCCATGGAGCCCGGCAGTTATAAAAAGGTTATCCTGCGTGAAATAAGACACGCACGACAAAGGAGGAATCGTGGGAGTTATCGGTTACGGTCTCGGTGTTATCGGCGCTGGTCTTGCTATCGGCCTGTCTGCTCTGGGTGCTACGGGTGCTATGGCCCGTCAGCCTGAGGTCCAGGGCCGCGTGTTCACCGTCTTCATCATGGGCTCCGCTTTCGGCGAGGCTCTGGCTCTGATCGGCTTCGTTGTCGCGCTGATCGTTAAATAGCACGGAGCGTCAAGTATGAATCTTTCATCCCAGAAGAGCGCGATCGCACTCTCCGCGTCCGCGGCCGCGCTGCTCATGCCGGTTTCCGCGTTCGCCGAGGACGGCGCCGCCGGTGCGGACATCCTCATCCCTAAGATGGCGGAGTTCATCCCGGCGCTTATCGCCTTCCTGATTATCTGGATCGTGCTGGCCAAGGTCGCCCTGCCGGGCATCATGAAAACCATGGAGGAGCGCGGCAAGAAGATCGAGGAGAGCCTCGACGAGGCCGAGAAGACCAAGCAGGAGGCTATCGCCAAGCGCGCTGAGTCCGACTCGATCGTCACCGACGCCCGTCGTCAGGCTGCCGACATCGTTCTCGAGGCCCGTAAGGACGCCGAGTCCGAGCGTGCCCGTATCATCGAGGCTGCTCACAAGGAGGCCGAGGAGATCATCGCCAAGGCCCATACGACCGTCGAGGACGAGCGCAAGTCCATCTACGCCGGTGCCGCGAGCTCCATCGCCGACCTGTCCGTTGCCGTCGCCACCAAGATCGTGGGCGAGGCACTCGAGGACGATGCCGAGCAGAAGAAGCTCATCGAGCGCTATATCCAGGAAGCAGGTAGCCTGAATGCCGACTAGCCGCTATCAGGACAAGGTGCTCGAGACCTACGCGC
Organism: Collinsella sp. CLA-JM-H32; assembly: GCF_040098165.1. Classification (NCBI taxonomy): domain Bacteria; kingdom Bacillati; phylum Actinomycetota; class Coriobacteriia; order Coriobacteriales; family Coriobacteriaceae; genus Collinsella; species Collinsella sp. CLA-JM-H32. Next base: position 68,199 of record NZ_JBBNMZ010000011.1, read on the forward strand.
GTTCCCTTTTGGAAGCCGCCAAGGCCGAGAACCATGTGTTCGAGGACCTCGAGATGATCGAGCGCTTGGCTTCTGCCAGCCCCGAGATCATCGCCGTGCTCGACACCATGTCCAAGCGCGACCAGCTCGACCTTCTTCCCAAGGTGGCAGCTGCCTTTAAGTATGTTGCCGAGGAAGACGAGGATGTAGTGGGCGTGACCGTCACCACGGCGATCCCGCTCGACGACGAGCTGCGTCAAACCATCACTAAGAAATGCGAGCAGGACTTCGGCCGCAAGGTATTCCTTATCGAGCAGGTCGACCCGTCTATCGTGGGCGGCCTGGTGCTCGAGGCCCGCGGCGAGCGTCGTGACATTTCCGTCAAGACGCAGCTGCGCATCGCGCAGGAGACCCTCGCAAACTCTGCTAATTCGTACGGAGGTGAAGCCTAATGTCCGAAACCCTCAATGCCCAGGATATCGCCAAGAAACTGCAGGAGCAGCTCACGAGCCTCTCCGCGACGGTCGATACGCATGAGGTTTCAACGGTCGACGAGGTAGGCGACGGCATCGCGCGCGTCTCCGGCCTCAAGAGCGCCATGGCAGGCGAGCTTCTGGAGTTCAAGAGCTCCGATACCGGTGAGACCGTCTTCGGCCTTGCCCAGAACCTTGACCGTGACGAGGTCGGCGCCGTTCTGTTCGGTGCCGTCGACTCCATCAAGGAAGGCGACGAGTGCCGCACCACTGGCCGCGTTATGGATATCCCCGTGAGCCGTGCCATGCTCGGCCGCGTCGTCAATCCGCTCGGCCAGCCCATCGACGGCCTGGGCGACATCGTCGCTACGCACCGTCGCCCCATCGAGTTCAAGGCTCCCGGCGTCATCGATCGTACCCCGGTGTGCGAGCCGGTTCAGACCGGTCTGCTCGCTATCGACTCCATGGTGCCTATTGGCCGCGGTCAGCGTGAGCTCATCATCGGTGACCGTAAGACCGGTAAGACCGCCATCGCCATCGACGCTATCCTCAACCAGCGCGGCAAGGGCATGGTCTGCATCTATGTCGCCATCGGCCAGAAGGCCTCCACGGTTGCCAACATCCGCGAGACCCTCGCTCAGCACGGTGCGCTCGACTACACCATCATCGTTTCGGCCACCGCTGCCGATTCCGCCCCTATGCAGTACATCGCGCCTATGGCCGGTGCCGCTATTGGCGAGTTCTTTATGTACAACGGCGAGGACGGCAAGCCCGCCAGCGAGACCAACCCCGGCGGCCACGTGCTCGTCATCTACGATGACCTGTCCAAGCAGGCTGTGGCCTACCGTCAGATGTCGCTGACGCTGCATCGTCCGCCCGGACGCGAGGCCTATCCTGGCGACATCTTCTACCTGCACTCTCGTCTGCTCGAGCGTGCCGTCAAGATGTCCAAGAAGAACGGTTACGGCTCCATGACGGCACTGCCGATCATCGAGACCCAGGACGGCGACGTCTCGGCCTACATTCCGACCAACGTCATTTCCATTACCGATGGTCAGATCTACCTGCAGTCCGAGCTCTTCTTCCAGGGTCAGCGCCCGGCAGTCGACGTGGGTATCTCCGTGTCCCGCGTCGGTGGCGATGCGCAGACCAAGGCCATGAAGCAGGTCGCCGGCAACCTCCGTCTGGACCTCGCTTCCTATCAGGAGCTCGCTGGCTTTACGCAGTTTGGCTCCGACCTCGACGAGGCTACTCAGAAGCAGCTGACCCATGGTGCCCGCATGACCGAGCTCCTGAAGCAGCCGCGCTACAAGCCGTTTGAGGTTGGCGAGCAGATCGTTACGCTGTTCGCTGGCAACGAGGGCTTCCTGGATGACCTGGAGATTGCCGACGTGCTGCCTTTCCGTGCCGAGCTCATCGAGTACATGGACAATGGCTTTGGCTCGCTGCTCGACAAGGTTCGCGCCAAGAAGATCGATGATGACACCAAGGCTGAGCTCTTGCGCGTCATCGGCGACTTCAAGCAGCAGTTCATGGCCAAGCACCATTCGGATGTTTCTGGATCAGAGGAGAACTAAGCCCCATGGCCAACCTTCGCGACATTAAGAAGCGAATCTCCTCGGTTACCACGACCAAGCAGATCACGCGCACGATGGAGATGGTCTCTACGGCCAAGATTCGTCGTGCCCTCGATCGCTCCAAGCAGGCCGAGCCCTATAAGGAGGCGCTGACCGACGTCATGTTGACGGTCGCCGGCGACGCCTCCTGTTCGGGCACCGATCCCATGCTGCAGAAGCATGAGAGCGTCAAGCATGGCCTGATTGTCGTTATTGCCTCGGACCGCGGCCTTGCCGGCGGTTTCAATACGACGGTGGAGCGCACGGCCGAAAAGCTCGCCGCTTCTTGGGCGAACGACGGCATCGAATGCGAGATCATCGCGTGCGGGCGTAAGCCGGCCACGTATTTCCGTGACCGCGCAAACGTTGTCATGCACTTTGAGGGCAACTCCTCTGAGCCCGATTTCAATCAGGCCCGCATGATCTCCTCTCATATCTGCGATGCGTATCGTGCCGGTGAGCTTGACCGTGTCGAGCTTGTCTACCACCACGCCAAGAACCGCGTGGATCAGGAGCTTCGCGTCGAGCATCTGTTGCCGCTCGACCCCGAGATGATCGCTATGGCCCACGGTCCGCGTAAGAACGAGACCGACGCCCCTAAGCGCATCTCGTCCACGTTCGAGTTCGTGCCCTCTCCCGAGCATGTTCTCGGCAAGCTTGTGCCGTCTTATATCCTGACGGTCATCTACCAGGCCCTGATCGATTCGGCGGCTGCCGAGCAGGGTGCACGCCGCAAGGCCATGCACTCCGCGACGGAAAACGCCACCGCGATCATCTCGACCCTTACCCGCACGTATAGTCGCGTGCGCCAGGCTTCGATCACGACCGAGATTAACGAGATCGTCGGCGGAGCCTCAGCATTGGAGGAACAGTAATGGCTAATAACACCGTAAAGCTTGCGGTCGAGGAAGCCACCAAGAAGACGACTGCCGGTGATGGTCGCATCGTGCGAATCATCGGCCCTGTCGTCGACGTCAAGTTTGACGGCGCGGTGCCCCCGATCTACAACGCGCTCACGGTCGAGGCCGAGACCCCGATCGGTCATCTGAGCACGATCCTCGAGGTCGAGAGCCAGCTTCCGGGCGGCGTCGTCCGCACGGTCGCCATGTCCTCGACCGACGGCCTGCAGCGCGGCCTCATCGCCACCGATACCGGTGAGCCCATGAAGATGCCCGTTGGTCCCAAGACGCTCGGCCGCATTTGGAACGTCATGGGCAAGCCCGTCGACGGCAAGCCCATGCCCGAGGTGGAGGAGTTCTACCCCATCCACCATGCAGCGCCCCGTTTCGACGAGCTCACCACCAAGACCGAGATCTTCGAGACCGGCATCAAGGCCGTCGACCTGCTCGAGCCCTACATCCGCGGCGGCAAGACAGGTCTGTTCGGCGGCGCCGGCGTCGGCAAGACCGTTCTGATCCAGGAGCTCATCAACAACCTCGCCCAGGAGCACGGCGGCACCTCGGTGTTCACCGGCGTCGGCGAGCGTACCCGCGAGGGCACCGACCTGTTCCTCGAGATGAGCGAGTCTGGCGTTATTGACAAGACCTGCTTGGTCTATGGTCAGATGAACGAGCCGCCCGGAGCGCGTCTGCGCATCGGTCTGGCCGGCCTTACCACCGCTGAGTACTTCCGCGATCGCGGCCAGGACGTTCTGCTGTTCATCGACAACATCTTCCGCTTCTCCCAGGCAGGTTCCGAGGTTTCCGCACTGCTGGGCCGTATGCCGTCCGCCGTTGGTTACCAGCCCACGCTGGCAACCGAGATGGGCGACCTCCAGGAGCGCATTACCTCGACCAAGACGGGCTCCATTACCTCCGTCCAGGCTGTCTACGTCCCCGCAGACGACCTGACCGACCCGGCGCCTGCCACGACGTTTACGCACCTCGACGCCACCACGGTTCTTTCGCGTAGCATTTCGTCGCTCGGCCTGTTCCCGGCTATCGACCCGCTCGCATCTTCCTCCGACGCTCTCGATCCCTCGATTGTCGGCGAGGAGCACTACCGTGTCGCCGTCAAGGTCCAGGAGCTCCTGCAGGAGTACTCCGACCTTCAGGACATCATCGCCATTCTGGGTATGGACGAGCTGTCCGAGGAGCAGCGCCTTACGGTCAACCGTGCCCGTAAGATTCAGCAGTTCCTCTCGCAGTCCTTCCACGTCGCCGAGAAGTTCACCGGCAACCCCGGTGTCTACGTCCGCGTCGAGGATACCGTCCGCTCTTTCGCCGAGATTGTCGACGGCAAGGCCGATGACCTGCCCGAGCAGGCTTTCCGCTATGCTTCCACGATTGAGGACGTGCGCGAGCGCGCCCGCAAGATGGGGGAGAAGTAGGTTATGCGTATCCGCATCGTGTGCCCCGTGAGCTGCGCCTATGAGGGCGACGCTGCGTTTGTGTCGATTCCGTCCACGGATGGCGAGTTTGGCGTTCTGCCTGCTCACTCCAGCGAGATCTGCACGATCGACCGCGGTTACGTTCGCGTTTCCGATAAGGCCATGGGCACTGTCGACCACACGTTTGCCGTGGCCGGCGGCTATGCCCAGGTTGCGGACGATGTCGTGACCGTTCTCGCCGAGCGCGCTTGCGATTTGGCGACCGTCGATGCCGACAAGCTTAAAGCTGATATTCAAGGTTTTGAAGAGAAGCTGGGTAATTTGTCGGAGGATGATGCACGCCGCGCCTACCTCTATAATGAAATCGCATGGTGTAAGCTCAAGCTTGCCCAATAGTCAAACGATTTAGCGTTCGACCATTTGCGAACACATCATGCCCGGGATGGCCCAGCCACCCCGGGCATGCTTTTTGAAAGGGTAGACCTTGGATATTATCCGCGTTGAGGGTGGCCACGCCATCGGAGGCTCCGTGCCCGTTTCGGGCGCCAAGAACTCCGCGCTCAAACTCATGGCGGCAACGCTTCTGGCGCCGGGCAAGACGACGCTGCAGAACGTGCCCGATATTTCCGATGTCCACGTGATGGGCAAGGTGCTCAAAGGCATGGGCGCTACGATCGATGTTCTCGACGAACACACGCTCGAGATTGATACCTCTCAGGTCGATTCATGGGAGGCCCCCTACGAGCTCGTTGCCAAGATGCGCGCTTCCACCGCCGTCATGGGACCCCTGCTGGGCCGCTTCCATCGCGCCAAAATTGCCATGCCGGGCGGCTGCAACCTGGGTGCTCGCAAGATCGATATGCACATTCTTGGTCTTGAGGCCCTGGGCGTTGAGTTCGATACCGCCCACGGTTACATCAACGCTAATGCGCCCCAAGGTCTGCGCGGTACCACCGTCACGCTCGAGTTCGCCAGCGTCGGTGCGACCGAGAACCTCATCATGGCCTCTGTGCGCGCACAGGGCACCACGGTTATCGATAATGCCGCCCGCGAGCCCGAGATCGTCGATCTCGCTAACATGCTCAGCGAGATGGGCGCCAAGATTGTTGGCGCCGGTACGCCCGTCGTGACTATCGAAGGCGTGGAAGAGCTCCATCCCGTTACCCATCGCGTGGTGGGCGACCGCATCGAGGCCGGTACCTTTATCGTTGCCGGTGCGTTGATGGCCGACGATCGCGGTGTCGACGTCACGGGTTTTTGCCCCATTCACTTGGGCATGGTGCTCAAGAAGATGGAGCTCATGGGTATCGACTGCGAGCGCGTCGAAGATGGCGTCCATGTGAACCGTGCCGAGCGTATCAAGCCGGTCGACATCCAGACGCTTCCGTTCCCCGGTTTCCCGACCGACATGCAGGCGCAGATTATGGTGCTCTCCGCCCTTGCCGACGGCAGTTCCGTTATTACCGAAAATATCTTCGAGAATCGCTTTATGTTTGCCTCTGAGCTGATGCGCATGGGTGCCGACATTCGTATCGAGAGCCATCATGCCATGATTCATGGCGTCAAGGGCTTCTCGGGTGCACAGGTTACCTCGCCCGATCTGCGTGGCGGAGCGGCCCTCGTCGTAGCGGGCTTGATCGCCGACGGGACGACCGAGGTTTCGGCCATCCATCACATCAAGCGCGGCTACGAGCAGTTTGTCGAAAAGCTGCAGGCGCTCGGCGCGCATGTCGAGCATGCTACCGTCCCCGATCCCGTCATCTACTAATACAGGTTGCCTATGTTTAATAAAAAGCCCCTCGCGGATACCACCGCCCGAAGACCCTCAACTGGTGCGCAGGCCAAGATCTACAGTCGCGATAACGTGGCTCGCTATTCCGAGCGCGCTCGTCAACGTCGTCGTAGCCACACGATTCGTCACGTCGCGCTCATTGTCGTGCTTGGCGTGCTGCTGAGTGCCACTACCGCTGCCGGCCTGTGGTTTGCCACCATTATGGGCAAGCTCGGCGATTCCAATGTCATTACCGACAATCTGCGTCGGGTTCTGGTTGACACCGATGAGGCAAAGGATCCGTTCTACGTGCTGCTTCTTGGCACCGACGGCCGTCCGGGCGAGGATACGTATCGTGCCGACTCGATTATCCTGGCACGCATCGACCCCACGCAAAAGCAGGCGACGCTCATTTCCGTTCCGCGCGACACCAAGGTCGAGTACAAGGGCGAGACCATGAAGATCAACGCCTGCCATACCGTTGGCGGCGCCGAGGCCATGGTCGAGGCGGTCAACGAGCTGTGCGGTGTTCAGATTTCCCACTATGCCGAGGTCAGCTTCGACGGTATGCAGGCGCTGATTGATTCGGTTGGCGGTATCGACATTAACGCAACCGATGATGTTGACGACCCCGAGCACCTGGATATTAAGATTACCGCTGGCCAGCAGCATATGGACGGTGCCACCGCCCTTACCTATGCCCGCTGCCGCTACACCTATGCCGACGGCGATTACACGCGCATGCGCCACCAGCGCCAGGTGCTTGGCGCCCTTGCCAACCAGATTCTCAATAACTTCGATGCCACGAAGATCTTTGGCCTGGTTAATTCGCTGTCCGATATGCTCGTAACCGATATGAGCGTTCAGGATATCGTGGCTACGGTCAACGCCATGCGCGGTATGGATGTCGACGGTATCTACTCGGCCAACCTGCCCTCGTACGCCGACGACAGCACCATGATCGACGGTGTGAGCTACGTCTTTGTCTACGAGGACGAGCTCAAGGAAATGATGGAGCGCGTCGATGCCGGCAAGGATCCCAAGGGTCCCAACACCATGGGTCTTTCCGATGGTTCCAGCTCTACGATTGGCGACCTGAACAACAACACGTCTGACGATTACGCAAACGGTACCGCAACCTCATCGGTCAGCTCTGACGATTCCGATGACTCAAGCGATTCAAGCGATTCGGACTACTACGAAGAGCCCACCGGCGACGGCAACGGCTACGAAGCTAACTACTAGAGTTACGGCGTTTTACCAAACGCCGTAACGACTCGACGCTGCGCGGGCCGCATTTGGACAATCTGACGTTCAACTTCAAGGGCGCGACCAGAAGGTCAGCGCCCTTTCGCTTCACGTCACCTTGTCTCAAATGCGACCCGCTCGCTGTCGTTGCCAAAACATCGGCGTTGCCGGAACACTTGGCACTTGGGGACGTTCCTTTTAATATGAGCAGGACATTGTCAAGAGGCAAAATCGGGCCTGGCCCCAACGATATGGGGTCAGGCCCTCTCCCTATATCAGCCCGTCCGCGGCGACCTCGGCGTGTCTTACCGACGCTCGTCTTTGCAGTTTAATATCCGCCCGCGGCGATCTCTCGCTGGGCAATCCGTTGCTACGGCTGAGGCTTCTACGTCGAACCGACAGTCTGTGCACGCGTGTGGCGCCCTGGGCGCTCGCAGAAAAGGGACCTGAGGTTCGCCTCAACGGCTTCGGATCGAACCGCTTCCGGGGTGACTGGCTTATGTGCGGGGGACCGCCCCCCTACGCCTCCTCGGCCATGAGGCCGACCGCCCATACCCAGCAGGCGAGCTCGCGCGCCGTGGCCACGTTCGCCTTGTTGCCGTGGACCCCGCGCGCGAGCAGCGCCTCCCGCCTCTCGACCAGCCTCCGCACGCCCTTGGCGGCATGCCTCCGGGCGCCCCGGTCCGGGGCCTGGCCCTTGGCGAGGTCCTTCGGCCGCCCCGAGCACGTCAGGTAGTGCCACGCGGCCTCGACCAGCGTCTTCCTCAGGTGCTTGTTGCCAGCCTTGGTGATCGCGCCCCTGCGGTCGCTCTCCCCGCTGGAGTGCTCGGAGGGCGTCAGGCCGACCCACGCCGCGAACGAGCGGGCGTTCCTGAACCTCGAGAACTCGCCGGCCTCGAACACGAGGTCGGCGGCGGACGCGGTGTCTACGCCCTTGAGGCGGCGGAGGGAGTCGACCCTCTTCCTCCACCTGGGCTTGCGGGCCTCGGCCTCGACGAGCCCCTCGAGCCTCGCCTTCTCCTCCGCCGCCCGCCTGACCGCGTCGACGTAGTAGGCGAGCACGTCGTTGTCGGCCCTCTCCGCGAACCTTATCGACTCGATCCAGGACCAGTGCGCCCGGGTCCAGTTGCCCTTCCTGCGGCCGGTGGGCGTCCTCTCGTCGAAGACGAGCCCGTGCCTGAGCAGGAACTTGGAGAGCCACTGCTTCGAGCGCGAGAGGTCGTCCCTCGCGTCCTCGAGCGCCCTGGTCAGGTCGCGGGCGGCCTCGCACTCGTCGTCGGGGACCCACACCTCGACCACGTTGCCGACCGACAGCATGCGGGCGAGGAACTCGGCGTCGTTGCGGTCGTTCTTCCTGCGCCTGTCCGCGCTGGGCTTGATCATCTTCGAGACGGCGCCGACCACGCAGTCGACCCCCAGGCCGGAGAGCCTCTTCTGCAGGTCGAAGCCCGTGACCCCGGACTCGTACACGCACCTGGCCCTGGGGTCCGCGGAACGGACCCACTCCGCGACGGCGCCGGCGTCGTAGCCGAAGGTCGCGGCACGTACCTCCCCGGTCATGACGTCGAGGGAGACGGCCTTTATCGAGCGGGCGTGGACGTCGAGGCCGATGAAGGTGGTAGTATCGAGCATGGGAGCCCCTTCCATGAATGCGGCGTGGCCGCCACGGTTGGATTAGACACTCACCATTGTCGGCCTAATCCGCGGTCTTTCATGCAGCAGGGGCTCTCAATGTTTTTATGTCCTGCTCATATCGTCTGTGCCGGCAGTTTGGGACACTCCTTGCGTTAAGAGGCTGGCGTGCGTCAACCTGTTCACATTGCAGCAAAAAAATCGCCCCGTTCTCGGTTGAGGACGGGGCGATTCGTCTTTCGGACTTGTGCAGCCAGGCTTATGCAAAGCGGGCGACGAGCTCCTGGAGCACATCGGTCATCTTGACGAGCGAACTGACCGGGACGAACTCGTTGACGCCGTGGTAGCAATAGCCGCCGGTGGAAAGGTTGGGGCAGGGCAGACCGCGGAACGACAGCTGCGCGCCGTCGGTGCCGCCGCGAATCGGCAGCACTTGGGGCTCAACGCCGCAGGCAAGGTAGGCTTCCTTGGCAACATCAATAAGCTCGGGATAGTCACGAACGATCTCGGCCATATTTCGATACTGCTGCTTAATCTCGACCGTCACACGCTCCTCACCCAGACGCTGGTTGAGCATCGAGGCGGCGGCATCAATAAGGTCGAGTTTCTGCTGGAACTTGGCGGCGTCATGGTCGCGGACGATATAGCGCGCTGTGGCGTGATCGACGGTCGCAGATACACCCTCAAGGTGATAAAAGCCCTCGTAGCCTTCCGTATACTCCGGGCGCTGCACGTAGGGGAGCAACGCGTTGAAGTCGCAGAACAGATTGCCTGCGTTGACCATACGACCCTTAGCGTCGCCCGGGTGGATGGACTGGCCCTCAAAGCGGACGGTCGCCTCGGCGGCGTTAAAGCACTCCCACTCCAGCTCGCCGATGGGGCCGCCGTCGACCGTGTAGGCGTACTTGCAGCCAAAGGTATCGATATCCAACAGCTCGGCTCCGTGGCCGATCTCCTCGTCAGGGCAGAAACAAATGCCGAGTGCGGGATGGGGCAGAGAAGGGTCCTGAGCGATACGCGCGACAAGCGACATGATCTCGGCGACGCCTGCCTTGTCGTCTGCGCCCAGCAGCGTGGTGCCGTCGCTGCAGACCAGGTCCTCACCCGCGAGGTCATTCAGGGCGGGAAGCTTGGCGGTACTCATGGCAACGGGTTTACCGTCAACCGTGCCGCAGACCAGGTTGCCGCCTTCGTAGTGCACGATGTGCGGTTTCACGCCGGCGCCCGGTGCAACTTCGGTGGTGTCGAGATGGGCGATCAGGCCCAGGGCGGGCTTGTCCTCAGCGCCCGCACTTGCTGGGATATGCGCGCAGACATAGGCGTGCTCGGTCACGTGGGCATCTTCCGCACCAAGCTCGCGCAGTTCTTCAGCCAGTACGTTGGCAAGGTCAAACTGAACGGCGCTCGAGGGTACCTGGTCGCAGTTTGCATCCTCGGACTGCGTGTTGATCTGGACGTAGCGCAAAAAGCGCTCGAGGACATCGGGGCTCGTGGTGGTGTTTTCCATAAAGACCGCTCCAATCTTGGTTGTCGTGTGCAACAAGAACTCTAGCACGGTATGCCACGGCATACCGTGACGCTTGGATGGGGTAGAATCAGCCATTGAATGCAGAAGGGACGGAAGATCATGGATACGACAAATAGCTCGCGCGAACTACATCTGACGGTGGCGAACGAAGACTACTTGGAGTGCATGGTTCGCATTGAAAGCGAAGAGGGGGAAACCAACGGCGTGCGATCGGTCGACATCGCGCAGCGCCTTGGCGTCTCCAAGGCATCGGTCAATAAAGCGGTTTCGGCGCTCAAGGCATCCGAACTTGTCGAGCAATCGCACTACGGCAAGGTAGTCCTGACCGATCGCGGCCGCGAGGTTGGTACGGCTATCTGGTACCGTCATCGCCTCATCCGCACGTTTTTGGTTCAGGAGCTCGGTGTCGAATTTGAGCGAGCCGATTCCGAGGCCTGCATGATGGAGCATGCGCTTTCCGAGGACACGATGAACCGCTGGCTCGCCTATCTCGAAAAGCAGGGAATCAGCGTCGAGGAATAGCGGGATATATATGGATACGAGTTATTACAACCGCTTTGGTGCCGAGGAACTTACGCGCCGCTTGTCGAGCGAGACCTTGTTGGCGCAGGGCCCCATGGGCAGTGTTCTGTTGAGTGAGTACGATGCCGCCGACATTCCACCGGCGTTTTGGAATCTGGCAGAGCCGCAGACCGTTTCTCGTATCCATCGCTTGTATGTCGCCGCCGGCGCGCAGGTGCTCATTACCAACACCTTTCAGGCATCGAGCTATGCCCTCAAGCACGACCAGATTGCGCCGTCCGTGGCGGAGGTCAATCGCGGGGCCGTCGACGATGCCCGCCAGGCGCACCCTCAGCTGCTGCTGGGCTCGATGGGCCCGATCGGTATTGAGTGGTTTGCCGAGGACTCTGCCGAGTATCGTGAAATCCGAGGCATTGCGCGCGAACAGGCGCACGCCTTGCTCAATGCCGGCGTTGACGGTCTGCTGATCGAGACGGTGACTTCTATCCGTAATTTGCAGCCCATGCTTGCCGGCGCCCGAGATGCCGCCGACGGCATGCCTGTTCTGGTGAGTTTTGTCGTTGACGATAAAGGCGACCTGTTGGGCGATGGCCTCAACATTGAGGCAGCCGTTTTGTACGCCGAAAAACACGGCGCAAACTCGGTTGGTGTTAATTGCTGTTCGCTTGCGGCCGCGAACGCGGCGGTGCCCAGGATGGTTGCATCGGCGACTACTCCCGTCACGGTGCGTCCCAACGTAGGCGATCCGGTCCAGACTCAGGATGGCCCCGTATGGCACGAGAACCCCGAAGCTTTCGCGCGCGCATGCATCGAATGGGGACATGCCGGTGCCGCAATGGTGGGCAGTTGCTGTGGAACCACGGCAATCACTACGGCCGCGATGGCCGAGGCGCTCGATATATAAAGGGCAAACCGCTCCATACGGGGCGGTTTTTTTATTGCTTGCATGTCCTCGGCAGCATTTGCCCAAATGGTGAATGCTGGTGCCGGCAGGTTGCCGAGTGCATGTTGCGGGTATACCCCATGCGTACCATGATCCAAACACTGTGAGGTGTCTGCGCGTGTGCGCGATAATTCATTTTGGAACTGACGGTTGGCGCGCTCGCGTCGATGAGGACTTCACTGCCGATAACGTTGCCCGTATCGCCGATGCCGTCGGCGAGTTGTGGCAAAAGACCAATCCGGGCAAAACGGTATATATAGGGTTCGACACCCGGCCCCTGGCGCGCGAGTTCGCTGAGCTTGCGGCGGGCGTGCTAGCAGCGCACGGGCTAGACGCCGTGCTCGCTTCGCGACCTGTCCCGACCCCTGCCCTTACGTGGGCGGCGGCTTATGACGGTGAAGCGTGCGGCGCGCTCATGGTGACGGGGTCCCATCATCCGCAGGGCTATCTGTGCCTCAAGATTCGCATGGGTGACGGCTCGACCGCCAACCAGGATGTCATCGAAGAGCTCGAAGAGACTATGGCTCCCGAGCCAATGGGGATCGAGGGGCAATATCGCACCGCGGATATCATTCCTGACTATATGCAGGCGGTGGCATCGTTTGTCGATGCCGAAGCCATCCGCGCCGCGCACCTGCGCGTGGTTGTCGATCCCATGGGCGGCGCAGCCCAGGGCTATCTAGCCGACTTGCTGCGCGAGCTTGGCGTTGAGGTGCACGAGATTCACGCCGGCCAGGCGTCTGACCAAGAAGATATCTGCCCCGACCCCGTTGAACCGTGGGTGGACGCTTGCGAGCGCACGGTTATCGAGGACGGAGCTTGCGCTGGCCTGGTGACCGACGGCGACGCCGACCGTATCGGCGCGGTTGACGAGCGCGGCAGATATATACATCCGCATCAGATCATGGCGCTCGTTTTGGGCGACTTGGTTCAATTTCGTAATTTGGAGGGGCGCGTCGTCGTCAATCTTTCATGCTCGACGCTCGTGCGTCGCATTGCCGAGACGCTTGGCTGCCGCGTGACCGTCAAACCAGTCGGTTTCAAATATATAGCGGCGGAGATGAAGAAGGGCGGCGTCCTCATGGGCGGCGAAGAAGCCGGTGGTATCGGCATCGCCGCGCATATGCCCGAGCGCGATGGAATCCTCGCCTGTCTGATTCTGTGTGAGCTTATGGCAAAGACGGACGCGCCTTTGGGCGTTCTGGTCGACCAACTCGAGGACAGTTTTGGTAAGACGAGTTACGGTCGACGCGATTTGCGCCTTGAGGCCGAAGATGCCGAAACGTTACGAACCCTGCTGCCGGGCGTAAACCCCAAGTCGATTTGTGGCAAGGTGCCGCAAAACGTTAGTCATATGGATGGCTTGCGTTTGGCATTCGAGGATGACACGTGGCTGCTGGTCCGTCCTAGCGGGACCGAACCGGTGGTGCGCGTCTACGCCGAGGGGTTCTCGGTGGAAGAACGTGACGAGTTGCTCGATGCTGGCTGTGCTTTAGCTAGGGGAACGTATCCGCTTTAACCATGAGACTGCCTTATATAAAGAGATGCTCGGCGAGCGGTAGGTAACGGCTGGCAAACGTTAGTCGGATTCCAAGATGTGTGGGAAATGTGTACGCCCAGATTCCCGCCCGCGGGGCCCCTCCGGTCTGGCAATATATCTCCTTGCCGCGCGGACCGGTGGAACCGGATCAGCCGCGGGGCGTGCACCTTGAGAACCGGATACTGCGAGGATGGACACACCAGATGTGTCGCATCCGGGCAGACATCGAACCATTTGAAATGGTCTAACTTGGATTTGTTTTTCGCAAG
>NZ_JBBNMZ010000012.1:0-71609 GCF_040098165.1 Collinsella sp. CLA-JM-H32
CTGCGCCCATGGCACTTCAACATCATTGTCGCAGCCCCGACCCGCGGTCACGAGCGGGGGCTCCTATCTTTTTAGTGCCCTCGGATTGGGTCATAGTGTCTGTTCGCGCCAAAACATCGGCGTTGCCATGGCCCAGATGCGGCACTTGGGGACGTTCCTTTTGTGCCGGCACTTGGGGACGGTCCTTGCAACAATCTGTCGATTGAACGTCGTTGTGCGTTCGCGCTATCATGCATGGTTACAATTGGTTAGCCGTGGCAAACGGTTAGCCAAGGTAAACTAAATGCAACGCCCTGTGGGCGTCGGGGGAGGAGCACGGACGTGAAGCTCGATACACTCGAGATTGGAAAGGACGCCGTTGTCGCATCGGTGGCATCGGACGATCAGGCACTCCGACAGCATATTTTGGACATGGGTCTAACGCCGGGCACCGAAGTCACCATGATGAAGTACGCCCCCATGGGTGACCCGCTCGAGATCCGCCTACGTGGCTACGAGTTGACGCTGCGCAAGGACGATGCCGCACGCATTGAGCTCGTGGATGTGCACGACACCGATACCGGCCCGCGCGTTAACGCCGCAATCGGCACGACGGACCACCCGGCCCTGGGCGAGGGGACGTATTCACCCCGTGCGGCAAAAACGGCCGTGCCCGAGGGCGCGCCGCTGCATTTTGCCCTTGCCGGTAACCAAAACTGCGGCAAGACCACGCTGTTCAACCAGCTTACGGGCTCCAACCAGCACGTCGGTAACTTTCCCGGCGTGACGGTCGACCGCAAGGACGGCACCATTCGCAACCACCCCGAGGCGAGCGTTACCGACCTGCCCGGCATTTACTCCCTGTCGCCGTACACAGGCGAAGAAGTCGTGAGCCGTCAGTTCATCCTCGACGAGCGCCCGGACGCCATCATCGACATCATTGACGCCACCAACATCGAGCGCAACCTGTACCTGACGCTGCAGCTTATGGAGCTCGACCGCCCCATGGTCATCGCGCTCAACATGATGGACGAGGTGACGGCCAACGGCGGCGCCGTGGACGTCAACCTGCTCGAGAGCCTGCTGGGCGTGCCCGTTGTCCCCATTAGCGCTGCCCGCAACGAGGGTATCGGCGAGCTGGTGGATCATGCCTTGCACGTGGCGCGGTTCCGCGAGCGTCCCGGTCGCCTGGACTTTTGCGCACCCGATGGTCCAGACGGCGGTGCGCTGCATCGCTGCATCCACGGCATCGCCAACCTTATCGAGGACCATGCCGCGACGGCGCACATTCCCGTGCGTTTTGCGGCGACCAAGCTGGTTGAGGGCGACGAGCTGGTGACCGAGGCGCTTCACCTGGATCGCAACGAGCTCGACGCTATCGAGCACATCATTACTCAGATGGAGGGCGAGGCCGGCACCGACCGCCTGTCCGCGCTGGCCGATATGCGCTTTAGCTTTATCGGCGACGTGTGTGGGCGCTGCGTCGTCAAACCGCACGAGAGCCGCGAGCACGTGCGCTCCGTCAAGATCGACCGCATCCTGACGGGCCGCTACACGGCCATTCCGGCGTTCCTGGTGATCATGGGCCTCGTCTTTTGGCTGACGTTTGGCGTGATCGGCGCGGCGTTGCAGGGGCTCATGGAGGACGGCATCGCTGTCATCATCGCCTCGGCCGATGCGGGCCTCAAGGCGTTCGGAACCAACGACGTGGTGCGCTCGCTGGCTGTCGACGGCGTGCTTACGGGCGTGGGCAGCGTGCTGACCTTCCTTCCGATTATCGTCGTGCTCTTCTTGTTCCTCTCCATTCTGGAAGACTCCGGATACATGGCACGCGTGGCCTTTGTCATGGATAAGGTGCTGCGTCGCTTTGGCCTGTCGGGCCGCAGCTTCGTGCCTATGCTCGTCGGTTTTGGCTGTACCGTGCCGGCTATCATGTCGACCCGTACGCTCCCATCCGAGCATGACCGCAAGATGACGGTCATGCTCACGCCGTTCATGAGCTGCTCGGCCAAGTTGCCGGTCTATGGTCTGCTGTGCGGGGCGTTTTTCCCACAGGCGACGGTTCCCGCCATGGTCTCGCTCTATCTGATTGGTATTGCGGTTGGTTGCATTGCGGCTTTGGTGCTCAACCGTACGGCATTTAAGGGCGACCCGGTGCCGTTTATCATGGAGCTTCCCAACTACCGCCTGCCGAGCGTCAAGACGACGGTGATGCTGGCATGGGATAAGGCCAAGGACTTTATTACCAAGGCCTTTACCATTATCTTTGCCGCTACCGTGGTCATCTGGTTCCTTCAGACGTTCGATATCCGCTTTAATGTGGTCGCCGATCAGTCGCAGAGTCTGCTTGCCGGTCTGGGTAGCATCATCGCGCCGGTGTTGACCCCGCTCGGTTTTGGCGACTGGCGCGCCTCGACGGCGCTCGTCACGGGACTCATCGCCAAGGAGAGCGTCATCTCGACGCTCACGGTGCTTTTGGGCGCAACGTCGCCCGCGGTGCTGTCAACCATGTTTTCGCCGTTTACCGCTTACGTGTTCCTGGTCTTTACGCTGCTGTACCCGCCCTGCGTGGCGTCCATCGGCGCCGTCAAGAGCGAGCTGGGCACGCGCTATGCCGTTGCTGTGTTCGCGTTTCAGGTGACGGTCGCCTGGATCGTGGCGTTTGTCGTGCATTCGGCGGGCATATTGCTGGGTTTGGCTTAGTTATTTATTGACGGCGCAACCTCTGTGTATTGAGTTGATTGCGGCCCCGCATCTGTACTGACGGATGCGGGGCCGTTGCTATATAATCGCCCACCGCCCAAGACAATCGGAGAGGTTTCCTACATGACTCAGGCAAGACAAGATGGCATCTCACTCAAGCAGTGGCTCCCGCTTATTGGGCTCGCCTGTTGCGCGTTCGTATTCAACACGTCGGAGTTCATGCCCATCGGTCTTCTGACTGATATTGCCGCATCGTTCTCGCTCACGGAGGCCCAAGCAGGCATCATGATCTCGGTCTACGCCTGGGGCGTCATGCTGCTGTCGCTGCCGCTTATGGTGTTTGCCTCGCGCTTTGAGTTCAAGCGGATGCTGCTCGGCGTGCTCGCCGTGTTCTCGCTGGGCCAGTTCCTGTCCGCCGTGGCGCCCACCTATCCTATTTTGGTTTGCGCACGTCTGGTGGTCGCCTGCGCGCATGCCGTGTTCTGGTCGGTCGCCTCGATTATGGCCTCGCGCCTGGTCGACAGTCGCCACGGAGCGCTCGCCATCAGCATGATCGCCACGGGCTCGTCCATCGCGCAGATCTTTGGCCTGCCGATCGGCCGCGCCATCGGGCTGGCCGTGGGCTGGCGCATGACGTTTGCCGTGGTCGGGGCCCTCTCAGCCATCGCGGTCGTCTACCAGGCCGCGGTGTTCCCGGCCATGCCGGCGGGTGAGCGCTTTACCGTCAAACAGCTGCCCGAGCTGCTCAAGAATCCGTTCCTGGTCGCGCTCTACGCGGTCACGGTTTTTATGGCGACCGGCTATTACGCAAGCTACAGCTACATTGAGCCTTTCCTGGCGCAGGTCGCACACGTCGACGCGGGCGCCATCACCATGACGCTGACGGCGTTTGGCTTCTCCGGTCTGGTGGGCAGCTGGCTGTTTGGCCGCCTGTTCGACGGGCATCGCTTCCCGTTCTTGGCTATCACGCTCTCCGGCGTGCCGGTGGCTCTGCTGCTTATGGGTCCGGTCGCATCGTCGCTCGTGGCAGTGCTTGCCGTCTGCGCGCTGTGGGGCTGCTGCGCCACGGCCTTTAACGTGGCGTTCCAGGCCGAGCTCATCAAGTACACGCCGGCGGATTCGTCGGCCGTCGCCATGTCGATCTTCTCGGGCCTGTTCAATCTGGGCATCGGCACGGGCACCGCAATCGGCGGTGCCGTGGTTTCGGGTCCCGGTATCGCTTGGATTGGCTTCGTGGGCGGGGCGATTACCGTCGTGGGCGTCATCCTCGCCATCACCGTGCTGTTCCCAGCCATCCGTCGCGCCAAGCCCGTCGCCTAATCACAACCCAGGAGGGTCGGGGTGGCTAAAAGAGCCCCGTCCCAAATTAACTACTCTGCTGGGCATACAATGGATGTCGTTGTGTTGAGCTTACCGGGAGGTTGCTATGTGGGCATACGAGACGACGTTCTATCAGATCTATCCGCTGGGCTTTTGCGGGGCTCCGCGCGAAAACGCTGCACCCGTTGCCGAGGATGAGCTCGCCCAGGCTGCCAACGCCGCGCCCAACCCCGATGCGCCCATCATGAAAATCGCCCAATGGGCCGACTACCTGCAAGAGTTCGGTATTGGCGCTGTGCTGATCAACCCGCCGCTCGAGTCTGATAGCCACGGCTATGATACGCGCAGCCTGCGCCATATCGACCGCCGCCTGGGTGGGGATGCCGATTTTGCCGCCGTATGCGAGACGCTGCACGCCCATGGCATCCGCGTGGTGCTCGATGCCGTCTTCAACCACGTCGGTCGCGGCTTTTGGGCCTTCCGCGATGTGCAGGAGCGCAAGTGGGACTCGCCCTACAAGGACTGGTTCCACATTAGCTTTGATGGCGACTCCTGCTATGGTGACGGCTTTTGGTACGAGGGTTGGGAAGGCCATTTTGAGCTTGTGAAGCTCAACCTGCAAAATCCCGCTGTGGTCGATTACCTGCTTGAGTCCGTGCGCCGCTGGGCCGAAGTCTTTGGCGTCGACGGTCTGCGCCTGGACGTTGCCTATATGCTCGATCGCGATTTTATGCGCCGCCTGCATACTTTTACCCGTGAGCTCAAGTCCGACTTTGTGCTGATTGGTGAGACGCTCCACGGCGACTACAACCAGATCGTCAACGACGAGATGCTCGACTCCTGCACCAACTACGAGTGTTACAAGGGCCTTTACTCCAGCTTTAATTCGGTCAACATGTTCGAGATTGCCCATTCGTTGCATCGCCAGTTTGGCGGCGATCCGTGGTGCATCTACCGCGGCAAACACCTGCTGTCGTTTGTCGACAACCACGATGTGCCGCGCCTGGCGAGCATCCTTACCGACAAGTCTTGCCTACGCCCCGCCTATGGCATGCTGTTTGGCATGCCAGGCATTCCGTGCGTCTATTACGGTAGCGAGTGGGGAATTGCTGGCGAAAAGGGCGGCCCCGATGGCGACTGGGCGCTGCGACCTGCGCTCGATGAGCCTGCGCCCAACGAGCTGACGGCCTTCATCAAGCAGCTCACGCACCTGCGCTCGGCCGACGACGCGGCGGCCCGTGCTCTCAACTACGGTGCCTATCGCAACGTGGTGATCCAGAACAAGCAGCTGCTGTTCGAGCGCGCCTGCGACGACGCGACGGTGCTTGTGGCGGTCAATGCCGTGAACGAGCCCTATACCTTTGGAGCCGGCGAACTCAACGGCTCCTTCGTCGACCTACTTGCCGACGATGCTCCCACGGTCGAGCCGACGGGTACCCTTGAGCTTGCACCCTACGAGGTGCGCTATCTGCTGAGGGCCTAGCTCGTGGCCGCGCCGGACGAGGGCTATCAACATATTGAGCATGGGTTTGAACCCGTGTTTGACGAGCGCTCGCGCGTTTTGGTGCTCGGGTCGTTTCCCTCGGTGCTTTCGCGTGCCAATGCCTTTTATTACGGTAACCCTCAGAATCGCTTTTGGCGCGTGATGGCCGCATGCCTCGGTGTGCCCGTGCCGCCCAACGAGGGCGACCCTTTGGCAAGCGGTGAGCCTGCGACGCTCGACGCCTCGATTGTCGCCAAGCGCTCCATGCTGCTGAACGGCGGCGTGGCCCTGTGGGACGTGATCGAGAGCTGTGACATTAAGGGCTCGAGTGACGCGAGCATTCGCAACGTTGTGCCGGCACATATCGAGCGCATTACCGGCGCAGCTCCCATTGAGCAGGTGATATGCAACGGAGGTACAGCTGGCCGGCTCTACAAGCGCTATCTACAAGAACGCACCGGGCTGCCCGCCATCGTCCTGCCCTCGACGAGTCCCGCCAATGCCGCCTGGCGTCTGGAGCGTCTTGTTGAGCGTTGGCACGAAGCCGTTGACTGGGCCGCTCTCTAATTTAGATATCTGATTGGGCGCGGGCGCCGAGGCGTTTCAGAACGCCTCGCCAGATCGGCGCGGGCACGGCTGGCTCGGCGCAAACCATGCCGTCGACGTTGACGTTGACGGCATTGCCGCCGCCAAGTCGCTGCGCATGCTCAATGGAGCATCCCATGCGCACAGCGCCCACAAGCTTATCCATCGCTTCCGAAAATGGTCGGCGCAAGAGGCCCATGCGTGGGGAATGGCGAAGCGCCGCAATACCGCTGCCGGCACAGACGACAACGCCGCCACACCACAATTGGTCATGGCGCTCACATGCCTCGTGCAGACGAACGGCGGTCCCGCGCGCCTGCTTAGCGCCCTCTTGTGCGGCTCGAATCGCGGCATAGACGCGCGTTCCCGTACCGCCAAAGCGCTCAAGCGCCTGCTCGATAGCTGTCAACGTCTCATCGTCAGCCACATCTTCAATGGCCAGCACGATGCCATCGACTGCACCGGCATCATCCGCTTCTAAATCGATCGGGCGGGGGAGCGTGGTGCCAGAAAGCTGAGTATAGGCGGCGATGGCATCCTGCAGATCCCAGAGCAAAAACTCAAGATCGGCGCTATCGGGAATGCTGATATACGCAATGGTTCGCAACGTTTTTGGTACATCGCCGCGTGTGGTCGTCTCCATGCCGCCTCCTTTCCGGTTGGTTTCCGTTTAGGTTACACCGTCTGGCGGTACATCGCCGCGCTATCCTAGTGCAACCCTTACGAAAGGAACGCCATGCGTCTGCCCATGAACACCTCGCTTGCCACGCTCAAGCCCTCCGGCATCCGTCGGATTAACGCGCTCGCTGCCCAGTACCCAGGATGCATTGCGCTCGCGCTCGGCGAGCCCGATTTTTCCACGCCCGATATGATTAGCGCCGAGGTGACCGCTTCGTTGGACCGCGGCGACACGCACTATCCGCCCAACAACGGTCGCCCCGCCCTGCGCGAGGCGCTGTCTGCCTACATGGGGAACGCGGGCCTGGCGTTTTCGGCCGACGAGGTCATCCTGACCGACGGCGCGACCGAGGCCCTGTCGGCAGCATTCATGGCTATGCTCAACCCCGGCGACGAGGTCATCATCCCCACGCCGGCCTTTGGCCTATACGAGAACATCGTCGTGGCCAACCACGCCAAAGCGGTCTTTTTGGATACGGAGCCTGCGCAATTCCAGATTGACGAGGGCGCACTTCGTGCCTGCGTAACGCCGGCGACCAAGGCCATCGTCATCTGCACGCCCAACAATCCTACGGGCTGCATCCTCAACGCGGCATCGCTCGACGCCGTGGCGCGCGTAGCGGAGCAGGCGGGCATCTACGTGGTCTGCGACGACGTATATAACCGCCTGGTCTATGTGGATGGCTACGAGCGATTTGCCCAGCGCCACCCGGAGCTGCGCGAGCAGACGGTCGTTATCGAGAGCTTCTCCAAGCCCTGGGCCATGACCGGCTGGCGCTTGGGCTGGCTCGCAGCCGCAGCCCCCGTCATCGCCGAGATCGCAAAGGCCCACCAATACTTAGTATCGAGTGCCGTCTCCTTTGAGATGGACGCCGCAGCGCGAGCCCTGACCGTCGACCCAACCCCCATGCTCAAAGTCTACCGAGCCCGTCGCGAACGCGTGCTCGCAGCCTTAGACGCCATGGGCCTCGACGTAGTGGAACCGGCAGGAGCCTTCTACGCTTTCCCGAGCATCAAACAATTCGGCCTAACAAGCGAAGACTTCTGCATCAAAGCCATCAAAGAAGCCAACGTAGCCCTAGTTCCGGGTGACTGCTTCGGCACCGAAGGCCACATCCGCCTAAGCTACTGCGTCTCCGACAAAGATCTGGACGAAGGCCTAAATCGCCTGTCCACCTTCATTTCAACCTTATAGCCCAACGGGACGCAATACATCAGCCCACCGACCCAAGCATTATGAGTGGGGCGCGTCGCTCAACGGGCGCGAGGATTCGCAGCAAAGGCAACGTAGCTCCGGCCGGGAGGGGCAGGGCGAGTTTTCCGTAGATTCCGCACGAGCCGAAGGCCACTTAATGTGGCCTTCGTGCGAGCCCAGGACTTGACCGAGCGGAAAACTCGCCCTGCCCCTCCCGGCCGGAGCGTATGCAGGGTTTGTGTACGAATCCTCGCGCCCGTTGACCGACGCCGGGGTCCCCGCCATAATACTTTCGGTTCACGCACGAATCCGCTGCCAGAGACAGCCGGTGCAAACGGGCATCGCCCGCGAGCTTAATGGGATATCCCGCCAGCCGAGGTGGTCGAGTAGATATGTCTTCTCGCCCCCGTCGCTCATGCAGCGCGGGGGCTTTCTTTTTGGACATGCCCCCGTCACGTCCTTGTGGCGGACCGTGCCCGGAAAGAATTCGAGGAGGTGTAATTCATGCCCCAGCAGTACAAAATCGACAAGGTTGCAGAGATCGAGTCCCGTATCGCCGAGAACGCCGGTCTGTTCGTCGTCAACTACAACGGTCTGACGGTTAAGCAGGCTCAGGAGCTGCGTCATCAGCTTCGCGAGTGCGGCGCCGAGATGAAGGTCTACAAGAACAACCTGGTCAAGATCGCTCTCAAGAACCAGGAGCAGCCCGAGCTCGACGAGATCCTCGCCGGCCCCGTCGCTTATGTGTTCTACGAGACCGAGCCGGTCGAGGCCGCTAAGACCCTTAAAGACTTCTCCGCTAAGTCCAAGGGCGTCCTTGAGATCAAGGGCGGTATCTCCGACGGCAAGGTCGTTTCCGCTGATGATGTTAAGGCTATCGCCGAGCTGCCCACCAAGGACCAGCTTCTCGGCCAGATCGCCGGTCTCATCTCCGGTTTCGCTCGCGACATCGCTGTCTGCGTCAACGGCGTTTCCTCTGGTCTCGCTCGTTCGATCCAGCAGGTCTCCGAGCAGAAGGCAGCCTAGTCGCTGTTTTCACCCGCGGCGGCAACGCCGCACCCCTGGCGCATTCGCGCCGTGTTTTAACTGATCTCCGTGCACAGACACGGAAACCGAAAGGACTTAGAAATGGCTAAGCTTACCACCGATGAGATCATCGATGCTCTTAAGGAAATGACCCTTCTCGAGGCTTCCGAGCTCGTTAAGGCTATCGAGGACACCTTCGGCGTTTCCGCCGCTGCTCCTGCCGCCGTTGTCGCCGCTCCCGCTGCTGGCGCTGCTGAGGCCGAGGAGAAGACCGAGTTTGACGTCGTGCTCGAGGGCTTCGGCGACAACAAGATCCAGGTCATCAAGGCCGTCCGTGAGCTCACCAACCTTGGCCTGAAGGAGGCCAAGGAGGTCGTCGAGGGCGCTCCCAAGGCTGTTCTCGAGGGTGCCAAGAAGGAGGACGCCGAGGCTGCCAAGGAGAAGCTCGAGGCTGCTGGCGCTGCTGTCACCCTCAAGTAATCAGGCTTTCTCGCCAGATTTCTTTGCAGACGGGGTTCGCATTGCGAACCCCGTCTTTTTCGTTTTGATCCCTCTATTTTGTTGGCTCGGCATACAAATTGCTGCCGCTTGCGGTGCTTTGGCGTTGCTACCGTTGGGCGATAAAATTGCACCATTCGAGCAATAATTTGCGTTGACCTGCTGAAGAATGGCGCTTGCCTACATTAACGTTAATTAACGGCGGTAAGATAAACCGGTATCGCAATTTGGTCTGCGGCCGCCGTGCCGCACGCACAGGGCGCATCCTGCGCCTGCGAAAGGATCCTTGAATAACATGAAGGCAATCATCCCCGCCGCCGGTCTTGGCACGCGTTTTCTGCCTGGCACCAAGTGCACGCCTAAAGAGATGCTGCCGGTGCTCGACAAACCGGTCATCCAGTACGTCGTTGAGGAGGCGCTCGACCCCGATGAGGTCGACGATGCTATTATCGTCACCTCTCCTGGCAAGCCCGAGTTGCTGAGCTACTTCCAGCCCGATCGCTCGCTCGAGAACCTGCTTCGCGAGCGTGGCAAGGACGCCTACGCCGACGCCGTCGCCCATGCTGGTGGTATGCCGGTCGACTTCCGTTATCAGTACGAGCCCAAGGGCCTTGGCCACGCCATTCGCTCTGCCGCCGACGCTGTGGCAGGGGAGAACTTCCTGGTTCTTCTGGGCGATTACGTTGTGCCCAACCGTGACATCTGCGACAAGATGCTTGCCGTCTCCAAGGAACACGGTGGCGCTTCTGTTATCGCCGTTGCCGCGTGCGCTCCCGAGGAGGTCAGCCGCTATGGCGTTATCGCCGGCGATCGCGTGGGCGCTCTCGAGGGCTTCGAGAATGCCGCCGACGACGAGCCCGGTGCCGTTTGGCGTATCGGCGGCCTGGTCGAGAAGCCCGCTCCCGAGGCGGCTCCGTCCAACCTGTACATCGTCGGTCGCTACCTGCTGAGCCCGTTGGTCATGGATCTGCTGGCCGATCAGCAGGCCGGTAAGGGCGGCGAGATCCAGCTGACCGACGCCATGGCCCGCTCGCTCGACCGCGAGGCCATGTATGCCGTCGTCATCGACCCGCTGTCGGGCTACGATACCGGTACCCCGTCTGGCTGGATGGCTACCAACGCCCTCATGGCTGCAAGCGATCCTCGCTTTGCCGGCGCCTTCTGGGATGCCATCGACGAGCGCGGCGGTTTGATGCGCAAATAAGCCTTTCGGGCATCGACATTTACGGGTGCGGACTTCGGTTCGCGCCCGTTTTTTTATAAGAGCTGCGATTGCCAGCCTTCTGTTCACAGAAAATATATGAACAGGTGTTCGATACACATACATTTACCTGCGCATTTTCTGTCGAAAAACTTTGCTACTCCAAAAACTCAATCGCGTCAAGGCTTTTCTTGCTCAACGGTCGGTACCTGATAAACTATTAGGTTGCGATAACTGGCGAAGCTATGCCTCGCCAATCCACCGAGCATTTCCGTGAAGGAGGAAAAACCTGGTGACCTACGCATACACTGCCACTGAGCGCAAGCGCGTCAGCTTCGGGAAAATCCCGGAGGCCATGGAGCTCCCCAACCTTATCTCTGTTCAGAGGGAATCCTTTGAGCGTTTTAAGGACGAGGGCCTTCGTGAGGCGTTCAAGGAATCCAGCCCCATCCAGAGTCAGAACCATGTTCTCGAGGTTACCTTCGGCGAGCATCAGTTCGGCGACCCCGCGCACACCGTCGAGGAGTGCCGCGAGAAGGACATGACCTATCAGGCCCCGCTTCTGACTGACGTCCGTCTCACCAACAAGGAGACCGGCGAGATCAAGGAGCAGCTCGTCTTTATGGGCGACTTCCCCATGATGACCGATCAGGGCACCTTCATCATCAACGGTACCGAGCGTATCGTCGTCTCGCAGCTCGTCCGCTCCCCGGGCGTGTACTACAGCTCCGAGATGGATTCGGGCAAGCAGATCTACAAGGCTCAGATCATCCCGTCCCGCGGTGCCTGGCTCGAGTTTGAGGTCGACAAGCGCGACCAGCTCATGGTCTCCATCGACCGTAAGCGCAAGCAGAGCGCCACGATGTTCCTGCGCGCCCTTGGCATCGCCGTCACCAACGACGATATCATCGAGCTGCTCGGCAACTCCGATGTGATCAAGCGCACCCTCGAGCGCGATACCGCCCTCACTCGCGAGGACGCCCTCATCGAGATTTACCGTCGTCTGCGCCCGGGCGAGCCTCCCACCGTGGATGCTTCCCGCAGCCTGCTCGAGGGCCTGCTCTTCAACCCGCAGCGCTACGATCTGGCCCGCGTCGGTCGTTACAAGGTCAACAAGAAGCTCAACCTCACCACCGAGGAAGAGGTCACGGTGCTCACCGACGAGGACATCGTCGCTACGCTTCGCTACCTGCTGTCCCTCGCTGCCGGCGAGCAGGGCTTCAAGGTCGACGACATCGACCACTTTGGCAACCGCCGCATTCGCACCGTCGGCGAGCTCGTCGCCAACCAGTTCCGTATCGGCATGAGCCGTATGGAGCGCGTCGTCCGTGAGCGCATGAGCTCCCAGGACATCGACGAGATCACCCCGCAGTCGCTCATCAACATCCGTCCGATCGTGGCCTCTATCAAGGAGTTCTTCGGTTCCTCGCAGCTCTCGCAGTTCATGGACCAGGCGAACCCCCTGACCGGTCTGACTCACAAGCGCCGTCTGTCCGCACTCGGCCCTGGCGGCCTTGCCGGCCACAAGTCGGGCTCCAGCCGCCGCACCAACGTGCCGACGGCCGTCCGCGACGTTCACAACTCGCACTACAGCCGCATGTGCCCGATCGAGACCCCCGAAGGCCCCAACATCGGCCTGATCGGCTCGCTCGCCCTCTACGCCCGCGTCAACGAGTATGGCTTCATCGAGGCCCCGTTCCGTCGTGTCGAGAACGGCGTTGCCACCGACCAGATCGACTGGATGACCGCTGACGAGGAAGAGAAGCACGTCATCGCGCCGGCCAACACGCCGCTCGATCCCAAGACCAACGAGTTCATCACGACCGATGCCGAGGGCAAGATCGTCCGTCCGCATACCGTGATCGCCCGTACCCGCGACTTCGACGGCTCCTTCGGCGCTCCCGCCGACGTGCCTGTCGAGGACGTCGACTACATGGACGTCTCGCCGCGTCAGATGCTCTCCGTCGCAGCCACGCTGATTCCGTTCCTCGAGCACGACGACGCCAAGCGTACGCTCATGGGCGCCAACATGCAGCGTCAGGCCGTGCCGCTGGTTCACCCCGCCGCTCCCTATGTCGGTACCGGCATGGAGCGTCGCGCCGCCCTGGACTCTGGCGAGGTTACCCTGGCCAAGAACGCCGGCGAAGTCATCTATGCCGACGCCTCCAAGATTATCGTCAAGCACGCCGGCGGCATGGACGAGTATCACCTGGCCAAGTACCAGCGCTCCAACCAGTCCACCTGCATCAACCACCGTCCGCTCGTGCGCGTCGGTGACACCGTTGAGCAGGGCGAGCCTCTGGCCGACGGTCCTTCGACCGATCATGGCGAGCTCGCACTGGGCCAGAACCTCACCGTGGCATACATGCCGTGGGAAGGCTTCAACTACGAGGACGGTATCGTCGTGTCCGAGCGCCTGGTGGCCGAGGACCTGCTGACGACCATCAATATCACCCGTCACGAGATCGACGCCCGCGACACCAAGCTCGGCCCCGAGGAGATCACTCGCGAGATCCCGAACCTCTCCGAGGACATGCTTGCCAACCTCGACGAGGACGGCATCATCCGCATCGGCGCCGAGGTCGGCCCTGGCGACATCCTGGTCGGCAAGGTCACGCCTAAGGGCGAGAGCGCTCTGACCGCCGAGGAGCGCCTGCTGCGCGCCATCTTCGGTGCCAAGGCTCACGATGTTCGCGACACCTCCCTTAAGATGCCTCACGGCGCTTATGGCCGCGTCATCGACGTCGTCCGCTTTAGCCGCGAGAACGGCGACGACCTGGCCCCCGGCGTCAACGAGCAGGTGCGCGTCTACGTCGCCCAGCGTCGTAAGATCCAGCAGGGCGATAAGATCGCCGGTCGTCACGGCAACAAGGGCGTTATCTGTAACGTTCTGCCGGTCGAGGACATGCCCTACATGGCTGATGGTACCCCGATCGACGTTATCCTCAACCCGCTGGGCGTTCCTTCGCGTATGAACGTCGGTCAGCTGCTCGAGTGCCACCTTGGCTGGGCTGCTGCCTGCGGTTGGGATACCGAGGATGCCGACTCCGACAAGTATGTCCCCGGTCCGTTCTTCGTCTCGACGCCCGTCTTCGACGGCGCCAAGGAGGACGAGATCGCCGAGGTCATCCGTCGCGCCAACAAGAACATGCTCAACAAGGCCACCGCTGCCTTTGGCGATCACATGCGCCCCGAGTTTGTCACCCAGCTTGACGAGCGCGGCAAGACCCGCCTGTTCGACGGCCGCACCGGCGAGGAGTTCCGCGAGCCCATTACCGTGGGTACGTCCTACATCCTCAAGCTCGGCCACATGGTCGACGACAAGATCCACGCCCGTTCGACCGGCCCTTACAGCCTGGTTACCCAGCAACCGCTGGGCGGCAAGGCTCAGTTCGGCGGCCAGCGCTTCGGCGAGATGGAAGTTTGGGCACTGTACGCATACGGTGCTGCCAACGTCCTGCAGGAGATCCTGACCGTCAAGTCCGACGATACCGTGGGCCGCGTCAAGACCTACGAGTCCATCGTCAAGGGCGAGAACGTCCCGGTTCCGGGTATCCCCGAGTCCTTCAAGGTTCTCGTCAAGGAGATCCGTTCCCTCGCACTGGACATCGAGCCCATGCACGATGCCGACGAGGACGCCTCCGCCCCTGTGACCGCCGAGGAGACCTCTGCTCTCGACGACCTGGCTGCGCTCGCCGGCGTTGACACCGACGTCGAGGCCCAGGATGCCGAGACCGCCGAGGCACCCGAGGCTGTCGCCGCCACGACCACTGATAAGGAGTAGTTGACTGTGGCAGATTTCGAAGCTACTGATTTTGACTCGGTAAAGATCTCCCTTGCCTCCGCCGACCAGATCCGTTCCTGGTCGCACGGTGAGGTCAAGAAGCCGGAGACCATCAATTACCGTACCCTCAAGCCCGAGAAGGACGGCCTGTTCTGCGAGAAGATCTTCGGTCCCGCCAAGGACTGGGAGTGCTCCTGCGGCAAGTACAAGGGCATCCGCTTTAAGGGCATCGTCTGCGAGCGCTGCGGCGTCGAGGTCACCTCGGCCAAGGTTCGTCGCGAGCGCATGGGTCACATCGAGCTCGCCGCTCCCGTGTCCCACATCTGGTACTTCAAGAGCCCCACGAGCTTCCCGATGAGCCGTATGCTCGACATCAAGTCCAAGGACCTCGAGAAGGTTCTGTACTTTGCCAGCTACATCATCACCGAGGTCGACTACGAGGCTCGCGAGGCCGACGCTGACGACCTGCGCGAGGAGCTCGCCGCCGATCTGGAAGAGATCGATGCCGAGTGCGCCCGCCAGATCGAGTCCCTCAAGGAGCAGGGCAACCCCGAGAACTTTGACGAGTTCTCCGACGAGGAGCCGCTGACCCCCGAGGAGATCGCCTCTGGCATCGTCGACATCGAGGAAGAGTGCAAGGACGAGAAGCAGCTCCGCACGGACGCCTTCAACGCCTTCATGAAGCTCACCGAGCGCGACCTCATCTCCGATGAGCCGCTGTTCCGCGAGATGACCCGTTACTACTCCATGTACTTCAAGGGTGGTATGGGTGCCGAGGCCGTCCGCGACCTGCTCGCTGCCATCGACCTCCCCTCCGAGGCCGAGAAGCTCAAGGCCATCATCGCCGACGAGGATTCCCAGAAGCAGAAGCGCGAGAAGGCCGTTAAGCGCCTCGAGGTCGTTGACGCCTTCCTGAAGGGCGGCAACAGCCCCGCGAACATGATCCTGGATGTCATCCCGGTCATTCCGCCCGATCTGCGCCCGATGGTCCAGCTCGACGGCGGCCGCTTCGCCGCGTCCGACCTCAACGACCTGTATCGTCGCGTGATCAACCGTAACAACCGACTCAAGCGCCTGCTCGACCTGGACGCCCCTGCGATCATCGTGAACAACGAGAAGCGCATGCTCCAGGAGTCCGTGGACGCCCTGTTCGACAACGGCCGTCGTGGTCGCCCGGTCTCTGGCCGTGGCGGTCGCCCGCTTAAGTCGCTCGCCGAGGCCCTCAAGGGCAAGCAGGGTCGTTTCCGTCAGAACCTGCTGGGCAAGCGTGTCGACTACTCCGGCCGTTCGGTAATCGTTACCGACCCCAAGCTGCTGTTGCACCAGTGCGGTCTGCCCAAGACCATGGCACTGGAGCTCTTCAAGCCCTTCGTCATGAAGCGCCTGGTCGAGCTCGGCAAGGTCGAGAACATCAAGGGCGCCAAGCGCGCTATCGACCGCGGTGCCACCTTTGTGTGGGATATCCTCGAAGAGGTCATCGACGGTCGCGTCGTGCTGCTCAACCGTGCACCGACCCTGCACCGTCTGTCCATCCAGGCCTTTGAGCCGGTGCTGGTCGAGGGCAAGGCTATCCACCTGCACCCGCTGGTCTGCTCGCCCTTCAACGCCGACTTCGACGGCGACCAGATGTCTGTCCACGTGCCGCTGTCCAGCCAGGCTCAGGCCGAGGCTCGCGTGCTCATGCTCTCTGCGAACAACCTGCGCTCGCCGGCATCCGGCAAGCCGGTTAACATCCCTTCGCAGGACATGATCATCGGTGTGTACTACCTCACCCAGGTCCGCGACGGCCTGCCCGGCGAGAACCACGTGTTCGCCAGCTTCGACGACGCGCTACACGCCTATGACTGCCGCTCCGAGGTCGACATGCAGGCCAAGATCCAGGTTCGCGTGTCCGCCGAGAACGCCAACGTCATCAACGAGGACGGCACCCGTATCTTCCGCGTCAAGAACGGCAAGAACGAGTTCGTCGACTACGACGTCACCGGCAACAAGACCGCGCGCTTCGAGACCTCTATCGGCCGCATCATCTTCAACCGCCAGTGCCTGCCCGAAGACTACGAGTTCATGAACTACAAGATGGTCAAGGGCGATGTGGCCAAGCTGGTTGCCGACTGCTGCGATCGTTACCCCGAGGCCAAGGTCGGCCCGATCCTCGACGCCATCAAGTACTCCGGCTTCCACTACGCTACCCGCGCCGGCCTCACCATCTCGGTGTGGGACGCTCTCATCCCTGCCGAGAAGCAGGAGCTGCTCGATCGCGCCCAGGCCAACGTCGACCAGATCAACGAGTACTTCGAGGAGGGCTTCATCAACGAGACGGAGCGCCACATCGAAGTCGTTAACGAGTGGACCGCTTGTACCGACAAGGTCGCAGCGCTCATGCTCGACTTGTTCGACGAGGAGAACCCGCTCTACATGATGGCCGACTCCGGCGCCCGTGGTTCTAAGACCCAGCTGCGTCAGCTCGGCGGCATGCGTGGCCTGATGGCAGACATGTCCGGCGAGACGATCGACCTTCCCATTAAGGCGAACTTCCGCGAGGGCCTGCTGCCGCTCGAGTACTTCATTTCGACCTACGGCGCCCGTAAGGGCCTGGTCGATACCGCATCCCACACCTCGGACTCTGGTTACCTGACCCGTCGTCTGGTCGACGTGGCCCAGGACGTCATCGTCCGCGAGGAGGACTGCGGTACGCACGAGGGCGTTACCTACAACCTCATCATCCCCGGCACCACCGACCTCAACGCCGACCTCGTCGGCCGTTGCTTCATCGAGGACGTTGTGGCTCCCGATGGCACCGTGCTCTTTGAGCAGGACGGCTACATCGAGAAGGTCGCCGACATCCAGAAGATGGTCGATGCGGGCCTCAAGAAGGTCAAGCTTCGCGCGCTGCTCACCTGCCGCTCCAAGTACGGCGTGTGCCAGAAGTGCTACGGCTGGGATCTTTCCACCCGTCGTCCGGTCGCCATCGGTACCGCGGTCGGCATTATTGCCGCCCAGTCCATCGGCGAGCCCGGTACGCAGCTTACGATGCGTACCATTCACTCCGGCGGCGTCGCTGGCGTCGACGATATTACGCAGGGTCTGCCTACGGTCAGCCGTATGTTCGATATCGTCGGCAACGTCAACGAGAAGATCCTGGGTCGCGAGGCCGAGCTGGCTCCGTACTCCGGCCACCTCTCGATTAAGCCCGAGAAGTCCGAGTACGTGTTGACGCTCACCGACTCCGAGGATCACACCCGTGTCCTCGACGAGCGCCGCGTCCCCGCTTCGGTGCGCTTTATGCCCGAGATCGAGGACGGCTGCGAGGTTCGCGCCGGCGATCAGATCACTAAGGGCTTCGTCAACTTCCGCAACCTGCGCAAGCTGACCGACATCGAGTCGACGATGCACACCTTCGTCGAGAGCGTTAAGGACGTATACACCAGCCAGGGCGTCGACCTGAACGACAAGCACATCGAGGTGCTCGCACGTCAGATGCTGCGTCGCGTTCAGATCACCAACCCCGGCGACTCCAAGTACCTGCTTGGTCAGTACGTCGACCGCTACGAGTTCGCCGACGAGGTCGAGCGCGTTGCCCGTCTGGGCGGTCAGGCTCCCGTGGCCGAGCCCGTCATCCTGGGTACGCTCAAGGTCGCGTCCAACATCGACTCCTGGCTGTCGAGCGCTTCGTTCATCCGTACCGCTGGCGTCCTTACCGAGGCTGCCATCGAGGGCAAGGTCGATCACCTGCTCGACCTTAAGTCCAACGTCATCGTCGGTAAGAAGATCCCGGCCGGTACCGGCCTCAAGCCGTACGCCAACGCCAAGCTGACGTATCGCACGGCCGACGGCTATGTTGACATCGACGGTCCGGCTTCGCCCAACGCCAAGTCGCTGCCCGAGTGGGCTCCGGTTGAGCTCAAGGACCTGGACGAGCAGCTCCCGCAGCAGCTCGACTGGGCCGGCTACGACGAGTTCGGTGGTGCTGACGGTTCGTTCACCCGCAACGGCCATACCATCTCCGCCGAGAAGGCTCGCCTGTACCTGTTCGACGACCTGGGCGTGTCGCAGCGCTGGACCAACAAGTTCAGCGAGGTCGGCATCGAGACGGTCGGCGACCTGGTCGGCAAGTCCGAGGAGGATCTGCTGCGCATCGATGGTATCGGTGCCAAGGCGATCGAGGAGCTCCGTGACGGCCTGGAGGCCCACGACCTGCTCTACATCCTCGAGAACAACGACGACGTTGCCGACGAGGAAGACCTCTCGCAGCTGCTGCAGATGGTCTTTAGCCCCGACGGTCCGGACGATATCCTGCTGGGTACCTCCGCTCCGACGCATCACGCCGACGCCGACGAGGAGCTCCTGGGCGCCCCGATCGACGACAAGAAGGCTCCCGCCAACGGCGCGATCAACGAGGACATGGCTTCCCTCGACGAGCTGCTCAACCAGCTCGTGGACACTGACGACGCCGAAGAGGCCAAGGACAACGACGAGGAGTAACTAGTTCCGCCGTTCTAACGAACGGCGGCGACCTCCGTCGCTGCGCGGCCCCCAGAGCTACAATCTGTCATTCAAAAGGCAGGGCATGACCAAAAGGTCAATGCCCTGCCTTTTTCATGCCACCTTGTACGCTCTGGGGGCCGCTCGCTTGCGTATGCTCAACCTGTTGCGTTCCGTTGATCCCTTGCCAATAAGGGACAGGCTTATTTTGGTAGGTTTTTCCTGCTTGAATTTGAAACATTTCGTTCGGTCAAAGCGTATCTATGGTGAGGGCCTCAACAAGAAACATCAGCATCACCGGGAGGTGATTATGGAAGAACAAGCATTTAGACAGGCGGTCGAGGATCACCGTGATGTCGTGTTTCGAATCGCATTGACGTACCTGCGCGATCGTGCCGACGCCGACGATGTTGCCCAGGATGTCTTTCTTAAGCTGCTTAAAAGCGATGGACACTTTGAAAGTTGGGAGCATCTTCGCCGCTGGCTTATCCGGGTCACGATCAATGAATGCAAATCGCTCTTTCGAAAGCCATGGAGGCGTGTGGAGGATATTGAGAACCTGGCCGATTCGCTTTCGGCGGCGCAGGATGAGACCAAGGCGGTCCTGTCAGACGTTATGCGACTTCCGGAGCGATTCCGCGTCCCCATCGCGCTCTATTACTATCTGGGCTTTTCGACCTCAGAGATTGCCGAGTTACTGCATGTGCCAGCCGCGACCGTTCGAACGCGTTTAGCTCGCGGTCGATCGAAGCTCAAATTCATCCTAGAGGAGGGCGACCGTGAAATCCAATCAAATCAAGCAGGCCTTCGAGTCCATCCAAGCCGATAGCGATCTTGCCGATCGCGTTCTTAATGCAGCTGAAGGCGAGCCGCTTCGCAAAAGGGGTCATGCTAAGCCCCTCTATGTTGCGGTTATCGGGTGTCTTGTCGGAGCGTTGGCGACCGGAGGGGTCGCCTACGCCGTTATCAATTCCAGCTATTTTGCCTCAGCCTGGGGAAACCACGGCAACGGGGATTCCATTACCTGGACTAATGGCGGCTCATCGGGGACTAAATACACCTACACCAGAGAGTTTGGTGACGGCATTGTGCCCCAAAGCCTGGAGGGCACAGTCCAGAAGGTTAATCTGTCCGTCGAGGGTAACGGCTATACGCTTGATATCCATGAGATGGCTATCGATAAAAACGGTTGCGGTGCCGTGACGTTTACGCTGTCCAATCCAAATGGCGTTAACTACTACAAGCCGGCAGCAGAGACAGGCGAACTTGTTCTCTATGGTGAAGAAGAACAAGGCATCGGCACGCCCAGCATGAACTTCGGCGAGGAATGGGCTGACACACGCTGCACAATTGATAAAGACACATCAAGCGACACGGTCATTAACGGCACGATGTACTTTGCATCTTGGAATCGCGATCGAGATTTACGACGCGCTGTCACTTGGAATATCTCCTGGACAGAGGGCGAAGGCGAGGATGCGAAGCCGTTCGAGGCATCGACGCCCGAGTTTAGCGTCGGAGCGTACGTCGATACAAAGGAACTCCGCTCCGATGACTCGCCTCTCGAGATCAGCCCGTTTTCCATCCAGACGCACATCGATGATCTGGGCATTGACGCAGTCACGAAAAAGTTGACCGTTACCTACAAGGATGGATCGGAGCAGATTATCGAAGATGATACTGCGGGCGCGTACAATTTCTATGTCTCGCTGACGCGCAATAGCGGAGAGAACATCTCGGTGCCGACAAAACTGATCAATGTCGATCAAGTGGTCTCGGTAACCCTTGAGGGCACGAGGTACACATCAACAGGAGAGACCGAAACAGAAGTACCCTTTACCATCGTTTATTCGTAAAGTCTGGGCCGCTTCCCAAGGGGGGAAGCGGCCTTTTTAGCGTTATATGGACGAGTGGATTGGACGTTATTCGTCTGATTCTCGGAAGAACGTAGCAAATGGATGCGGATCACCGTGAAGAGTGGCGTTTTTCCAGATAAAACCGACCAAAATAAACCTGTCCCTTTTTGGCAGGGAACGTTGCCCCGACGAGCACGTCGGATTCCCGGGCCGGGCGGCACAGGGGTTAAGTTTGTCGCGAGTTCCGCACGCAAAGGAAAGCACTTAATGTGCTTTCCGTCTTGCGCAGGACTGTAGAGCAGCAAACTTAAACAGCGGGCGGCCCGTTCCGGGAATCTGCCCCCGCGCACAGAAGGGGATTCCTTTTGTGTAGGCTTTGCGGAAATGTGCCAATTTTGGGATACGCCCGGCGGCGTGGTCTGTTGACGGCACAGCTAACGCCACGTATCCTATCGAACTGCGTGTTTCGTAGGGGGATGCTGACCCCTCGATTCAAGCCGTTGCACTTTACAGAAAGCTGGAATCATTCGAGAAGGAGTACGCTTTGCCTACTATTAACCAGCTGGTTCGCCAGGGCCGTCGTTCCGTGCCCAAGAAGTCCAAGAACGCTGCTCTGCAGCACAACTCCCAGAAGCGCGGCGTGTGCACCCGCGTCTTCACCACGAGCCCCAAGAAGCCGAACTCGGCTCTTCGTAAGGTTGCCCGTGTTCGCCTCGTCAACGGCATCGAAGTTACTGCTTACATCCCGGGTGAGGGCCACAACCTGCAGGAGCACTCCATCGTGCTCGTCCGCGGCGGTCGTGTCCGTGACCTCCCTGGTGTCCGTTATCACGTCATCCGTGGCGCCTACGACGCTGCTCCGGTCCAGAACCGTATGCAGGCCCGTTCCAAGTACGGTGCTAAGCGCCCCAAGGCCAAATAAGCCAGATAACGTTTTGATACTTTCGCCGTGTGCCGCCTAAGCGCCGCACGGTAGACACTTAAGGAGATTTCACATGCCGCGTCGTGCAGCAGCTAATCGTCGTGAGGTTCAGCCTGACGCCGTTTACAACAACCGCCTGGTGACTCAGCTCATCAACAAGGTCCTTCTTGACGGCAAGAAGGCCACCGCTGAGCGCATCGTTTACACCGCTTTCGAGATCGTTGCCGAGAAGTCCGAGGGTGGCGACGCTCTCGCTACCTTCAAGAAGGCTATGGACAACGTCAAGCCTACGCTCGAGGTTAAGCCCAAGCGTGTCGGTGGCGCTACCTATCAGGTCCCGATGGAGGTCAACTCCCGTCGTTCCACCGCTCTGGGTATCCGCTGGATCGTCAACTTCTCCCGCGCTCGCAAAGAGAAGACCATGGCCGAGCGTCTCGCCAACGAGATCCTCGACGCTTCCAACGGCCTGGGCGCTTCCGTCAAGAAGCGTGAGGACGTCTTCAAGATGGCCGAGGCCAACCGCGCGTTCTCTCACTATCGTTGGTAAGTTAAGGTAAGGAACTAACATGGCTAAGCCTAAGTACAAGCTTTCCGATACCCGTAACATCGGCATCATGGCCCACATCGATGCCGGTAAGACCACCACGACCGAGCGTATTCTTTACTACACCGGTAAGACCCACAAGATCGGTGAGGTCCATGAGGGCGCTGCCACCATGGACTGGATGGTTCAGGAGCAGGAGCGCGGCGTAACCATTACCTCCGCTGCTACTACGTGCTTCTGGAACAAGGACGGTAAGGACTACCGCATCCAGATCATCGACACCCCGGGCCACGTTGACTTCACCGCCGAGGTCGAGCGCTGCCTGCGCGTCCTCGATGGCGCTGTCGCCGTCTTCGACGCCGTTGCCGGCGTTCAGCCCCAGTCTGAGACCGTTTGGCGTCAGGCTTCTACCTTCAACGTCCCCCGCATCGCCTTCATCAACAAGTATGACCGCGTGGGCGCTGACTTCTTCAACGCTATCGAGACCATGAAGGATCGTCTCGACGCTAACGCCGTGGCCGCTCAGGTCCCGATGGGCGCCGAGGACAACTTCTGGGGCGTCATCGACCTCGTCACCATGACTGCATGGGACTTCAAGGCCGACGAGAAGGGTATGACCTACCCCGAGCCGATGGACGAGATCCCGGCTGAGTTCGCCGACATCGCTGCCACCAAGCGCGAGGAGCTCCTCGACGCTGCTGCCAGCTTTGACGACGAGCTCATGGAGAAGATCCTCATGGAGGAGGACTTCACCGTCGAGGAGCTCAAGGCCGCTCTGCGCAAGGGCGTTCTGGCCAACGAGCTCAACCTCGTCTTCGTGGGCTCCGCCTACAAGAACAAGGGCGTTCAGGAGCTGCTCGACGCTGTCGTCGACTACCTGCCCAGCCCGCTCGACGTTGAGGCCGTCACCGGTACCGATCCGGACACCGGCGAGGAGATCCAGCGTCATCCTTCCTTCGACGAGCCCTTCTCCGGTCTGGTCTTCAAGATCATGACCGACCCGTTCGTCGGTAAGCTCACCTATGTCCGCGTTTACTCCGGCCGCGCCGAGTCCGGCTCCTACGTGGTCAACGCTTCCAACGGTCAGCGCGAGCGCCTCGGCCGCATCCTCGAAATGAACGCCGCCGAGCGTATCGACCGTGACGACGCTGCCGCCGGTGACATCGTCGCTTGCGTCGGCTTCAAGAACTCCACCACCGGTGACACCCTGTGCGAAGAGGGCAAGGAGATCGTTCTCGAGAAGATCGAGTTCGCTAAGCCCGTTATCGACGTTGCCATCGAGCCCAAGACCAAGGCCGAGCAGGACAAGATGTCCCTGGCTCTGACCAAGCTCGCCGAGGAGGACCCGACCTTCCAGGTGTCCACCAACCACGAGACCGGCCAGACCATCATCGCCGGCATGGGCGAGCTGCACCTCGAGATCATCGTCGACCGTCTGCTCCGCGAGTTCAAGGTTGACGCTAACGTCGGTAAGCCCCAGGTTGCCTACCGCGAGACCGCTGGTCACGACGTCGAGAAGGCTGAGGGCAAGTTCGTCCGTCAGTCCGGTGGTCGCGGTCAGTACGGCCACGCCGTCATCAAGCTCGAGAAGATGGAGGAGGGCTTCGGCTACGAGTTCGTCAACGCTATCGTCGGCGGCGTCGTGCCCAAGGAGTACATCCCGTCCATCGACAAGGGCATCCAGGAGGCCCTGAACACCGGTGTTATCGCCGGCTTCCCGGTCCTCGACGTTAAGGTCACCCTGTTCGACGGTTCTTACCACGAGGTCGACTCCTCCGAGGCCGCCTTCAAGATCGCCGGTTCCATGGCTATCAAGGACGCCCTCAAGAAGTCCGATCCGCAGCTGCTCGAGCCGATCATGGCTGTCGAGGTCGAGACCCCCGAGCAGTACATGGGCGACGTTATGGGCAACCTCTCCGGTCGCCGCGGCAAGATCGAGGGCATGGAGGATCGCAAGAACAGCAAGCTCATCCGTGCCAAGGTGCCGCTGGGCGAGATGTTCGGTTACGCTACCGACCTTCGCTCCCAGACCCAGGGCCGTGCATCCTACACGATGCAGTTCGACTCTTATGAGCCCGCGCCCAAGTCCATCGTGGACGAGGTCATGAGCAAGAACGCCTAAGTTCGAGCTCCCTGTTACGTAATCCGCGAGAACATCTCTCGCACTCTTTGGAGGTTTAAGTTGGCTACCCAGAAGATCCGCATTCGCCTCAAGGGCTATGATCACGAGGTCGTCGATCAGTCCGCGAAGCTCATCGTCGAGACCGCTCAGAAGACCGGCGCTCGCGTTTCCGGTCCTGTCCCCCTGCCCACCGAGCGCAACCTGTACACGGTTATCCGCTCGCCGCACGTGAACAAGGACTCCCGTGAGCAGTTCGAGATGCGCACCCACAAGCGCCTCATCGACATCCTCGACCCCACCTCGGGCACCGTTGATTCGCTCATGCGTCTCGACCTCCCCGCTGGTGTCGACATCGACATCAAGCTCTAAGCGATATCGCTCATAGCTTAAAGGGCCTCGCTGCCGTTTCGGTAGCGGGGCCCTTTTGTTTTGAATGATGGTTTGGACTGCCGGGTAATGCTGCCGAGTAGGTGGTTGCGGCGCCCTATTCGCTCAAGGGACGCAGCGATGCCTCCTCAAAATGGAAGGATCGCAAGTCGTCTTCCGTTTCGATGCACGCGCGACCAAAGTCATCGACCGTTTTAAAGATGCCTCGCGTCAGCTCGTCTCCAGCGGGGGAGCGGGCGATAACGTGCTTCCCAATCCAATTGAGGTGAGCGATATATTCGTCGTGGACGGGCGCGAGCGGACCGGCGTCTTCTTCCTTGGCGTTGAGGCGTTCTGCCCAGGCATCTACAGCGTCTATAACTGCGTGATAGACCTCATCGAGGAGCATGTCGACGGCGGGAACGTTCTTGTTGAGGTCTGACAGGCCGATTGCGGGCAGGCCGCCATCGGGAACCTCCGCGGGCACATAGTTCACGTTAACGCCGATGCCACAGACCGCAAAGGGGTTGCCTTCGTTATCGCGTGCGGCCTCGACCAGAATGCCGCCGAGCTTGCGTCCTCGCGCGACAAGGTCGTTGGGCCATTTAAGGCGAATCTCGTTTGCAAGACCCTGCTTTTCGAGTGCTTCGAGCACCGCTAGGCCGCTGACGGCGGCAAGACCAGAGAACTTTGCAGGATTAACGCATGGGCGCAGGACAAGCGAAAGCAATAAGTTGCCGGCGGTTGAATCCCACTTGTGGCCGCGCCGGCCGCGTCCTGCTGTTTGAGCCCGGGCGGCAAGTCCTGTGCCGTGCGGCGCTCCCTGTTTTCCTGCTTCGAGCAGGTCATCGTTGGTCGATCCGGTTACGTCGACTATCGTTAATTGGGCATTCATAACGGTTGCTACCTCCTAAGTTAATAAGGCAATCGCGTAATGGTGTCGAGAGATAGACACTATGTGAAGCCTTTGTCGCATTTGGACAATTTAATGTTAATACGTCAACAACGACTAAAATGCGCTATCCTCTCTTGGTCGATGTAAACACGTCAACAATCCAAAGGAGGTTAGTGATGGGTTTCACGATTCTTGGAACAGGCT
Source organism: Collinsella sp. CLA-JM-H32 (assembly GCF_040098165.1). NCBI lineage: Bacteria > Bacillati > Actinomycetota > Coriobacteriia > Coriobacteriales > Coriobacteriaceae > Collinsella > Collinsella sp. CLA-JM-H32. The sequence continues at coordinate 25,844 of NZ_JBBNMZ010000012.1, forward strand.
CGGCGCTTCCTAAGCGCAGTGTTTCTAATGACGAGATGTCTGAGTTCCTCGATACCTCGGATGAGTGGATTTTTACCCGCACAGGTATCAAGAGCCGCCACGTCTGCACCACCGAGTCACTTGACGACCTTGCCGTAGCGGCGAGCGAGCGGGCACTCCAGGTGTCCGGAATCGACGCGAGCCAGCTGGATCTGATCGTCTGTTCGACGACGACGGGTGACCACCTTGTTCCCGCTGAGGCGTGTGCCGTTGCTGAGCGACTTGGCGCGACGTGCCCTGCCTTCGATGTCTCGGCGGCCTGCGCCGGCTTCGTATTTGCGCTCGATGTCGCCGAGGGCTATATCGCCCGCGGTCGCGCCGAGCGCGTGCTTGTCGTTGCTGCCGAGCAGATGACGCGCGCGCTCGACTGGACCGACCGTGCCACCTGTGTGCTCTTTGGCGATGGGGCAGGCGCCGCAGTGATTGAGGCTGGGGGAGACAGTCCCCTTGCCGTTGAGCTTTCGACGGCGCCCGACGTCGAGACGTTGCGCGTTCCCGGTCTGGTCGGCACCTCGCCGTTTAAGGCTTCCGCAGATAGCGCGAGCGTGCTGTCCATGAATGGCCGCCGCGTGTTCAAGTTCGGCGTCAACGCCATCTGCGACACGGTCAACAAGCTCGCCTGCGACGCGAGTATCGCGGTCGAGGACATCGATCATTTTGTATTCCATCAGGCTAACGAACGAATCCTGAGTCAGGCGGTCAAGCGTCTGGGCGTGCCAGACGAGCGTGTGGTTCGAACGCTGCGCGAGACCGGCAACATTTCGAGCGCATGCATTCCACTTGCCCTCGACCGGCTGGCAAACGCCGGTGCACTTCACACGGGCGACACCATCGCCTTGGTTGGATTTGGCGCCGGTCTGGATATAGGTGGCTATCTGCTTCGTTGGAAGTAGTCGCACATAGGAAATAAAAACGCCCTAGGGCACAACCAAAGGAGAACTACCATGGCAGATCAGAAGACCTTCGAGCGCGTTTGCGACGTTATCCGCGAGACCGCCGGTCTTGACGATGTCGAGGTGAAGCCCGAGTCCACGCTCGAGGAGATTGGTCTCGACAGTCTGGGTACCGTCGAGATCCTCGTCGCCGTCGAGGACGAGTTTGGCATTCAGCTCGATACCGAGGAGAACCCCAAGACGGTCGGCGAGTTCGCCGATACGGTCGAGGCGGCATTGGAGAAGTAGAGATGCTCAAGACTCCTCTCTGCGATCTGCTCGGCATCGAAAAGCCCGTGTTCCAGGGCGGCATGGCCTGGATTGCCGACGCCTCACTGGCATCGGCCGTATCCGAGGCGGGCGGCCTAGGCATCATCGCGGCTATGAATGCCGACGCCGACTGGCTTCGCGACCAGATTCATGAGCTGCGCACCAAGACGGATAAGCCCTTTGGCGTTAACGTCATGCTCATGAGCCCGTTTGCCGACGAGGTTGCACAGGTTGTGATCGATGAGCAGGTGCCCGTTGTGGTGACTGGTGCCGGTAATCCCACCAAGTACATGAAAGCTTGGAACGATGCGGGCGTCAAGGTCATCCCCGTTGTGGCTTCGGTGGCGCTCGCCCGTCTCGTGGCGCGTCGTGGAGCCACAGCGGTTGTTGCCGAGGGCACCGAATCGGGCGGCCATATTGGCGAGACCTCGACGATGGCACTGGTGCCGCAGGTCGTCGATGCGGTCGACATTCCCGTAGTGGCTGCCGGCGGTGTTGCCGACGGCCGTGGCGTGGCGGCCGCCTTTATGCTGGGCGCTGCCGGCGTCCAGGTGGGTACGCGCTTTCTCGTTGCAAATGAGTGCACCGTCTCGGAGCAGTACAAGGAGATGGTCCTGAAGGCCAACGACACTTCGACGCGTGCGACCGGCCGCTCGACGGGACATCCGGTGCGCGCCCTCAAGAGCCCCTTCACCAACGCCTACGCCAAGAGCGAGGCGGCGGGCGTAAGTGTCGAGGAGCTCGGGGCCATGGGCACGGGCGCCCTTCGCAAGGCCGCCAAGGACGGCAATTACGAAGAGGGCTCGTTTTTGTGTGGACAGATTGCCGGCATGGTCAACGAGCGCCAGAGCGCACGCGAAATCGTTGACGACCTGGTCGATGGCGCCGAGCGCGTCCTGAAGGGTGCGTCCGCATGGGTAGCGTAGCGTTTCTGTTTGCCGGCCAGGGTGCCCAACACCCCGCGATGGGCGTCGACCTGATCGAGACATCGCCGGCGGCCGCCGAGGTGTTCGCCATTGCCGATGAGGCGCGCCCGGGGACGAGCGAGCAGTGCCGGAGCGCCTCCAAGGAGGAGCTCTCGCAGACCGAGAACACGCAGCCTTGTGTGTTCGTGCACGACTTGGCTGTCGCCGTCGCCCTGCGCGAGCGCGGCGTGGTGCCTGCCGCCTGTGCGGGATTCTCGCTGGGCGAGGTCGCTGCACTCGCCTTTGCGGGGGCATTCGATGCGCGAGCGGGTTTTGAGCTCGTGTGTGAGCGCGCGGCATTGATGGCCACGGCGGCCGAGCGTCACCCCGGCGGCATGCGCGCCGTCATCAAACTTGATGCTGCGCAAGTCGAGAACCTGGCTGCGCAGGCCGGCGAGGACTGCTGGCCGGTCAACTACAACAGTCCCCAGCAGACGGTTGTGGCCGGAGCGCCCGATGCGCTGCAGACCCTTGACGTCCTAGTAAAAGAGGCTGGCGGCCGCGCCATGAAGGTCGCGGTGTCGGGTGCATTTCATAGCCCCTATATGGCCGAGGCGACCTGTGGCCTTGCCGCATATATTGAGGCCGGTCACGCGCCGTCCCCGTTGCTCATTCCTGTTTTGGCAAATATGACAGCGGCGCCCTATCCGGCAGACCCCCAGACGGCATCGAATGTCTTGGCCAATCAGGTGAGCCATGCCGTACGCTGGGTCGATACGCTGCATGCTCTGCAGGATCAAGGCATCGACACATTTATTGAGGTCGGCCCCGGCAAAACGCTGTCCGGCCTGGTCAAGCGTACGCTGAGCGACGTTCGTGTGTATTCGTGCGAGACGGCCGAGCAGGTCGCAGCTATTGCCGACGAGCTCGCATAGTCCACAGGGCTGTAACCCGAAAGGAATGACATGGGCAACTTGAACAATGGCGCGCTCGAGCGCAACGACTCACGTCGCGTGGCACTGGTCACGGGCGGCTCGCGGGGTATCGGCTGCGCCTGCGCTATCGGTCTGGCGGAGGATGGCTACGATATCGCCGTCGTCTATGCCGGCAGCGTCGATGCGGCGCGCGAGACGTGCGACGCCTGCGAGGCGGCTGGCGCCGCGGCGCGCTCATATCAATGCGACGTGGCCGACCCCGCTGCCGTCAACGCGTGCGTGGAAGCGGTCCTCAACGACTTTGGCTCCATTTGGGCGCTCGTCAACAACGCTGGCATCACCCGCGATGGCCTGCTCATGCGCATGGGCGATGACGCCTTCGATCGCGTGCTCGATGTCAATCTTAAAGGAACGTTTAACACGACGCGCGCGCTCACCAAGACCTTTATGCGCCAGCGCGGCGGCTGCGTCGTCAACATGAGCTCGGTCGTGGGCCTGATGGGCAATGCCGGGCAAGCCAACTACGCTGCCTCCAAGGCGGGCGTGATCGGCCTGACCAAGGCGGTGGCGCGCGAGCTTGCGCCCCGCGGCGTACGAGTGAACGCGGTTGCCCCCGGGTTTGTCGAGACGGATATGACGGCAAAGCTCTCGGAGAAGGTGCGTACGGTAACCGAGGAGCAGATTCCCCTTAAGCGCATGGCGCGCCCCGAGGAGGTGGCCGGCGTGGTGCGCTTTCTGGCGAGTGATGCGGCTGCCTACATTACGGGTGAGGTCGTGCGCGTCGACGGCGGAATGGCGATGTAGAAACCAGGGCCGAAGAACGGCTTGGATGAGGAGACCATGATGGAACAGAGAGTTGCAATCACCGGTATCGGTGCCGTGTCGCCGCTCGGCAACACCGCGCTTGCCACCTGGGCGGCCATGTGCGCCGGAACGTGCGGCATCGGTCCGATCACGCACTTCGATACCGATGCGTTTGCCGTCAAGGTGGCAGCAGAGGTCAAGGGCTTTGACGGCAACGAGTACTTTGGCAAGCGTGACGCCAAGCATCTCGACCCCTGCGTTCAGTTTGCGATGGCGGCTTCGGACGAAGCCATGCACGATGCGGGCTTTGATGTCGAAGGCGCCATCGATCGCGAGCGCCTGGGCGTCTACGTGGGCTCGGGCGTGGGCGGCATGCAGACGCTCGTCGACAACGTCCATACGATTGCCGACCGTGGGCCCCGCCGCGCATCGCCCTATATGATCGCGATGATGATCCCCAACATGGCATCGGGCAATATCGCAATCCGCCACAAGGCAAAGGGCCCGACCCTGCCCGTGGTGACCGCGTGCGCAACCTCGGCCCATGCGGTGGGCGAGGCGTTCCGCGCCATCAAGCACGGCTATGCCGACGCGATCCTCGCGGGCGGCGCCGAGGCTGCAATTATCCCCGATGCCGTTGCGGGCTTTACGTCCTGCCGCGCATTGACCACCAACCCCGATCCCGCGACGGCCTGCCGTCCGTTCGATGCAGACCGCGACGGCTTTGTGATGGGCGAGGGCGCCTGCGTGCTCGTGCTCGAGAGCATGGAACATGCGCAGGCGCGCGGTGCGCACATTTATGCCGAGGTCGTGGGCTACGGCAACACCGATGATGCCTATCACATCACGAGTCCTGATCCCGAGGCTGCCGGCATTGCCCGCGCGATATCGCTGGCGGTGACCGAGGGCGACGTCAAGCCTTCCGAGGGTCTCTACATCAATGCCCACGGCACATCGACCAAGCTCAACGATTCGTCCGAGACGGCGGGCATTAAGCGTGCGCTCGGCGAGGACGCGGCGCGCGCCGCGCACGTCTCGTCGACTAAGTCGATGACCGGCCACATGATCGGTGCCACGGGCGCCATCGAGGTCATGGCCTGCGCCATGGCGCTCGAGCAGGGCGTGGTGCCGCCGACCATTAACTACCGCACGCCCGATCCCGCCTGCGATCTTGACTACACGCCCAATCGCGCAGTTCGCGCCGACCTTACCTGGGCGCTTTCGACCAACCTAGGCTTTGGCGGGCACAACGCCGCCATCGCGCTGCGTAGATATACGAGGAGCTAGAGCATGGATTCCAAAAGACTTGCCGAGATAGCCGATGTTATGGAGGACCGCGGCCTCACGCGCGTGCGCGTTGAGGAGCCCGATGGCACCGCGGTCGAACTCGAGCGCGCGAGCGCCGCACAGCCGGTTGCCGTGCCCATGCCCATGCCGAGCGCTATGGCCGCTCCAGTTGCAGCTCCCACAGTCGCGCCTGCCGCACCGGAGCCCGCCGCGCAGACACCTGCCGCCGCACCGGAGCCCAAGGGCACCGAGGTGACCGCTCCCATGGTCGGCGTTTTCTATGCTGCCCCGGCGCCGGGCGACGAGCCGTTTGTGCACGTGGGCTCTAAGGTCAAGGCCGGGGAGACCCTCTGCATTATCGAGGCCATGAAGGTTCTCAACGAGGTGACGGCCGAGGCAGACGGCGAGGTGCTCGAGATCTGCGTGGCCGACGGCGACCTCGTGGAGTTTGGCAGCTGCCTCATGAGGATCGGATAGGTGATATCCATGAACAAAGAAGAGCTCAAGAAGCTGTTACCGCATCGCGAGCCGATGCTTTTGCTCGACGAAGCCGAGCTGGTGGGCGACGAGGCCCACGGCAAGATCACGATTACGGGCGACGAATACTTTTTGCAGGGGCATTTTCCGGGAAACCCGGTGGTCCCCGGCGTGATCCAGTGCGAGATGCTCGCCCAAAACTGCTGCGTGTTGCTGATGGGCGATGAGGAGGCGCGCGGCGCGACGCCGTTCTACACGAGTCTGGACAAGGTGCGCTTTAAGCGTCCGGTGCGCCCGGGCGATACGGTGGATCTGGTGTGCTCCATCACGCGTGCGCGCGGGCCGTTCCGCTTTGCGACGGGTACTGCAAGCGTCAACGGTGAGGTCTGTTGCCGCGCCGACATGTCTTTTGCACTCATGCACGAAAGTTAAGGAAGGCTTCATGTTCGACAAAGTGCTCATCGCCAACCGCGGCGAAGTCGCGGTCCGTGTTATCCGCGCGTGCCGCGATATGGGCATCAAGACCGTCGCCGTTTATTCCACGGCCGATGCGGACGCGCTGCACGTGCAGCTTGCCGACGAGGCGTATTGCATCGGCGGTCCGCGTCTTGCCGAGAGCTACCTCAACGACGATGCTGTGCTCACCTGTGCCGTAAAGTCGGGAGCTAAGGCAATTCATCCCGGCTATGGCTTCTTTTCCGAGAAGGCGAGCTTTGTACGCGACTGCGACAAGTATGGCCTGGCTTTTGTCGGTCCTTCGGCCGAGGTGATCGACAGCATGGGCGACAAGGACGCCGCACGCCGAACGGCTGCCGCGGCGGGCGTACCCATCGTGCCGGGCTGCGATTTGCTCAAAAGTCCCGAGGAGGCGACGGCCGAGGCCGAGCGCATTGGCTGCCCCGTGCTTATTAAGGCGCGTGCGGGCGGCGGCGGTCGCGGTATTCGTAAGGTCGAGCGCGTGGAAGATGCGGCAAAGGCCTTTATTGAAGCACGCGCCGAGGGCGAGGCCGTTTTTGGCGACGGCGAGTGCTACATGGAGAAGTTCGTCGCGCCGGCGCATCACGTTGAGGTGCAGATTATGGCCGATAAGCAGGGCCATGTGTTTTCGCTCGGCGAGCGCGAGTGCTCGGTGCAGCGGCGCAACCAAAAGCTAATCGAGGAGAGCCCCGCGCCGTGCCTCGACGGACACGACGACATTCGTGCTCGCATGCACAAGGCAGCGCGTGACCTGGCTCGTGCCGTCGGCTACGAAGGAGCCGGTACCATCGAGTTCCTGTATTCGGACGACGGCAATTTCTACTTTATGGAAATGAACACGCGCTTGCAGGTGGAGCATCCGGTTACGGAGTTTGTGACCGATACCGACTTGGTCAAGTGGCAGCTGCGCGTGGCAGCCGGCCAGCCTCTGCCCTTTGAGCAGGAGGACATGCCGGTCCGCAACCACGCCATGGAGTGCCGCATCAATGCCGAAACGCCGGACTTTCTGCCGTCATGCGGAACGGTCACCGCGTTGCGTGTGCCGGGTGGTCCGCGCGTGCGCTGGGATTCCGCCATGTTTACCGGTGCGAAAGTTCCGCCGTACTACGACTCCATGCTTGGCAAGCTCATCGTGTGTGCGCCCACGCGTGACGGCGCTATTCGTAAGATGCGCTCGGCCCTGGGCGAGCTCGTGATTGAGGGCGTGAGCGAAAACAGCGAGCTTCAGCTCGACGTGCTGGCAAACGACGAGTTCTTGTCGGGCATGTACCACACCGATCTGATGGGGCATCTCTATGCTGATGAATAGAAAAGCGAAAACGGTCAATGTCCTTGAGGGGCCGATAACCGAGTCGTGCGCCGAGTTTCCCGCACGCCACGTGTTTATCAAGTGCCCGGAGTGCCGCCGTGTGATCGATGAGGCACGCCTGCACGACAACCTCGAGGTCTGTCCTCGTTGCGGCAAACACTTTCGCGTGAGCGGTCGCGCGCGCATGCGCATGACGGTCGACGAGGGCACGTTTGAGGAATGGGATGCCAATCTGGCGTCGGAGGACTTCCTCTCGTTTCCCGGCTATGCCGACAAGCTCAAGAACGTGTGCGAGCGTTCGGGCGAGCGCGACGCCGTTGTGTGCGGCAGGGGCAAAATCTGCGGTTGCGATACCGCGCTCTTCTTTATGGACGCCAACTTTATGATGGGCTCGATGGGTTCCGTGGTGGGCGAGAAGATCTGTCGCACATTTGAGCGAGCGACCGAGCTTGGATTGCCAGTTGTCGGCTTTACCGTTTCGGGCGGTGCACGCATGCAAGAGGGCGTGACATCGCTTATGCAGATGGCCAAGATTTCTGCGGCGGTTAGGCGCCATAGCGAGGTGGGCGGCCTGTATATCACGGTGCTCACTGATCCCACGACCGGAGGCGTAACCGCGAGCTTTGCCATGGAGGGCGATATTATCCTGGCCGAACCCGATGCCCTGACGGCATTTGCCGGCCCGCGCGTGATCGAGCAGAACATGCACAAGCGCCTGCCCAAGGGATTCCAGCGCTCCGAGTTTTTGCTGGAGCACGGCTTTTGCGATGCCGTTGTTCCGCGTGGCGAGATTGCGCTCACGGTAGGCGAGCTGCTGGCACTGCACGAAGGGCACGCGCCCGGCCTGGGGGCACCGCATGAGATCGTGCATACGGGTCGTCGCGGCAAAAAGCTGGGACACTTGTTCAAACGCTCGACCGCACCAAAAACCGCGCTCGAGATTGTCAAGCAGACCCGCTCGGCAGATCGCGCCACGGCGGGCGAGATGATCTCGCTGGGCCTGGATGGATTTGTGGAGCTGCACGGCGACCGTTACTTTGGCGACGACGCCGCCGTGGTGGCTGGCATTGGCTGGAAAGACGGGCGACCCGTGACGGTCATCGCCATCGAGCGCGGTACCACGACCAAAGAGCGCATGCGTCGCAACTTTGGTATGGCACATCCCGAGGGCTACCGCAAAGCGCGTCGCCTGATGCGCCAGGCCGAAAAGTTTGGTCGACCGGTTCTGTGTCTGGTTGATACTTCGGGCGCGTTTTGCGGCATCGGTGCCGAGGAGCGCGGCCAGGGCGAGGCGATTGCCCAGAATCTCATGGAGATGAGCGGCCTCAAGACGCCGATTGTCTCGGTGGTGACAGGCGAGGGCGGCTCTGGTGGCGCGCTGGCGCTGTCCGTGGCCGACCGCATCCTGATGCTCTCGAGCTCGGCCTATTCGGTCGTGAGCCCCGAGGCCTGTGCGTCGATCCTGTGGAAGGATACCGAGCGCGCGAATGAGGCCGCCGAGGCGCTGAAGCTCACGGCCCCCGATCTGTTGGCGCTCGGCATCATCGACGGCATTGTTGACGATAGGGGCCTGTCGCATGAGGAGATCGCCGGTGCCGTCATGTCCTCGGCATTTGATGCCTTCGATACGCTTGGGCAGCTCGACGACGCAGCCCTCACAAACCTCCGCTACGAAAAGTACCGCGCAATCGGTCAGTACCGCACGATGTGACAAAGGGAAAGCTCGCATGTCACATTGGGAAAGGCGTTCCATGTCACAAGTTTCTAACACCTCGTTTACAACAACGGTTTCATCAAACGCCATGGCCGTGGTGGACTATCTGTCCAAAAGCATGATGTCGGCGCTGCCGTTTATTGTCTGCGCGGCGTTGTTCCGCACCGTCGCCGTCATTATGGGCGAGGGCATGCTGGGCCTGTGGTCTGCCGATTCCGAAATCTATCGCCTGTTCTACAGTTGGCTCTATAACGCCGGCTACTACTTTTTGCCCATTTATCTTGGTTGGGCGGCCGCCCGTCAGCTCGGTTGCTCGGAGCAGCTGGGCATGATGCTGGGCGGCGTATTGATTGCGCCCGATCTGCTTAAGCTCGTCGATGCCGCATCGACGACGGGGGCATCGATGACTTCCGTGTATGGTCTGCTTCCCGCGCCGGTCAACGATTACACGACGACTGTTATTCCGGTTCTCATCTCGGTGCCCGTGCTATGGCGAGTGGAGTGTTTCTTTCGGCGCGTTATCCCCAAGGCCGTGGCGTTTTCGTTCGTTCCGTTTGCAACCATGCTTGTCATGGTTCCGGTTTCGCTGTGCATTACGGCGCCGGCGGGCAGCTATCTGGGCATGCTGTTGGGCCAGCTTATGTTTATGCTTGGCAATTCCGGTGGCATCGTGTCGCTGCTCACGCTCATGGGGCTTGCCGCGGGCTGGGAGTTCCTTAAGATTGCGGGTGTCAGCAACGTTGTCCTATCGCTTGCCTATGCGCAGTTTATGAGTGTGGGAACGGATTCGTGCATCCTGATTGCCGCGACGATGGCAACGTTCGCCGTTTGGGGCATGCCCTTTGGCGCGTCGCTTCGCGTTGCGGATAGGGACGAGAAGGCGCTTATGCTGGGCTACTCGATCTCGGGCGTACTTGGTGGCGTAAGCGAGCCGGCGCTGTACGGCTGCGGCTTCAAATACGGCAGGTGCCTCACATGTATGGCCATCGGCGGCGCCGTCGGAGGCCTTGTTGCAGCCGTGGGCCACGTTACGGCCTATACCATCGGCATGACGAATGTCCTCATGGTCATTGGCTTTGCCACGGGCGGTATCTCGAACCTGCTGTGGTGCTGCGCTGCCGGCGGCACGGCATTTGCGGCGTCTGCGGCGCTGAGCTACTGCTTTGGCGTGGTGCCGACGAAGGGGCAGGCGGCAGAAGACGGAGCCGATTCACCCAAAACTTCGAAGAGCGTGGCCGAGGCAAGCGCATAAATCGATCGACAAGGGGACAGCCCCGCATGTCACATTCCAAGGCCGTGGCCCGTGTGGGTTGCGGCCTTTTGTATCTGGGGGACAAAGTGGCTACACTACAATCCGTTTGAGCAATAGATATATAGGTAGTACCGTGGGGGCGGATGCAGATGGTCGAGTGGATTGTTAAGCGCGCGCAGGGCGACCGTGCACGTGTGGGTACGTTGACGGGCATGGTGTGTATTGTCGCCAATGTGGCACTATGCGCTGCGAAGGGTGCAATTGGCGTGCTGTCGGGATCGGTTTCGATCGTAGCGGATGCCATGAACAACCTGTCCGATGCCAGCTCGAATATCGTGAGCGTGCTGGGCTTTAAGCTGGCGAGCAAGCCGGCCGACCCCGAGCATCCGTACGGCCACGGTCGCTACGAGTATCTCTCGGGTCTGGTCGTGGCGGCACTCGTGCTGCTGATTGGCGTTGAGCTGGTGAAGTCCTCGGTTGAGCGCGTCATCCACCCCGAACCTGTCGAGTTCTCGCTTGCCCTGGTGGCGGTCCTGGTGCTTTCGATGGTCGTTAAGCTCTGGATGGCGGCCCTCAACCAAAAGCTCGGCAATCGCATTGAGTCCGAGACGCTGCATGCGACCGCGCAGGATTCCAAGAACGATGTCCTTGCCACAGGCGCCGTGCTGGCATGTGCGATTGTTTCGCAGGTGACGCACATCAATCTTGACGCATGGGTTGGCCTTGCCGTTGGCGCCTATATTGGCTGGAGCGGCCTTGAACTTATTCAAGATACGGTGAGCCCGCTTTTGGGCCAGTCGCCCGATCCTAAGCTGGTCAAGCACATTCGAGACAAGATCATGAGCTATCCCGGCGTTTTGGGCGTTCACGATTTGATGGTTCACGACTACGGCCCGGGCAGGAAGTTTGCAAGTGCGCACGCCGAGATGGCGGCCGAGGCCAGCCCGCTGGAAAGCCACGACACGCTCGATAACATCGAGCAGTCGTTTAGGGTCGAAGACGGCATGATTGTCACGCTCCATTACGACCCCATCGTGACCGACGACCCTAAGGTGGCGAGCATGCGTTTACGCATCAATGCCATGGCCCAACAGATCGATAGCCGCCTTTCAATTCACGATTTGCGCTGTGTGCCGGGTCCTACGCACACCAACGTGATCTTCGACTGCGTGCGTCCCTCGGATCTGCAGATGAGTGCCGAAGACTTAAAGCACGCGCTGGCACAACGGGTCGAATCGGAATACCCCAGGTCGATTGCCAAGATTACGATCGACGAAGACTACGTAGGACATACCCACGAGTAAGGCTGTGCCGGCAAAGCAGGTTATGCAGAAGGGGAGAGCATGAAGAAACTGTATCTACTCCGCCACGGTCAGACGGAGTTCAACGTCAAAAAGCTGGTCCAGGGCCGCTGCGATTCGCCGCTGACCGACCTTGGCCGCAAACAAGCGGGAATGGCAGCCGCATGGCTCAAGGCCCACGACGTTGTCCCCGACAAAGTGGTCTCTTCGCCTTTGGGTCGAGCCATGGACACAGCTCAGCTCGTCGCTACCGAACTCCTCGGCCCGGACGCAGCAGTCGAGCCCTACGAAGGCATCATCGAGCGCTGCTACGGCACCTTCGAAGAGGGCCCACACGACGCGCTACCCACCGACGTCTGGGATCCGGGCGAGGACTTGGTCCCCTTCGGAGGAGAGGGAAGCCGCGCGCTGCAAGAACGCATGGTAGGTACCCTCACCAATCTCATGGGCTCCGAGGGCATCGAAACCCTCCTAGCAGTAAGTCACGGCAGCGCCAGCCGCCAATTCATCAAGGCTGCAGTCCCAGAGGGCTTCGAGCTCCCAGCAAAACTCCCCAACTGCGCCATCATGATCTTCGATTTCGATGATGCGCGAGAAGAGGACGATACGCCCCAACGCAAGTTCACCCTCCAGCAAATAGTGGACCCCCAACAAAGTCATTAGCCTGAGCGAGCAAGGTTTAGCAGACATCTACGTGGCGTTCCCAGTGTGCGGCGGAGGGGGCGGGCCTGAGGCATATTAAGGTTGTCGCGAGTTCCGCACGAACAGGAGAGCACTTAATGTGCTCTCCGTCGTGAGCAGGACTGTAGAGCAGCAACCTTAATATGCCTCAGGCCCGCCCCCTCCGCCGCACACTGGGAACGTGCCACGCACTTTACCTGCGTAAACAATGTGAGTGAAATATGAATCTCGATGGATACGCCCGCAGCCGTGTATACTAAACAGCTGTGTGAAACCAGGGGAGTATTCTGGCTGGACAAAATGCCTGCTTAATAGGGTTGTCAGGTAGTCCGGACGCAATACAAGGCTGGGGAGCACGTCGTGTAAGTAGTGGTCCTCTAGGGGCGTACGCTCGGTGGTGTACGCATTGTCCCAAGACCACGCGAGAGTTGGGATCATATCTTGATCAGCATGATTCTCGGCCGCAAGATTGGCATGACCCAGGTTTGGGACGAGGACGACAACGTCGTTCCCGTCACGGTCATCCAGGCTGGCCCCTGCGCTGTCTCGCAGGTTAAAACTCAGGCAACCGACGGCTATGACGCCGTCCAGATCGGTTTCGGCGACATCAAGGCCAAGAACGTGAACAAGCCCATGGCTGGTCACTTCGCCAAGGCTGGCGTCGAGCCTGTTCGCTTCCTTCGTGAGGTCCGCGTCGAGAACGGCGAGGAGCACAAGGTCGGCGAGGTCGTCACCGTCGCTGATTTCGCTGATGTCGAGAAGGTCGACGTCATCGGTACCTCCAAGGGTAAGGGCTTCCAGGGTCGCATCAAGCGCTGGGGTCAGCGCCGCGGTCCTATGACGCATGGTTCTCACTTCCAGCGTCACCCCGGTTCTATCGGTCAGTGCGCCTATCCTGCGCGCGTCCTCAAGGGCGTCAAGATGGCCGGTCACATGGGTAACGAGCGCGTTACCGTCAAGAACCTTTCCGTTGTCCGCATCGATGCCGAGCAGAACCTCATCTTGGTCAAGGGCGCTGTCCCGGGTGCCAAGAATGGTCTCGTCGCCATCCGTATGGCCTAAGGGCCCAGCCCATTTAGCCCAGCGTCATACCAAGGAGAACACTTAAATGGCAAAGTTTGAAGTAAAGAACAGCGAGGGCAAGAAGGTCGCCGAGGCCGAGCTCGCCGCTGAGGTGTACGGCATCGAGCCGAACATCCACGTTATGCACCACATCGTCAAGTGCCAGATGGCCTCTTGGCGTCAGGGCACCCAGTCTGCTAAGGGTCGCTCTGAGGTTTCCGGTGGCGGCAAGAAGCCTTGGCGTCAGAAGGGCACCGGCCGTGCCCGCCAGGGTTCCATCCGTGCTGCCCAGTGGCGTCACGGTGGCGTTGTCTTCGCCCCCAAGCCCCGTTCCTACGCTAAGCGTATGAACAACAAGGAGGTCAAGCTGGCTATGCGCTCCGCGTTGTCCGCCAAGCTGGCCGATGGCGAGCTCGTGCTCGTCGACGACTACGGCTTCGAGAAGCCTTCCACCAAGGCTGCCGTCGCCATGCTCAAGGCTCTCAGTCTTGAGGGCAAGCGTCTGACCATCATCGTTCGCGATGAGGACGTCAACGCCTACCTGTCGTTCCGCAACATTCCCAAGACGTTCATCATCACCGCTGACGAGGCCAACACCTACGATCTCGTCAACAACAACGCTGTGCTGATGCCCGCCGACATCGCCGCTCACTTCGGGGAGGTGCTTGCATAAATGACCGCCCACGAGATCATCATCCGTCCGATCGTGTCCGAGCGTTCCTTCTCCGGCATGGAGCTGAACAAGTACACGTTCGAGGTCGCCAAGGATGCTAACAAGTATCAGATCAAGGACGCTGTCGAGGAGATCTTCGGCGTCAAGGTCGTTCGCGTGAACACCCTGACGGTCAAGCCCAAGACCAAGCGCGTGCGCTATGTCGCCGGCAAGACCCGTTCTTGGAAGAAGGCCATCGTCACGCTGGCCGAGGGCGACACCATCGAGGTCTTTGGCAACCAGGCCTAAGACTCGCTGCTGTTGAGTGAGCTCATGCCTCCCAAATAGGGGAGGCGAGAGCTCAAGGTTTTGGGCGTATAAAATGGACACGCCCGGAACCGTGTATACGTCCGGTGTCATCGCACCCGAGGCAGAACCTCGAATCCCTGTCTGCGATGGCTAACGGATTCCTATTGAAAGGGATTGTAATGGCTGTAAAGCACCTTAAGCCGACCTCCGCTGGTAGGCGTTGGCAGACGATCTCCGATTTCTCCGAGATCACCTGCACCAAGCCCGAGAAGTCTCTTCTCGAGCCCCTGCCCAAGAAGGCCGGTCGTAACAACAACGGCCGCATCACCACCCGCCACCAGGGCGGCGGCGTGAAGCGTCGTTACCGCGTGATCGACTTCAAGCGCAACAAGGACGGCGTGCCCGCCAAGGTTGCCACGATCGAGTACGATCCGAACCGTTCCGCTCGCATCGCTCTGCTGCACTACGCTGACGGTGAGAAGCGCTACATCCTGGCCCCCAAGGGCCTCGAGGTCGGTCAGACCATCATGTCCGGTTCTGACGCCGACATCAAGTCGGGCAACGCTCTGCCCCTCGCCGACATTCCCGTCGGTACGCTCATCCACGCCGTCGAGTTCCAGCCGGGCAAGGGCGCTGCTATCGCCCGTTCCGCCGGTAACTCCTGCCAGCTGATGGGTAAGGAGGGCAAGTACGCTATCGTCCGTATGCCTTCCTCCGAGATGCGCCGCATCCTCGTTACCTGCCGCGCCACCGTCGGTGAGGTCGGCAACGCCGATCACTCCAACATCGTCATCGGCAAGGCCGGCCGTAAGCGTCACATGAACGTGCGCCCGACCGTCCGCGGTACCGTCATGAACCCTGTCGACCACCCGCACGGCGGTGGCGAGGGCAAGAACCACACCTCTGGTCGTCCCTCCGTTACCCCCTGGGGTAAGCCGACGAAGGGCCTTCGTACGCGCAAGAAGAAGAAGGTCTCGAACCAGCACATCATTCGTCGCCGTAAGAAGTAATTTCGGATACCGAGTTTTAGGAGAAAGCACTTATGAGCAGAAGTCTCAAAAAGGGCCCGTTCGTGGAGACTCGCCTTCTCTCGCGTATCACCGCGATGAACGAGGCTGGCAAGAAGGACGTCGTGAAGACCTGGTCCCGCGCGTCCACCATCTTCCCCGAGATGGTTGGTCACACCATCGCCGTCCACGACGGCCGCAAGCATGTGCCCGTGTATGTTACCGAGTCCATGGTTGGTCACAAGCTCGGCGAGTTCGCGCCGACTCGTACGTTCCGTGGCCACAAGGCCAAATAGGGGGTTAACCGTAAATGGCAACTAAGTCTATTGAAACTGAGGCCACCGAGGTTCGCGCCGTCGCTAAGTACGTGCGTGTTTCCCCCAGCAAGGCCCGCCTGGTGGTCGATCTGATCCGCCGCAAGCCTGTCGCTCAGGCCTTCGACATCCTCCACTTCTGCGACCGCGCCGTCGCCGTGGATGTCGAGAAGGTTCTCCGTTCCGCCGTTGCGAACGCCGAGAACAACAACGGTCTGCGTGCCGACAACCTGGTTGTCGCCGCTGCCTATGTTGACGAGGGTCCGACGCTTAAGCGCATCCGTCCCCGCGCCAAGGGTTCCGCTTCTCGCATTCTGAAGCGTACTTCCCACATCACCGTCGTCGTTGCTCCTCGAAAGGAGGCGTAAAGCTGTATGGGTCAGAAAGTCTACCCCACCGGCTTCCGTCTTGGCATCACCGAGAACTGGCGCTCCCGCTGGTTCGCAGAGAAGGATTACGCTAAGACCCTCGGTAACGATCTCGAGATTCGTAAGTACCTCGAGAAGCGTCTTTCCCGCGCAGCTGTCTCCCGCGTCGAGATCGAGCGCGCTGGCGACAAGGTGAAGGTCATCATCCTCACTGCTCGCCCCGGCGTTGTCATCGGTAAGAAGGGTGCCGAGATCGATACCCTCCGTACCGAGCTCGAGAAGGTCGCTGGCGTCTCCAAGGGCCAGCTCTCCGTCGACGTTGTCGAGATCAAGCGCCCCGAGCTCGACGCCAACCTCGTTGCTCAGTCTATCGCCGAGCAGCTCGAGGGCCGCGTTGCCTTCCGTCGCGCTATGCGCAAGGCTGTCCAGTCCGCCCGCAAGGCCGGCGCTAAGGGCATCCGTATCCAGTGCTCCGGTCGTCTCGGCGGTGCCGAGATGGGCCGTCGTGAGTGGTACCGCGAGGGTCGCGTGCCTCTGCACACCCTCCGTGCCAAGATCGACTACGGCACGGCTGTCGCCAGCACCACCATGGGCGCTTGCGGCGTGAAGGTCTGGATTTACCTGGGCGAGAAGCTCCCGGGTCAGCCTGTTCCCAACCCTGCACTCGAGGGCTCTTCCCGTCCTCGTCGTCGTAACTCCGAGAGGAGGGGTCAGTAGTGCTTGCCCCTAAGCGTATTCTTCACCGCAAGGTGCAGCGTGGCTCCATGAAGGGCCAGGCCAAGGGTAATACCGAGCTGCATTTCGGCGAGTTTGGTATCCAGGCTCTCGAGGCCCATTGGATCACCAACCGTCAGATCGAGGCCGCTCGTATTGCCATGACCCGCTACATGAAGCGTGGCGGTCGTGTCTACATCACGATCTTCCCCGATAAGCCCATCACCAAGAAGCCTGCCGAGACTCGCATGGGTTCTGGTAAGGGTAACCCCGAGGAGTGGGTGGCCGTCGTCAAGCCCGGCCGCATCATGTTCGAGGTCAAGGGTGTTCCCGAGGAGGTCGCTCGCGAGGCTCTGCGTCTTGCGCAGCACAAGCTCCCCATCAAGACCAAGATTGTTGCTGCTAAGAACGCTGAGCAGCGCATCGAGAAGGAGATGGCTGAGGAGGCCGCTCTCGAGGCCAAGTGGGCTGCTGAGGACGCCGCCGCCGCCAAGGAGGAGAACTAATGAAGCCCGCAGAGATTCGTGAGCTCTCGGACGCTCAGCTCGTTGAGAAGCTGAAGGAAATGCGCGCCGAGCTCTTTAACCTTCGTTTCCAGATGGCCACCAGCCAGCTGGACAACACCGCTCGCGTCAACACCGTGAAGAAGGACATCGCTCGCGTCCTCACGGAGCAGCGCGCCCGCGAGATCGCAGCGGAGAAGTCCGCTGTCGCCGAGTAGGACCTAAGGAGAGAACATGACTGATTCGCGTAACTCGCGTAAGGTCCGTACGGGTGTCGTTACCTCCGTCTCCGGTGCCAAGACCATTGTTGTCACCATCACCGAGCGCAAGCGTCACCCCAAGTACGGCAAGATGATGACCAGCTCCAAGAAGCTGCACGCTCACGACGAGGAGTGCACGGCTGGCGTGGGCGATACCGTCCGCGTTATGGAGACCCGTCCTATGTCCAAGATGAAGCGTTGGCGCCTCATCGAGGTCGTCGAGCGTGCTAAATAAGCAGTCGCTCTTACGACTTGTACGTTTCCGAAGATGTGCGTATGCCTGGCTTGCATACCACGGGCCGTATAAAGGCTGCGCACCTCTCTTCGGTTCTTAGTTCGGAGGAACATCTACCATGATTCAGATGCAAACCATGCTGAACGTCGCCGACAACTCCGGCGCTCGCAAGATTCGCTGCATCAAGGTGCTTGGCGGTTCCAAGCGTCGTTATGCAGGCATCGGCGATGTGTTCATCGGTGCTGTCCAGGAGGCTACCCCTGGCGCCAACGTCAAGAAGAAGGACGTTGTCCGTTGCGTCGTCGTTCGCACCGTTAAGGAGATCCGCCGCAAGGATGGCTCCTACATTCGCTTTGATGAGAACGCCTGCGTTGTCATCAACAACGATGGTTCGCCCGTCGGCACCCGTATCTTCGGGCCCGTCGCTCGCGAGCTTCGTGACAAGAAGTACATGAAGATCGTCTCGCTCGCTCCCGAGACCCTGTAGTTAGGGGAGATATATGTATATCAAGAAGGGCGATAAGGTCCAGGTTCTCTCTGGTAAGGATCGCGGCAAGCAGGGCGTTGTCCTGCGTGCTCTCCCCGCCGAGAACAAGGTCGTTGTCGAGGGCGTTTCGGTCGTCAAGAAGGCCGTCAAGCCCAACGCTGCCAACCAGCAGGGCGGCATCGTTTCGCAGGAGGCTCCTATCGACGCCTCCAACGTCAATCTCGTTTGCCCCGAGTGCGGTAAGGTTACCCGCGTCGGTCACGAGAAGGACGGCAAGAACAAGCTGCGCGTCTGCAAGAAGTGCGGCCACAAGTTCTAAGCTGCCCGCAACATCAAGTTGCTAGCAAAGGCCCGGATGCCCCAAGGCACCCGGGCCTTTTTCTATCCCTACTCATTGGGGACAGACTTAAATGACTTGTCGTTGGGGATGTTCTTAAACGGCTAGTTGATGGGGACAGTCTTTAGATTTGTATATCTGGCCATCTGGGATAGGCTTCAACGAAAGCGGCACCTAGGGACAGTCCTTTGATGTCTGGTGCCCCCAGAGGGGTGAAGTAATGCAGCTGGCTCTGTCTTTAGGGCTATGGTGCTCCGCCCCTATATGTTTCACAAGGTTTGTCGCATGCGCATTTACGCGCAGAGTCTTGCGCGATGATGCGCATGGCCGCGCAAATATCTGCTAACTATGGTTAAATAATGACCGATAAACAAATAACACGCAAATACAAGCAAATGCGCGCGCATTTGTGCGAATATAAGGCTGTTGGAAATGAAGGACTTCCGATGACTCAGGAGGCACATAATGGCAGATTCCAAACAGGCTCCGCTCGACGCCGAAGCAGCCGCAAAAGCAGCGTTCACTTCGGTCCAGGACAAGCCATTCCCCGATGATATCTTTACGGCTCCCGAGCTTCGTTGGGCTGTGATCGGGTGCGGCGTTATCGCCAACCAGATGGCCCAGTCTCTCGCTCTTGCCGGTCGCAAGCTTGCGGGCGTCGCCAACCGCACGCTGTCCAAGGCTCAGGCTTTTGCTGAGCAATATGGCATCGAGAAGGTCTATGAAACGGTCGAGGACCTCTACGCCGATCCGAACATTGACGCAGTCTATATCACCACGCCGCACAACACGCATATCACCTACCTGCGAGCCGCTCTGGCAGCTGGTAAGCACGTACTCTGCGAGAAGGCCATTACCCTCAACTCTGCCGAGCTCGACGAGGCCCGTGCCATCGCCGACGAGCACAACGTGGTCCTTATGGATGCCACCACGGTGCTCCACATGCCCTTGTATCAGGAGCTGCGCCGCCGCATGGATGCCGGCGACTTTGGACGCATGAACCTCGCCCAGCTCAACTTTGGCAGCTACAAGGAGTACGGCGACCTGACCAACCGCTTTTACAATCGCAACCTTGCTGGCGGTGCCATGCTCGATATTGGCGTCTATGCCCTGTCCGTCATGCGCCTCTTTATGGCAAGCCAGCCCGCTGAGGTCGTTTCGCTGGGCAACACCTGCGAGACTGGCGTTGACGTCGCGGGTGGCATCGTCTGCCGAAATGCCGAGCAGCAGCTGGGCGTCGTGAGCCTTACGCTCCACTCCAAGCAGCCCAAGCGCTCGGTCATCAGCTTCGACAAGTGCTACATCGAGGTCAATGAATATCCGCGTGCCGATCACGCGACCATCGTGTGGACTGCGGACGGCCACCGCGAGGAGGTCCACGCCGGCACCGAGGCTTACGCCCTGTGCTATGAGATGGCCGACCTGGAGAAGGCCGTTGCCGGCGACGACTCCAAGCGCGAGCTGCTGGATTATGCTTCTGATGTTATGGAGCTTATGACCAAGCTCCGCGCCGACTGGGGAGTTGTGTACCCCGAGGAGGAGTAAGCGATGCTTGCGGAAGATAGGCTCAACGCGATCGTGTCGATGGTGCAGCAGGCCGGCTCGGTTACCGTGCCGGAGCTTGCCGAAGCCCTGGGCGTGACGGCGTCTACCATTCGGCGCGACCTGCAGACGCTCGACCGAGCTCATCGCATCGCCAAGGTCCACGGTGGAGCGACGAGTCTTGAGCGCGCGCACGTGACGCGCGACCTAACGCTTAATGAGCGCAGCGACCTCCATAACGACGACAAGGAGCGTATCTGCGCCCGTGCGGCGGCGCTTGTGGAGCCCGAGAGCTTTGTATACATCGACTCGGGCTCGACGACGCTGAGGCTCATCGAGCATCTTCCACACCTTGAAGATGTCACCTATGTGACCGATTCCGTGCTCCATGCTCAGCACCTTGCTTTGCGCGGCATGCGTACCGTGGTGTTGGGCGGCGAGCTCAAACCCGAGACCGAGGCGCTCGTTGGCCCCGATGCCTTGGCAACCTTAGACCGCTACAACTTCAACTGTGGCTTTTGGGGCTCTAACGGCATTGCCGCCGAGCAGGGCTTCACGGCGCCCGATATCGAGGAAGCACAGGTCAAGCGTATCTCGATGCGCCATACCGCCAAACGCTTTGTAATCTCGGACGCCAGTAAATTTGGCATGGTGGCGCCCGTCAAGTTCGCGGACTTCCGCGACGCAACGATTATCACTGCGGGCGAGGTCCCCGCCAAGTACCGGGCAATGGACAACGTCATCACTGTCTAACAGCGAGACAAGGCCAAAACCACCACGAAGGTGCCTGTCCCCATTGTGGTGGTTAGTAACGAAAATCGAGTAGTTTTCTCAATAGAAAAGCGGCAACGTCCATCACGGGCGTTGCCGCTTTCGTTGTCTGCCGGTTTGTCTAAGTCTGTAACAACTGGACCGTTAAAAGTGGGCTAGGTGTTACAGATTGAGATTTTCCCTTAAGGGGGATTTGAATGTCTCGATCTGTAACAGATAGACCGGAAAATGGGTTCTAACTGTTACAGATCGAGACATTTTGGGACCGCGGTTGAACCATTGCGGCAAAACCACCACAAAGGTGCCTGTCCCCATTGTGGTGGTTTAGGGCTCCCAGGGGCAGGGGGCTTCGATGTGGATGTGCTCGCCGGTTACGGGATGCGTGAAGGACACGCTGTGGGCGTGGAGCATCAGGCCGCAGGGGCGCGGCGTTCCGTACAGGTCGTCGCCAACCAGGGGATGATGCTCGCTTGCCAGGTGCACACGGATTTGGTGCTTGCGGCCGGTGAGCAACTCGACATCGATATACGAGCGCGCGGGCAGGCCACGACGGCTCTTAAGACGTTTGAGCACCTTCACGCGAGTTTGAGACGGCTTGCCGCTGGCGCCGACGCGCATCTTTCGGCTGTCGTGACGGTCGCGGGCGATGGGCTTGTCGATGAGCTTCTCGTTCCAGTCGATCTTGCCCTCGGCCAGCGCCAGATAGTGCTTTTCGAAGGCGTGGTCGATGACCATTTGGTCAAAGGCGGGCTGCGTCTGTTTGTCGAGCGAAAACAACACCACGCCGGTGGTGTTGCGGTCCAGGCGGTTGAGCGGCTGCATGTCGGTCGCGGCAAAGCCGTCACCCATCGCCAGCAGCAGGTCGCTGGCGTAGTCGGTGAGCGTGCGCTCGCCGGTGCCGTCGCCGTGGACGATCATGCCGGCGGGCTTGTCGATGGCCATGAGCCAGGCGTCGCAGTAAAGGACTTGAGGTTCTTCGTTCACGTGTAAGCCTTTCGGTTAGCTAATTCCCACAAACATGCAGCCCGAGGTGGCGCCGCGCAGGCGGGCGGCGGGCTTGCGGCCGGCCTGTGCTGCTTCGACGGCACGACGGACGCGGGCGACGGCACGGCCCACCTCATCTGTCTCGAGCAGCGTTCCGTCTACCATGAGACGACGCACGCCGGCATCGAGCAGCTGAGGAACCTGCGGCGTGAGGTCGATGGGGTAGGCGTCGTACAGGCGAGAGCGGCCATGGATGTCGGTGCGTACGGGCATGACCTTGCCGTCGATATTCTTGAGTGACAGCTTGCGGGCGCGCAGGCGGCAGTTAGCGCAATCGTGGATGCAGCCATTGGCCACCTGCAGGATGCAGTGCTCACTCGTCATAACGCGCGGGCGGCCGAACACAGTGATGCCCAGGGCTGCGGGCGCCGCGGCGCCGAGCGAGACAATCTCGTCGAGCGTGATCTCGGGCGAGAGCCAAAACGCACCGGCTCCGCGCTCGGCAAGCGCCTCCATGCAGGGCGTGTTGTGCACCGGCAGGCAAGAGCGAATCTCGGCCGTGGCGCCAACCTGGGCGGCCAGGGCAAGCTCAGAGATGTTGCCAATAGCGACCGTGGCGCCGGCAACAACCCACGGGTCGATGCGTACGTGGTCAACGGCGCGGCAGACCTCGTCGAGCACGGGTACGATGCCCTGCTCAAATGTATCGGCGGGGGAGAGCTCGGCCGCAT
Organism: Collinsella sp. CLA-JM-H32; assembly: GCF_040098165.1. Lineage (NCBI taxonomy): Bacteria > Bacillati > Actinomycetota > Coriobacteriia > Coriobacteriales > Coriobacteriaceae > Collinsella > Collinsella sp. CLA-JM-H32. The sequence continues at coordinate 48,503 of NZ_JBBNMZ010000012.1, forward strand.
CGAGCGTGTCGGTGGTCATATAGATGCGCGTTGCACCCTCCGCGCGCGCTGCCTCGGCGGCCTCGAGCGAGGTGATGGTGGCGCAGATCTGCGGCTCATCGCGGTAGTGCTCGGGCACAGGGCGGGAATCTCTGGTTGCAATCGCCGGCAACTCGAGCGTTTTCGCGCGCTCCTCGTATGGCGACAGAATGGCCTCCTCCAGCGCCTTACAAGCGGCGGCGCGCACCTTGTGCACGGCGGAGAAGCCCATGCCGCAGCCCTCATCGAGCGCCACATCAAAGCTCGCGGCCTCAAAGGGAGAGGAGCCCATGCGCCCGACGTGCTCAACCAGATCGGATGCCTCGACGGCGCGGGTCTTGGCGGCCTCGACGGTGAAGCCCGTGGCGGTGGCGGTGAGCGCGGGGTTGTCACAGCAGGTGAGTGTGACAGTAAACGGCTCGCCCAGGCGCGCCACGACGGACACGTCAACAGCTCGGCGGCGCAGCACATCGCGCTTGAGCGCGGCGCCGGCGGCGTCAATGGCGCTCTGGCTTCGAATCACGCGCACGCGGCAGCCCTCGGGCATGCTACGGGGCACGCGGCACTCAATGATGTCACCGGCGGCGGTATCATCGGCGGCAATGGTGGTCAGGAACTGGTCAAACTCGTTATCGTGGCGAAGCTCCAGCAGGTCGCCTTTGCCCACGGGCTCAAACAGCTCAATGCGGGCGATGGCGGCGCGGCGACGGCGGTCGTCGGACTTGAGGCCGCGCACATCGCGGTTGGCCGGGCGGCTGCCCAGCACCGTGCCCACGATCTGGCCGCGGTTGTTGGAACGCTCATAGCTCATCATCTCGTCGCCCGAGGTGCCGTCCTGATAGGCGTGCGTAAAGTCGCGGTTGAAGCAGCGCTTGAGCTGGCGCTGGCGGGCGGCTTCCTCGTCCTTGGCAACGGCGGCTCCGGATAGCATGTCGTCAATTTCGTGACGATACACATCAACGATGGAGTACACGTAATCGGGTGCCTTCATGCGGCCCTCGAGCTTGAGCGATGCGGCGCCGGCGTCATACAGACGGCGAACAAGCTGTGAGGTGTTGGTGTCACGCGGGCACAGCGCGCGCTCGCGACCGGCAGGGGAGAGCGCGCGAACGTTCTCGTCGATCAACTCGTAGGGCAGGCGGCAGGGCTGGGCGCACATGCCGCGGTTGGCCGATCGTCCCGCCATGGCAAAGCTCGACAGCAGGCACAGGCCCGAGTAGCAAAAGCAGATGGCGCCATGGCTGAAGACCTCAAGGTCCACATCGGGCGCGGCATTATGAATGGCGGCGATCTCGTCGATGGAGAGCTCGCGCGAGAGAGTCACGCGGTCGGCGCCCTGCTCGCGGCACCAAAGGGTTCCGCGGTCGTCGTGGATGTTCGCCTGGGTCGAGATATGTGTCTCGATGCCGGGCATGGTGCGCTTGACCTCAAAGAACAGACCCCAGTCCTGGATAATGAAGGCATCGGCGCCCAGCGTGGAGCAGCGATGAATGAGTTGCAGCGCATCGCCCATCTCGGACTGCTTGATGACGATGTTGACCGTGACGTAGACGCGCGACCCGGCTAGATGCGCGGCGCGGCAGGCCTGCTCAAAGGCCTCGTCGGTAAAGTTGGTGGCCTTGCGGCGGGCGTTGAAGCTGCCCATGCCGCAATAGATGGCGTCTGCCCCCGCGGCGAGTGCGGCGGCAAAGGGCTCGGGCCCTCCGGCGGGCGCCAAAAGCTCGGGTCTGCGGTTGGTGGTTCGACTGGCGGTTGCGGTCATATCCTGCCTTTCAAAATGCTCAGATATTCAAAAGTATAGTGGTGCCGTCGCGGCAGGCGATGCCCGTGCTCCAAGCGGGATAAAGTCTTCAGCAGCTTAGGCTGGCTGACCCCGTGGAGAACCGTTCAGCGGTTCGGGGAAACCGTTGGGCGATAAAATATTCTCGCAGGCTGATAATATTCTTGCATCAAACAGAAACCTTGAGTACTATCCCAATCAAGCGCGGTGTTCAGACCGAACTGTGCCTCCCGGTGCGAACGCCGCGCTCACGCTCTCTATTTGATTGTAAGGAGAAAAACATGAGCAAGACCGTCGTGTCTTCCGATAACGCACCCGCAGCCATCGGCCCGTATTCCCCCGGTATCCAGGCCGGCAACATGGTGTTCCTGTCCGGCCAGCTGGGCATCGATCCCGCAACCGGCAAGATGCCCGAGGGCGTCGAGGCCCAGGCCAAGCAGTCCCTCGCCAACGTCGAGGCCCTGCTGACCGCTGCCGGCGCCACCTTTGCCGATGTCGTCAAGACCACGGTCTACCTGGCCGACATCGCCGACTTCGCCGCCGTGAACGAGATTTATGCCTCCAAGTTCGAGGCCCCGTTCCCCGCGCGTAGCGCCTTCCAGGTTGCCGCCCTTCCGGCTGGCGGTCTGGTCGAGATCGAGGTCGTCGCCGCCCTCTAAGGCGTTGGCCACAACTAAACATGACATGCAAAAAGACCCTGCAGCGCGTGTGAGCTGAAGGGTCTTTTGTCAAGTGACGGATCGCTTGTGGAGCCGCGCTCCATTTTGCTCGTTAGCCCTCCTTGCGGACTTTTTGCAGGTAGCGGTAGACGCTGGGCTCCGAGATGCCCAGCGCGGTGGCGGCGCAGGCCACGGCACCCTTGAGCATGAAAACCCCGTTGTCGTTGAGGTGGCGAATGACGTCCACGCGGTCGCTCTGACCAAGCGACGCTACATCCAGCCCGCGCGCGCTCAGCAGCTCGGCAATACTGCGGTCGATGAGCTCCTGCGTGGACTCCGAAAGGCTTTCGACCTCGATAGGGGCGGGCTCCGTGCGCGTCGGCGCCGCGTCGAAGCATGCCATGAGCTGCTGCGCCATGGCGTTGATGGAGCGCACGGTCGAGAGGTCGGTGTTGACGCAAAGCATGCCGACGATCTCGTTGTCCTCACGGATAAAGTACGTCGCCGACTCCAACGTCTTGCCACCGGCACCGCGTCCCTCGTAGCCCGTTATAAACGGCAGGTCGCGATACTTGGCGTCGTGCATGATCTTGAGTGCCAGATCGGTAGCGGGACCGCCGACCTTGCGGCCGCTCACGATACCGTTGCGGATATCGACGATGGCGTGGTCGGGATCCGAGAAATCGTGCAGGACGATCTCGCTGTTTTTGCCGAGTATCTGCTCCAGGAAATCGACCATCGGCAAAAAGCGACGTACGGTCTCGTTCACGGGCAACTCCTTTGGGTGAAATCGGAAATGTTCATAACAATTTTTTCTCATGGTAACACGCTGCCCATCATCTCGTATATCCGCAGGTACATTGCGTAATGCAGACGAACGGTAGGAATTTAGCGGTAAACGGTTGACCAAAAGAAATGTTAGATGTTATTTTGACCAGACACTTTCCTGACCTGCGGAAATGCGTAATTTCAGCTGAAGAATAGTCTGATAACAAAAAATTATTATTGAGAATGAGAATCATCTTTAATACGATATGCAATGAAGGCACAACCTCAACCCCGCACTGCGTCACAATAGAGCGTCAGATGCGAAAACAACTACTTCGAGGATTGGTGGTCAAATGACCCAGGAGACGGTTACGAACGGCACTGAAGCCCTGTTCACTCGCGAAGGCATGCCTCCCGTTAAGGAAATGATCCCGTGTGCCCTTCAGCACGTACTGGCATCGTTTGCCGGCATCATTACCCCGGCGGTCATCATGGCCGGCGTCTACGGCTTTAATAGCCAGCAGAGTACCGACATCATCCAGGTCGCGCTCATTCTTTCGGCGATCGACACGGCCCTTCAGGCCTTCGCTCCCTTCCGTCGCATCGGCGGCGGCCTGCCCATCGTCATGGGCGTTTCGTTCGCGTTCCTGCCGGCCCTGCAGGCCATGGGTGCCTCGGGCTTTAGCTTTGGTGCGCTGCTGGGTGGCGAGATCGTCGGCGGCGCCGTCGCGGTCCTCTTTGGTCTGGCCTACAGCAAGATCAAGTGGCTGTTCCCGCCCGTCGTGACCGGTACGGTCATCTTCTCCATCGGCGTTTCGCTGTATCCCACGGCCGTCAAGTATATGGCCGGCGGTATGGGTACGCCGCTGTGGGGCACCCCGCAGGCCTGGTGCGTCGCTCTTATCACCTTCGCCGTGGTCTTTGCGCTCGCCAACTTTGGCAAGGGCACGCTCAAGCTGGGATCCGTGTTCTTTGGCATGATCGTTGGCATGATCGTCTCCATCCCCTTTGGCATGATCGACTTCTCCAGCGTCGCCACCGCTCAGGTCTTCGCTCTTCCCAAGCTCATGCCCTACGCGCTCGAGTTTGATCCCGAGGTCTGCATTACCCTCGCCGTCGTGTTCCCCATGGTTGCCATCCAGGTTATCGGTGACGTCTCCGCCGCCTGCCTGGGCTCCATCGACCGTATGCCCACCGAGCGCGAGCTCTCCGGCGCTATCGTGTCCCAGGGCCTCACCTCTATGGTCGGCGGTCTGCTGGGCGGTCTTCCCACCAGCGCCCTTGGCCAGAACGTGGGCATCATCTGCTCCAACAAGGTCGTCAACAAGTGGGTCTTTGTGATCATCGCGGCCGTCTTTGCCATCGCCGGTCTGTTCCCGCAGCTCTCTGCCGTCCTTTCCGCTATCCCGCAGCCCGTCATCGGCGGCGCGACCGTCGGCGTCTTTGGCACCATCACCATGAACGGCGTGCGCATGTTCACCCGCGAGGGCCTCACGCAGCGCACTACCACTATCGTCGGCACCTCCGTCGTCTTTGGCCTGGGTATCTGGATGGCCAGCGGTTGCCTTGCCGGCGAGGGTATGCCCACCTGGGTGTCCACCGTCATCGGCTCCAATGCCGTAACCCCCACCGCCATCATGGCCATCGTCCTTAACCTGATCCTTCCGCAGACGCCGGTCGTGGCTCAGCACATCGATGCTGCCAAGGACGCTGCCGTGGATCTGGTCTTGCCCGAGAGCAAGAAGTAAGCAATTCGGTGCTATTCGTCGGCGGACGCATCGCCTCGTCCGCCGACGTCATGCGGCGCCAAGCCGCACTTCAAAGGGTTTGCCCCTTTGGTGAAGCGTTGACGGGAGAGGGCCCGTTTCCGGTGTAGGCCGGCGCTTCGCACTCCGCTATGTCAGAGGTGTCAAACCCCGCCCCTGATGTTGAAGGGAGCATTTATGCTTCTGGTCGCTAACGGTTCCGTCTTTACTCGCAACGCTCAGACCCCGTTCATTCCAAACGGTGCGGTCGCCATTGACGGAAATACGATCGTCGAAGTGGGCCCCGAGTGCGAGCTCAAGGCCAAGTACCCGGATGCCGAGTACGTCGACGCCCAGGGCAACCTCATCATGCCCGGACTCATCAACTGCCACACCCACATCTACTCGGGTCTGGCCCGCGGCCTTGCCATTAAGGGCTGCAACCCCACCAACTTCTTGGAGAATCTCGAGCAGCAGTGGTGGAAGATCGACGACAACCTGACGCTCGACGGCACCAAGGCCAGCGCCTATGCTACGATTTTGGACTCCATCCGTGATGGCGTCACCACGATCTTCGATCACCATGCGAGCTTCTGCGAGATTCCGGGAAGCCTCTTTACCATTAAGGATGCAGCTCAGGAGCTGGGCATGCGTTCGTGCCTGTGCTACGAGGTCTCCGATCGCCGCGGCCAGGAAAAGTGCGACCAGGCCATTGCCGAGAACGCCGAATTTGCCCAGTGGGCCGCCAAGGAGCGTCGCGATAACGACAACCACATGATCGCCGCCATGTTTGGCGGACATGCTACCTTTACGCTTTCGGACGAGACCATGGATAAGATGGCCGAGGCCAACAACGGCCTGACCGGCTTCCACATCCATGTGTGCGAGGGCATGAACGACGTGTGGGACTCCCGCCTCAACCGCGGTGGCATCAGCCCCGTCGAGCGCCTGCTGCAGCACAACCTGCTGGGTCCCGACACCATGCTGGGCCACTGCATCCACGTGACGCCTGCCGAGATGGATATCGTCAAGGAGTCCGGCACTTGGCTGGTCAACAACCCCGAATCCAATATGGGCAACGCCGTGGGCTGCGCCCCCGTGCTCGAGTTCTTCCGCCGCGGCATCCCCGTGTGCATGGGCACCGACGCCTACACCCACGATATGCTCGAGAGCCTTAAGGTCTTCCTGATTATTCAGCGCCACAACGCCGCCATGCCCAACGTGGGCTGGTGCGAGGCCATGACGATGCTGTTCGAGAACAACGCCAAGATGGCGAGCAAGTACTTCGATCGCAAGCTCGGTGTGCTCGAGGCCGGCGCTGCCGCCGACGTTATCGTTATGGACTACAAGCCCTTTACGCCGCTGAGCGAGGAGAATATCGACGGCCACATGCTCTTTGGCATGATGGGCAAAAACTGCCGTACCACCATCATCAACGGCCGCGTCCTGTACAAGGATCGCGAGTTTGTCGGTATCGATGAGGAAAAGATTAACGCGTGGACCATGGCTGAGTCCAAGAAGCTCTGGAGCGCGCTTAACAATCGCACCTACTAATTCACAAGTAGATTCACGCGCGTCGGATGTTTCGCCGCATCTGACGCGCGTATAGGCGGCCTCCGCGGGGTCGCCGGCGCTGTGCTAGCGCTACACCGTATTTGCGCCCGCCGCGCGGTCTCGCCGGGCGTTACAGAGAGGAGCTCATTATGAGCGACATCATGAGGCCGATCCCGTTTTCGCAGCTGATGAACTGGATCATCGAGGAGCACAAGACTCAGGGCGCCGTCTTTGGCGTGCGCAAGATGGTCACGACCAACCAGGAGGGCGCGCTTCCCATTTTTGACGAGCGCATCGAGACCCCGTTTGGCCCGGCCGCCGGCCCCAACACGCAGCTTGCCCAGAACATCGTGGCATCCTATGTGGCCGGTTCCCGCTTCTTTGAGCTCAAGACCGTTCAGGTTATGGACGGCGAGGAGCTCTCCAAGTGTGTGAACAAGCCCTGCATCGTGGCGCAGGACGAGTGCTACAACTGCGAGTGGTCGACCGAGCTCGAGGTTCCGCAGGCCTTTGCCGAGTACGTGAAGGCATGGTTCGCCTGCCACCTGATCGCTCGCGAGTACGGCCTGGGAAGCCCGGACGGATTTGTCTTCAACATGTCCGTGGGTTATGACCTGGAGGGCATCAAGAGCCCCAAGGTCGATGCCTACATCGAGGGCATGAAGGATGCCAGCGGCTCCGACGTCTGGAACGAGTGCCGCGCATGGGCGCTTGCCAACCTGGACAAGTTTGAGCATGTCGACGCCGCGTTTGTCGAGTCCATCCCGGCACGCGTCTCCAACTCCATCACCGAGTCCACCCTGCACGGCTGCCCGCCGGCGGAGATCGAGCGCATCGCGACCTACCTCATCACCGAGAAGGGCCTCAATACCTACATCAAGTGCAACCCCACGCTGCTGGGCTATGAGTTTGCACGTCAGCGCCTCAACGAGCTGGGCTTTGACTACATCGTCTTCGATGACACGCACTTCCGCGAGGACCTGCAGTGGGCCGACGCCGTGCCCATGTTCGAGCGCCTGATTGCCCTGTGCGCCGAGCGCGGCCTGGAGTTTGGCGTCAAGCTGACCAACACGTTCCCCGTCGACGTGACGAGGAACGAGCTGCCTTCCACCGAGATGTACATGTCCGGCCGTTCGCTGTTCTCGCTGACCATCGAGGCTGCCCGTCGCATTACCGAGCAGTTCGATGGCAAGCTGCGCATCAGCTACTCCGGCGGTGCTACGGTCTACAACATCCGCGCCCTGTACGATGCCGGCATTTGGCCCGTCACCCTGGCGACCGACGCGCTCAAGCCCGGTGGCTACGAGCGCTTTAGCCAGACGGCCGGCGAGTTTACCGACCTGGATGGCAAGCCGTTCGCGGGTGTCTCTCTCGAGGCTGTGACTGCGATCCAGACCGACTCACTCACCAACCCGCTCTACAAGAAGCCGCTGCGTCCGCTGCCCGACCGCAAGGTCGCCGGCAAGAGCCCTCTTTCCGATTGCTTTACCACGCCGTGCCGCACGAGCTGCCCCATCCAGCAGGATATTCCCGCCTACCTGGCGGCCGTTGACGAGGGCCGCTACGAGGACGCACTCAACATCATCATCGAGCGCAACGCCCTGCCGTTCATTACCGGCACCATCTGCCCGCATCCCTGCGGCCGTGCCTGCGAGCGTGCGTTCTACGAGCCCGAGGGCGCCCAGATTCGCGCCAGCAAGCTCAAGGCCGCCCGCGAGGCCATGACCGCCGTGCTGCCCAAGCTGCGCGCCCAGGCCATCGCCAACGACGGCGAGCGCAACGTTGCCGTTATCGGCGGCGGCCCGGCCGGCCTGGCGACGGCGTTCTTCCTGACGCGTGCCGGCGTGCCCGTCACCATCTTTGAGGCCCGCGATTCGCTCGGCGGCGTGGTCCGTCACGTGATCCCCGAGTTCCGTATCGCGAGCGACGATATCTCCCACGATGCCGAGCTCTGCCTAGCCTTTGGCGCCAAGGTGCAGCTCAACGCTCGCGTTGATTCCATTGACGAGCTCAAGGACCAGGGCTTTACCGACGTGGTCGTGGCCACCGGTGCCTGGATGCCCGGCTCTGCGGGCCTGGGCGAGGGCGCCGAGCTCGACGTGCTGGAGTTCCTCGAGGCCGCCAAGAAGGGCGAGAAGCTCGAGCTGGGCGAGGACGTCGTGGTCATTGGCGCCGGCAACACCGCCATGGACGCGGCCCGCGTGGCCAAGCGCCTGGCCGGCGTGAAGAACGTGCGCCTGGTCTACCGCCGCACCAAGAAGCAGATGCCCGCCGATGAGGAAGAGCTCGATCTTGCTCTTGCCGACGGCGTTGAGTTCTGCGAGCTGCTGGCACCTAAGGCACTCAACGGCGCCGTGCTGACCTGCGATGTTATGGAGCTTGGCGAGCCGGATGCAAGCGGCCGCCGCAGCCCCGTCGCCACGGGCGAGACCGTCGAGCTTCCCGCCACCACGGTGATCTGCGCCGTGGGCGAGGGCATCGACGCCAGCCTGTACGATGCCGCGGGCGTCGAGCACGACCGTCGCGGCCGCCTTGCCGCCACCTCCACCGGCGTCGAGGGCGTCTGGGCTGCGGGCGACTGCCGTCGCGGTCCTGCCACCGTGGTTGAGGCCATCGCCGACGCCGCCGAGGTCGCCCGTGCCATCGCCGGCGTGGACTTTAACAAGTACGCCGATTGCAACGAGCAGGCTGGCCGCGAGGACACCTGCTACGAGCGCAAGGGGTCGCTGTGCCGCGACAAGCGCAACTGCACCAAGACTCGCTGCCTGGGCTGCGGCTCGGTGTGCGAGGTCTGCTGCGACGTGTGCCCCAACCGCGCCAACGTTGCCATTAAGGTGCCGGGCTTGGCCAAGCATCAGGTCGTCCATGTCGACGGCATGTGCAATGAGTGCGGCAACTGCGCCGTGTTCTGCCCTTACCAGGAGGGTCGTCCCTACAAGGACAAGCTCACCCTGTTCTGGAGCGAGGAAGACATGGAGAACTCCGAGAACGAGGGCTTCCTGGCCGTGGACGAGGACCACTTTAAGGTTCGCGTCGCCGGCACGGTCCGCACCGTCTCGGTCGATGCCGTCAACACCGGTCTTCCCGAGGCCGTCCGCCTGACCATCAGGGCTGTGCGCGACAACTATTCGTACCTTCTTAAGAAATAGGCGAGTCTCTTATGGCCAAATCCATTCAACATAACGTGGCCTACGTTGCCTGCGGAAGCGGTTGCGCCTCCGCAGGCGGCGACGCCCACTGCAGCGAAGGCTGCATTGGCTGTGGCGCCTGCGTCACGGCCTGCCCCCACGGCGCCATTGCGCTGGTCGATGGCATCGCCCGCGTGGACCGCTCCAAGTGCACGGGCTGTGGCCTGTGCGGCATGGCGTGCCCGCAGCGCGTGATTGCCTTCGTCCCCGGCTACCAGAACATTCTGGTGCGCTGCAACAACACCGATAAGGGCGCCATTGCGCGCAAGGTCTGCGACACGAGCTGCATCGGTTGCGGTATGTGCGCCAAAAAGTGCCCTGCCGGCGCTATCCGCATCGAGGACAACTGCGCCCATATCGACGGCGTGGACTGCCTGTCGTGCGGCATGTGCGCCGTCGTCTGCCCGCATGGCGCCATCCACGACCGCACCGGCATCGCCGCCGGCGTGTAGAAGGGAATCACCATGGCACAGGAATTCACTTTTACCGTTAACGGCGTCGAGTGCACGACGACTCAGAACAAGCCACTGCTGCGCTATCTGCGCGACGACCTGCACATTCACTCCGCCAAGGACGGCTGCTCCGAGGGCGCCTGCGGCACCTGCACCATTCATGTGGACGGTGCGGCCGTCAAGGCGTGCGTGCTGACCACCGCTCTTGCCGCCGGCCGCAACATCGTGACCGTCGAGGGCCTGCCCGAGGACGTGCGCGAGGCCTTTGTGTACGCCTTTGGCGCCGTGGGCGCCGTGCAGTGCGGTTTTTGCATTCCCGGCATGGTCATGGCGGGTGCGGCGCTCATCGCCGAGGACCCCGAGCCCACTGAGGAGCAGATCAAGTACGCCATTCGCGGTAACGTCTGTCGCTGCACCGGCTACAAAAAGATTATCGAGGGCATCTCGCTGGCCGCTGCGGTGCTCCGCGGCGAAAAGCAGATCGACGAGAACCTGGAGCGCGGCGATGACTACGGCGTGGGCAAGCGCGCCTTCCGTATTGACGTGCGCAAGAAGGTGCTCGGCGAGGGCAAGTATCCCGACGACATCGACGAGCTCGATCAGCCGGGCCTGACCTATGCCAGCGCCGTGCGCTCCAGGTATCCGCGCGCCCGCGTGCTCTCCATCGACACCTCCAAGGCCGAGGCCCTGCCCGGTGTAGTGGGCATCCTGCGCGCCGAGGACGTGCCGGTCAACCAGGTCGGCCACCTTATCCAGGACTGGGACGTCATGATCGCTCAGGGCGATATCACCCGCTGCGTGGGCGATGCCATCGTGCTGGTGGTCGCCGAGGACGAGGCGACGCTCGAGAAGGCCAAGAAGCTCGTAAAGATTGACTACGAGCCGCTGGAGCCCGTGCGCAACATTGTCGAGGCCAGGGCCGCCGATGCCCCGCGCCTGCATGACAGCTTCTTTGCCTTTGGCAACACAGTGGAGCTCAAGGACAACGTGTGCCAGAGCCGTCATGTGACGCGCGGCGACGCCGCCAAGGCACTGGCCGAAAGCGCGTTCACCGTGACGCAGCGCTTTACCACGCCCTTTACCGAGCATGCCTTCTTGGAGCCCGAGTGTGCCGTTGCCTTCCCGTACAAGAACGGCGTCAAGGTGCAGTCGACCGACCAGGGTGCCTACGACACGCGCAAAGAGTGTGCCCATATGTTTGGCTGGGATAGCGAACCCGAGCGCGTGGTCGTCGAGACCATGCTCGTGGGCGGCGGCTTTGGCGGTAAGGAGGACGTGTCCATCCAGCACCTGGCCGCGCTCGCCGCCTATAAGTTCCAACGTCCTGTGAAGTGTAAGCTCACGCGTGCCGAGTCACTCGCTTTCCATCCCAAGCGTCATGCCATGGACGGTACCTTTACGCTGGGTTGCGACGCCGAGGGCAACTTTACCGGCCTGGATTGCGAGATCAACTTTGACACCGGCGCCTACGCGTCGCTGTGCGGCCCGGTGCTCGAGCGCGCTTGCACGCATGCCGTCGGCCCCTACAAGTACCAGAACACCGACATTCGCGGTTTTGGCTACTACACCAACAACCCGCCCGCCGGCGCGTACCGCGGCTTTGGCGTTTGCCAGTCCGAGTTTGCGCTCGAGAGTCTGATCGACTTGCTGGCAGAGAAGGTCGGCCTGGATCCGTGGGAGATCCGCTACCGTAACGCCATCGAGCCGGGCGAGGTTTTGCCCAACGGCCAGATTGCCGACTGCTCCACGGCGCTTAAGGAGACACTGCTCGAGGTCAAGGATGCCTACTACGCGCATCCCGGCCACGCCGGTATCGCCTGCGCTATGAAGAACGCTGGCGTGGGCGTTGGCCTGCCCGACGCCGGCCGCTGCAAGATTCGCGTCGAGAACGGCGTGGCCGTGGTCTATGCCGCCACGTCCGACATCGGCCAGGGCTGCAACACCGTCTTTTTGCAAGACGTTGCCGAGGCATGCGGTCTGCCGCTGAGCTGCATTGCCAACGGCGAGTGCTCCACCGAGAACGCTCCCGACTCCGGCACCACGTCTGGCTCGCGTCAGACGGTCGTGACCGGCGAGGCCGTGCGCGGTGCCGCCTTTCTGCTGCGCGATGCCATGGTCGGCATCGAGGCCGGCAAGCCTGCGCCTACCGCCCCGGTGAGCGCGCATGGCGACGGCGTCAAGATCGAGTACGACGACGGTCGCGCCTATCAGCTGCACACGCAGGAGCTCGTCGCCGGCCAGGGTATGCATCCTCAGGATCCCGCGGCCGCCATCAAGGCGCTCGAGGGATGCGAGTTTGGCTACGTGTACCTGGAGCCGACCGACAAGCTGGGTGCGGATGTTCCCAACCCCAAGAGCCACATCTGCTACGGCTTTGCCACGCATGTGGTCATTTTGGACGATGACGGCCGCGTGAGCGAGATCTATGCTGCGCACGATTCCGGCAAGGTGGTCAACCCCATCTCCATCCAGGGTCAGATCGAAGGCGGCGTGCTCATGGGTATGGGCTATGCGCTTACCGAGGACTGGCCGCTCAAGGACTGCGTACCCCAGGCAAGGTACGGTACGCTCGGGCTGTTCCGTGCGCCCGAGATTCCGGATATCCACGCCATCTACGTGGAGAAGGACGAGCTGTTGCCCGTGGCATACGGCGGCAAGGGCATTGGAGAGATCGCAACGATTCCCACGGCGCCCGCCGTACAGAACGCCTACCGCGCATTTGACGGCAAGCTGCGTCCCGATCTGCCCATGGTGGATACGCCCTACAGCCGCGCCCGTCGCCGCGGGTAGGGTAGGGTGCGGACAGCCATTGCTGATGGGCTGTTTGCGCTCAACATCAACTACATACGCTGCGCCTTTGGCCCCGGCTCCATCGCGAGTCGGGGCCTTTTGTTTGGAGCGCCTCCGCATGCGGAAACTGTGTCCCGGAATCCAGCCTCGGAACGGGATGAACTTTCCCAACGGGGCCGCATGCGGAAGCTGTGTCCCGGAATCATGCCTCAGAATGGGATGTGTTTTCCGCTGGCCGGCCGTTTGGAAAGTGCATCCCAGTTTGAGCGTTTATTCCGGGATGCGGTTTCCCCTGAAGGACTCAACCGGAAAGCACGACCCGTTCCGAGACCTGATTCCGGGACACGCTTTCCGCTAGGCCCGCCATCCGGAAAGTGCGTCCCGTTTTGAGCGTCCAGACTGGGACGCGCTTTCCGTTGGCGTGGCCGTTGGGAAAACGCGGCCCAGATAGGGGGGATGCGATCCGGCGATGCGCGGCCTAGCAGCTCCTACAGCTCCACGTCGTTGAGCCACGTCGGCAGCGCGGTCTGCCGGATGCCTGCCGTCTGCAGCTTTTTGGCGAGCATTCCTGCCGAGCGGACCTCGTTTATGGTAAAGCGCAGCAGAGGATGACCGTAGAGCGATAGGTGCGCCTCGCGCTGTCGTTCGGCAACGAGCGCCTCGGCGGTGGTGCGTCCGGCCAACATGGTCTGGTCGGTATATTTGATGAGCCCGTCGAGCTCGCCCAGCGTGAGTTCCCGCGCCTGGCGCTCCCAGGCAAAGTCCGTTCGTATGGGCTTGGCCGAATCGAAGGGGTCCGTCAGCTCGTATTGAAGCCAGTCGGGCGCAAAGCCCGTCTCGATCATGACGGCTCGGGCGACCGATTCCCCGCCGCTCTCGGCGCGGACGTCGGCATATCGAAGCGTTGTGAGGGCGGTGCGAATCGCGCGACCATTGCGTGCAGTCGCTCGTTGCTCAACGGCCTCCAGCAGCTGTTCCGGCGCAAGGCCGAGCTTTGAGATCGCCGAATCGGCAATGGGCATGCCGTCGGCAAAACCAGTTTGCAGCAGGCAATCTGTGGCCGTTTGGATGGGCGGCGTTACCGATATGCCGGCTCTGCGTATTGCTCCGGCCGGCTCAATCTGGTGCCGCTGAATATGCGCGCCCGGGCGAGCCGACGGCTTTGTCGAGCTGCAGGCATGCACGACATTCAGGTGTCGCCACGAGACCTCGAGCCCCAGCAGACAGGCGGCCGAAAACGAGCAGAACGTCCAATCGGGGTGGATGATCGCAAGGGCGCGGAGGATTTCGCAATGGCGTTGCGCTCGGTTGAGTTCATCCCAGCGCGTTTTTCGCGCAAACAACCCCGGCATGGGCGAGACAACCGTGCCGCCGGTGCGCCGAAGGAGCGCTTTTCGGATCGCCGTGCTCGGGGGAATAAGGCATCGTCCCTCCTGCTCGGCTTGGTTCAACAGCTGGTCGATGATTTGGTCGTTGCAATGCGCCATGGGCTACCGCCTCCTTTTTGGGGTGGCAAAAACGTATCAGCCGGAACTTGCCGCCCAACTGACCAAAAGCTGACCAAAATCTAACCATGCAGGTAGATGGCCTGTTTTCGGCGACATTTTTACATCCGAATCGGTGGGCGGTAATCGGCGATCTTGAACGGTAGCTAGATATGAAGTCTTGGTAAGTTTCGGGACGTGTACTTTTCCAAAAACAGAGCAATCTATCTGCTGTTTTATGTTTCTGGATCGCATGTTTGAAGGCATGTGATACGAGCTGCGGATTGTCGTCTTGTATCTGCGGAAACTGTGTCCCGGAATTGCCGCTCGGAATGGGATACATTTTCCGGAACAGCCCTCAACCGGAAACTGCGTCCCAGATTTCGGCCTCAGAGTGGGATGCCGTTTCCGAATCGGCTCTCAAGCGGAAATTGCACCCCGGAATGAGCGCTCAGAACGGGATGCAATTTCCGGAACGGTCCACGTGCGGTGGTATACCGACCCTTTTGCGTGGCCCGCTTGTCGAATTACGTTATAGCTAGCTATATTATAGGAAGATATAATATAGCTAGCTATAACGTAAAGGAAGGATGGTCCTATGTTTATCGGAAGAACAGCGGAAATGTCCGAGCTCAATCGACTGTATAGCACGGGCTCCTTTGAGATGCCTGTGATTTACGGACGCCGTCGCGTAGGTAAAACGCGCCTTATCACAGAGTTCATTCAAGGCAAGAAGGCTATTTACTTTCAAGCTCGTCGTACCAATGCAGAGGCAAACCTGCATGGCTTTAGCCAGGCGATACTTGCGGGCTCTGTTGGTGCTGCAGATGTGTCGTTTCGTAGCTTTGGCGAGGCGTTTGATGCATTGGCCACCATGGCTCGCACGGAACGTTTGATTGTCGTGATTGACGAGTATCCCTATCTCGCCCAATCGAATCCCGAGATCAGTTCGTTGCTGCAAGACAAGATTGATCACCTGTACAAAGAGACTAGGCTCATGCTTATCCTGTGCGGGTCGTCGCTTTCGTTTATGGAAGAGCAGGTGCTGGGCTACGAGAGTCCGCTATACGGTAGGCGTACGGCCCAGTTTAAGATCATGCCGCTCGATTATACGACGACCCTCGGCCTGTGGCAGAGCATGGGTCGCGAAGACGCTGCGGTTTGCTATGGCATGACGGGCGGCATTCCTGCATATATCGAGAAAGTCGATCCTGCCGCACCGCTCAAGGACAACATCAAACGTCTTTTTCTTACTCCTACGGGCTATCTCTTTGAGGAGCCGAGTAACCTGCTGTTGCAAGAGTGCCGCAATCCCGAGCAATATGATGCGATCGTGCAGGCAATTGCTCAGGGGCGCTCGAAGATCTCAGAGATTGCGAGCTCTACGGGAATCCCTGCGAGCAACGTAAAGAGCTATGTGGATAAGCTGGCGTCGCTTGGGATTGTCGAGCGCGAGCTGCCCCTAAACGAGACGAGCAATAAGCGAGCCGTGTATCTGCTGAGCGATCAGATGTTTAGGTTCTGGTACAAGTTTGTGCCGCAGAACATCGGGCTGATTCAAAACGATATGGCCGCGATGGCGTATGAGCGCATTGAGCCGCACGTATCGGATTACATGGGTACGGTCTTTGAGATTATATGCAGACAATACGTGTACGAACTCGCGCGCGCGGGCCAGCTCGATGTGGTTCCGGCGAGTGTCGGGCGCTGGTGGGGGACGGATAATCGTACGCATACGCAGGAAGAAATCGACTTGATTGTTGACGATGGCGAGGGCGCTGCGCTGTTTGCGGAGTGCAAATGGCGCAATGAACCGGTGGGCGAGGATGTTCTGGAAAAACTCGTGTACCGAAGCGAGCTCTTTAGGCGGCAGCATAAAAGCTACGTGATCTTCTCGAAGCGTGGCTTTACGCAAGGATGTCAGGAAGCTGCGGCGAGCAGGGGAGATGCCAAGCTGATTTCGTTTGCCGAGATGTGCGAGCGGAGATAACCAAGCGCGCTCTGATGTGATGCTCGGAATGGGATGCGCTTTCCTTTTGCAACCCTTGGCGGAAAGCGTGTCCCAGATTTCGGCTTCAGAATGGGATGCCGTTTCCGGATCGGCCCTCAGGCGGAAACTACGACCCGGAATTTGGCTCCAAAACGGGATACGCTTTCCCGGTGGCATCTCTAGCGGAAACTGCATCCAGGAATGAGCTCTCGGAACGGGACACGCTTTCCCATCGGGGCTTCAAACGGAAACCGTGTTCCGGAATTGAGCCTCAGGGTGGGACGCATTTTCCGGTAGAGGCCTGGGACGGAAGGCGTGTCCCAGAATCCGGCTAATCCGATGGCCAGGTGGTTGAGCGAGCGGGCTCCGGGGCTCCATTACTGAAAATTCATTTGTTAAACCTGGCAACCGTAGGTAGAATAAAGTCGACGGCAGCCCAAGGGTGATAGCTGGGCAGCGCCGTTACTTAGTTCAAGGGGTCAATGCCTTAACGGCGTCGACCCCTCTTCTTTTGCTTCGTACGCTGCTTAAGTGCCTCGGAAAGTCCGATAAGCGCCGTGAGGAGCGAGACCAAAGCGGTCAGGAGCTTCACGAAATCAATCAGATCGGTCATGGGCATCACCTCCCGTCGCATGGAGGGCGCTGCCCGGCACATGGAACTGCCGTCAACAACTGCCATTCTATCAAAGCGCGGTCATAAATACGAATATATGTTCGATAATAACAGCAACGTGATTCCCTCGAATAGCAGCCTTTCGTAAGGGCGGCAGAAGACGGCGCTGGGCGATTGGGGATAGACGCGCAGGTCTTCGTCACCGAAAGCCCGTTTGATTAACCAGCCCTCTGTAGGTACACTGCATATTGATGGGCCCGGGATGACCGCTGATTCAAGTCACCGGGCCTATATCTTTTTCATGCATTTGAATAGAGCGGGCAACTCTCTTGGGGCCGTCTGCATGGCGTGTGCCTGGCGCATGGTATTGCGCCCAGCTTTCATGTCCGCGCGGCCACCTATCCTTACGGCAATGTAGCCGCCTATGTAGCAAGCGGCAGGCAACGGAGAAAGGCCCTAACCGTGTCAGTTGAAAAAGACGCCGGGTATCTCGGCTATCGATACGACGAACTTTGCGCGCCAGATTGTGCTGGACTTTGAGTTTGCGCCGGTGCCAAAGCAGCGCCAGCGCCGTGGACTGCGCAATGAGATTATCGAGGTCGGCGCCGTCAAGCTCGATTACCACGGCAACGTTATGGGCGAGTTCTCGCAGTTTGTGCAGACGGAATTTACCGAAGGCGTTGCGTTTCCCGTCCGCGAGCTCACAGGTATATCGGCCGTGGACACCGCGATGGCCGACCCGCTCTACATGGTGATCAAAAGGCTCAGCGATTGGATCGGCCGCTACTCCGCCCAGATAGTTTGCTGGAGCGGGACGGACCGTCGACAGCTTATGACCGAGTGCCAGGCAAAGCAAATCGACCTTGCCGCATTTCCTACGGACTGGGCCGATCTGCAGGCGTTTTACACCTCGATCATGGACGTGGGCAGCCACGAGTGCGTCTCTTTGAATGACGCGGCGACGTGGTTTGGCATCGAGTTTGACGAGTCGACGGGTCACGCCCACAGTGCCCTAGCCGACGCGCGCGTGACCGCCAAGTTGCTCAAGCAGGTGATGGACGGGGACTATCGCGTGAGTCCGCGTGCTCAGGAGATCCGCCAGCGGTGGAGGATGGGCGATCGAGCCCAGATGCGCCTTTCCAACAAGTGCCCCGAGCTGGGCGACCTGCTGCTGAAGCTGAAGGCGGAGGGGAGGTAGGCGGGGCTCCGGGAATGACCTCTGACTCAAGTCAACGGGGCTCATTTTGCTTTCTTTGGAGCTTTCTCACGGGGCTGACTTTACTTCGTCTCATTTAGTATAAAGCGGCTGCTAGATTGCATAGTGATGATAAAATTAATCAACTCAACATCAATAGCTGTCGCTTTGCGCAATGAGGGGTTCCGAGACGTATGAACGAGTCTGACACACGGCTTAAACTCATTGATCCTGCGATTATGAAGTCGTGGGATCGCAATACCCAAGTCTTCACTGAGTATTTCTTTACCAGTGGCGAGATTGTTGTGCGCGGAAGTATGGTCACCCGTAAAGACAAGAAGAAGGCTGACTACCTTCTGATGTATGCTCCGGGCATCCCTATCGCAATCGTCGAGGCTAAGGATACGGAGCACACCGTTGATGCCGGTCTCCAACAGGGGATGGGATATGCCCAGCTGCTCGATATTCCGTTTGCGTACAGCTCAAACGGAAAGGGTTTTGTTGAGCACGATTTTCTTACCGGGAAAGAGCGCGCTCTTGCCATGGACGAGTTTCCCACTCCGGCGGAACTTTGGACACGATACTCAAAAGCTAAGGGGCTTGAACATCCGTATAGCCAGGAGATTGTGACCGCTCCGTATTACCAGGAGCACGGCGGCAATCATCCTCGCTACTATCAGTGCATCGCCATCAATCGTACGCTTGAAGCTATTGCGCGAGGTAAGAATCGCATCTTGCTCGTTATGGCAACGGGAACGGGAAAGACTTTTACGGCTTTTCAAATCGTTCATCGCTTGCGACAGACTACCGAGGTTCGTAAGGTTCTCTATCTGGCGGACCGCAATATTCTCGTCGATCAGACCATAGACGGCGATTTCAAGCCTCTCAAGAGGGTTACAACCAAGGTCGTAGGTCGAAAGCTCGATTCTGCTTACGAGGTCTATTTCTCGCTCTACCAACAGCTTGTTGGAGAAAACGGTGAAGAAATATTCCGCGAGTTCGACTCGGAATTCTTCGATTTGATTATCGTCGACGAGTGCCATCGCGGAAGCGCCGCGGCGGACTCCGCATGGCGTAAGGTACTTGAGTATTTCAATTGTGCAATTCAAATCGGTATGACGGCTACGCCAAAGGAGACTGAAGAGGTTTCAAACATTACCTACTTCGGCGAACCTGTCTACACCTACTCCCTTAAACAGGGAATCGAGGATGGCTTTCTCGCCCCGTATAAAGTTATTCGTCCTAAGCTGAACGTCGACATTTACGGATACCGTACTGAGGAAGGCACCATAGATGATCGCGGCGAAGCTCTGCCCAAACGTGTTTTCGAGAAGCAAGACTTCGACAGCGAGATTGTCATTAAAGAGCGCTACGAGGAAGTTGCCAAGCGGATAACTCAATTTCTAAAGGAGACGGATCGTTACTCCAAGACCATAGTCTTTTGCGTTGACATCGAGCATGCCGAAAATATGCGACGTGCCCTTGTAAACGAGAACGCCGATATCGTAAGAGATCACCCCACCTACATCATGAAGATTACGGGTGACGACAGGGAAGGTAAGGCTCAGTTAGATAACTTCATCGACCCCGACGAGAAATACCCGACCATCGTTACGACTTCGAAGCTTCTCACCACTGGTGTTAATTGCAAGACGTGTAAGGTAGTCGTGCTCGACAACAAGTTCGGTGAGCACGGAATGACGGAGTTCAAGCAGATTATCGGCCGCGGAACCCGTATCTGTGAGGACTACGACAAACTCTATTTCACCATCCTCGATTTTCGTGACGCATCGCGTTTGTTTGCAGATCCCGAGTTTGATGGCGAACCTGTTGTTGTGTTTGAGCCTAATCCGGGTGACCCCATTGCGGATCCGGGTCCCGGCAGCAATGGCGGCAGTCCCGTTCCGCCTCCGTCTCCGATCGTAGACCCACCCGTATTGCCGCCGGACGATCCGTCCTCCCATGTGAAATATCACGTTCATGGGGCCGACGTCTATGTAGTGTCGGAGATGGTGCAGTATTACTCCTCCGATGGCCTTCTTGTAACTGAGAGCCTTAAGGACTATACGCGAAAAAACATTCTCGGCGAATACGACACTCTTGACCACTTCCTAGCGGCGTGGAACTCTGAACATAAGAAACAAGCGATTATCGATGAGCTGCGCGCGCGTGGCGTATTCCTGGATGAGCTGCGGCTCGAGACTGGACAGGAGCAAATGAGCGACTTTGACCTCATTTGCCACATTGCTTACGACCAGAGACCTCTTACGCGCAGCGAGAGAGCCAATAGTGTCAAGAAAAAGGGCGTGCTCTATGAGTATGCCGGCGTCGCGCGTGAGGTCCTTGAAGCGCTTCTCGACAAATATGCGACGTCGAACCTCGTAGACTTGGACGACACCCACGTCCTCGACCTCGAGGAATTCCGTCGGTTTGGCAGCCCAATGAAGATCGTCGCCGCATTCGGCGGCAAACAACAGTACATTCAGGCAGCGCAGATGCTCGAGGACGAGCTCTACATCGCATAGAGAAAGGTAACGATAGCAAATGGCACTGGGATCTCTCGTAAAGACCCTGCAGAACATCATGCGCAAAGACGCCGGCATCAATGGCGATGCGCAGCGCATTGAGCAGATGACTTGGCTTTTCTTCCTCAAGATTTACGATGCCAAGGAGCAGGAGTGGGAGTTTCACGATGACTCCTATCAGTCCATCATCCCCGAGCGCCTGCGCTGGTATAGCTGGGCGCACGATGCGAAAGACGGCAAGGCGCTTACTGGCGATGAGCTTCTCGACTTTGTGAACAATGATCTATTCAAGACTCTTGAGAGTCTTGAGCTTGCACCTGATGCGCCTTTGCGACACGTCGTCGTCAAGGCTGCTTTTACTGACGCCAACAACTACATGAAGGATGGGATTCTACTTCGTCAAGTCATCAACGAGATTGACGAGTCGGTTGATTTTACCGAGTACAAAGAGCGCCACGCCTTCGGTGAAATTTACGAGACCATCCTGAAAGACTTACAGTCCGCGGGTAATGCCGGCGAGTTTTACACGCCCCGAGCGGTGACTGACTTTATGGCCCAGGCACTTGCGCCCAAGCTCGGCGAGACTGTGGCTGACTTCGCGTGTGGCACGGGCGGCTTTTTGACGAGCGCCCTCAAGATTCTCGACTCCCAGGTTCAGACTCCAGCCGATCGTGAACTCTATGCAAGATCGGTCTACGGCATCGAGAAGAAGCAGCTCCCTTACCTGCTGTGCGTGACCAACATGCTGTTGCACGATATCGATAATCCTGAAGTCTTTCACGATAACTCTCTCGAGAAGGATGTTCGCGAGTGGAAGCACAAGCCTGACGGCCAGTTTGACGTCGTACTTATGAACCCGCCCTATGGCGGGTCCGAGAGCGCATCGGTGCAAAACAACTTCCCTGTTGCACTCCGTAGCTCCGAGACCGCAGATCTATTCCTTGGACTCATTCTTTATCGTCTTAAGCGAGGCGGCCGCGCTGCTGTTATCATTCCGGATGGTTTTCTCTTTGGCCAGGATAGTGCAAAGACGGAGATCAAGCGTCGCCTGCTTGAGGACATGAACTTGCATACTGTCTTGCGCCTTCCACAGAGTGTTTTCGCTCCGTACACGAGCATCACTACTAACGTTCTGTTCTTCGATAATACGGGGGCCTCTGAGGGCGTTTGGTTCTATCGCATGGACATGCCCGAGGGGTATAAACACTTCTCTAAGACCAAGCCCATTAGGATCGAACATTTTGCACCTGTAAAGGAATGGTGGGAGAACCGTCGGGATATCGAGGAAGACGGCAATCCCAAGGCCAAGTACTATACGGTTGACGAGTTGCGAGACGGCGGTTTTAACTTTGACGTGTGCGGCTATCCTCACGAGGAAGAGGAGATCTTACCGCCTGACGAACTGATCAGGAACTACAAAGAAGAGCGCGCTAAGCTCGATGCCGAGATTGACCAGAAGCTTGCTCGTATTTGCGAGATTCTTGGGATTGAGGCGTAGATGAAGGCAAAAGACCTGAAGAACTCAATCCTGCAAATGGCGATTGAGGGAAAGCTCGTTCCACAAGACCCGAGTGATGAGCCTGCAAGCGTCCTGCTTGAGCGTATTCGTGAAGAGAAGCATAAGCTTATTGCTGAGGGTAAGGCTAAATTCCCGAAGGGCGGGGAGAGCATTGTCTATATCGGTTCCGATGGCTCCCCCTATGAGAAGAAGGTGGATGCCAAGGGTCGCGTGACTAGCGATAAGTGCATCGCGAACGAAGTACCGTTTGAGGAGCTGCCCGAGGGGTGGGCTTGGGCAAGGCTGGAAACCGTATATAACTTCATTGATTACAGGGGTAAAACACCTCACAAATCACCTTCAGGTGTTCGACTAATGACTGCGAGCAACATTCGCCAAGGCTATATTGATTACACACGCGAGGAGTATATTTCAGAAGACGAATATGCAACACGCTTGTCTCGCGGAGAGACCCACCGTGGCGATTTGCTGTTTACAACCGAAGCCCCGATGGGGTATTGCGCGATATGCGAAATGAAACGTTGCAGCTGTGGACAGCGTGTCATTACCCTTCAGAATTACGGCACAGTTGGTCCAGACAATGCCCTGTTCTGCCAAATAATTCTATCTCCACTGTTCCAAATTCAAGTTAAGGATCATGCCACGGGGACGACCGCAAAAGGAATCAAAGCAGCAGTGCTAAAAGAGCTATTTCTTCCGATTCCGCCTCTCGCCGAGCAGCGCCGCATCGTCGAGCGGGTGAACGAGCTCATGCCCCTGGTCGAGGAGTACGGTGAGCTCGAGGACGCCCGCGAGGAGCTCGACGCCGCGCTGCCCGGCCGCCTGCG